>JAFYPD010000097.1 GCA_017547685.1 Peptococcaceae bacterium
GCAAAACCTATTACTATTATGTAAAAGCTGTTTTAGCAGATGGCAAAGAAGTATACAGTGAAGCGGTAAGCAACACCTATATTGTTCCTGAAGTAGTTTTTGAACTTACAACGGGTCATAATGATGCAGGGAAACCGACCCTGAAGTGGAACAATGTCACAGGAGCAGCATCCTATGAAGTATATCGTTCTACTGCAGCTGACGGTGACTTTGTAAAAACATTTACAACAAAAGGTACTAGCTACACCAACACTTCTGCAGTTGCCGGGAATACTTATTATTACAAAGTAAAAGTAATTCTGACGAATGGTGAAGAAGTAGTTAGTGATGTGGTAAGCAATACCTGTATCATTCCTGGTGTGGTATTTGATATTACAGCCGGTCACAATAACGCAGGCAAACCAACCCTGAGGTGGGCGGATATCGCAGGTGCAGCTTCTTATGAAGTATATCGTTCTACTGCAGTTGATGGCGATTATGTAAAAATGTTTACAACCCAAGGTAACACTTATACGAATACCTCCGCAATTGCTGGAAGAACTTACTATTACAAAGTGAAAGTAATCCTGACAAATGGTGAAGAAGTATACAGTGAAGTCATCGACAATACTTGCCTGTAAAATGAAGATATCTGCAAAAAGAATTAGTGAATCGGCCCCGAAAAGTGATTTTCGGGGCCGATTTCATTAGGTATTGTCACCGCCGGAAAGTAAGCGTTCGTAAGCGCTCAATAAAAGAGTGCCTTACATTATAAAAGATCTCATGAGATAATATGCTCAACTACCTGTACAGTAATGCCAGATATAGTGCTGTACAGTAACGCTAATGGAGGACTCTTATGGATCTGGTTACGACAGTATGTCACCGCCGGGATATCATTGAGTCGGGTAAAATATGTAGGAAAAAGCGCATGGAAAACAAGGCATTGAAAGAGTGCTCAAAATAATCAATAATTGGAGAAACATCTCGGTTTCTTCAAGGAAACACCAGCTGCAGCTGATATCTGAAAAATTTTAAAATTTTTTTAAAAAAGTATTGACACTTTTCTGCAAAGATGTTATTATATCAAAGTCGCCTGACGGTGACGCAAATGAATGAATGTGGCATGTTGGAGAAGGGGCTTAACTCACCAGCCTTTCACGCTGGCATTCACGGGTTCGAATCCCGTACATGTCATTCATTTGGGAGTTTAGCTCAGCTGGGAGAGCGTCTGCCTTACAAGCAGAATGTCGGCGGTTCGATCCCGTCAACTCCCATTTTTTTTATGCCGGTGTAGCTCAATTGGCAGAGCAGCTGATTTGTAATCAGCAGGTCGCGGGTTCGAGTCCCATCACCGGCTCTCAAGAAGACAACTTCGAAAGAGGTTGTCTTTTTTTGTTGCTGTGATTCTGCAATTCTAAATAAGTGAAATATTATTGACCGGTTCTCCTGCTTTATGATACTATTTTGCAAGAGAGCAATCGTACATTATATGTGTGGCAGGAGGTATGACTGCATATGACATGGATTCAGTATATGACAAGTAATGTACCGTTTAAGGAAAAAGAAAACGAATATCTTCTGGATATCACCATTGGAGAAGCTTTGGAAAAAGGGATTGCTTTGCCGGGATGGCATAAAAAATATACCAGCGATCAGCGTGTTCTTTTACATCTGGATGGACACGATGAATCAGGTTTTTCTATTCAGCCTTTTGAAAAGGATTCACAGGACATGAGAGACACAGATAAGGCTTTCTGTGCAGAAATCTGGTGGATTGATACGGAAGCGAAAGCGGAAGGGTTGCTTCGATATATTCGGGAATACATGCAGAAGTGCAATGAAATTGAATTATGGTATCTTTTTCAGGGGTTGCATACGGATAAGCCTTATAAAGAAGCAACACGGTATAAGAATGTTTCATTAGAACATCTTAATGCAGCGGTGCTGAATGAATTTTTCGGGAATTATGAAGATACGCCAGCTTGTCTGCTTGTGAGAAACGATGAATAAAAAGGAGCCGGTATATGATGAAAAATGAGAGAGAAACTTTCGTGGAAACGGCAACAGCTACGCATATTTCGCATTTAGCGGATGGCACAACGGTAGAAGAAGTGGAAGAGATACCAGATTGCTTTTTGTGCAAAAAGAATGATTTTTATTTTGGCGTATGATATAATAAAATGGTAAATGATAAAATAATATCTGACAGGAGGCCATTATGAAAACAAAAGTACTTACATCCATTGTATTATCTGCATCGCTGATTTTTTGCGGCGGCAGTGCCGCTCATGCTGCACAGAATGTTGATGTAAAGATTCCGACATTTCCTGTGGAACTGAATGATACGGTATACGATAACAGACATGCAGAGTATCCGTTACTGGTTTATAAAGATATAACCTATTTTCCTATGACATATTATCTGACAAGAGAGTTAGGCCTGACTACAGGCTGGTCGGCTGAAAAAGGCTTATATATTGTGCAGCATCAGGAACCGCACAGCACAGAAAAAGACAAAATGACAGCCAGTAACAGCTTAAACAAAACCTACAAAGCAACAATTCCGACCTATTCAATTTCTGTAAATGGTTTTGCCATTGATAACAGCAAGGAAAAATATCCTCTGCTGAATTTCCGCGGTGTTACCTATTTTCCATTAACCTGGCAATATGCTAATGATGAATTCAACTGGAAGATTGCCTGGGATGCAAAGAATGGCCTTGCCGTAAACAGTCATAGCAATTCATCTGGCTACAGTTATCTGGTGAAGATGGAGGATGATTATGCATTGTTTCAGAAATACAATCGGATTTATGAGCCTTACCAGACGGCTGACGGGGATACAGGATATAAACTGGCAGGAGAAAAATATAGTATTTACCAGTTAGACTTTTCTACAGATAAATTAACGCTTACTGGCGATGAAAAAATGACGGAAGAATGGACTGCCCATAAGCGTATTGATGTTTCACAAGATTTTGCAGTCAAAGATGGTACCTTGTATTACAAAGGAAATGCGATACAGAATCGTGTGTCTGACGATAATTCCAGAGTGTACGCATATTCTTATCCGGCACAGACTGCCAGTATGTTTGGTGTAACGGTTCTATATACTATGCAGCCTGCACCATATACCCCAAAAGAACAGTATGTATTTTTACAGCAGGGAGACAGTGTAAAACGCATTGCATCCTGGAATTCTGCCGATTACCCGCAGGCGTTTTATGAGACTTCTGATGCGTATTATGCATGCTCCGGCGGACGAAATGTTGTGAGCCGCTGGAATAATGGATTAAGTACGATTATACGTATTGACAAAATGACAGGTGAGGAAGTTATCTTGAATAACCAGTATGAAGATTATACCAGTCTGGAAGTGATTGGTGTGGCGAACGATAAACTGTATGTACGGGCGCTTTATTTTGGTGATGAAAACGATTTGAAAAAGCCGGAGTATTATAGTTACAAAGTATCTCCAGTTAATGATGGGTATTTTTATATCGACAATCAGATGAAACTGCATAAAGTGCATGATTATATTGACGGCACTCCGTTTCTGACACCGGATGGTGTGCTCTATGTATATGATAGCGAACAACTGAAAATTGTGAATTTGTCAGAACATCTGAAAGTGGAATAGAAATCAGGATGGTAAGTTATATTGAGATTGATAAAGACAACTTCGAAAGAGGTTGTCTTTTTTTGTTTCTATGATTTGTTTCTATCGGTCTTTGCAGTTTCTTCTGTTGCAAGTCAAATGGAAGATGGTATAATAGAATCATCTATGACGATAGAATGGCGCAGATGCCAGAGGATTGGAACACCGGGAGGGTGAAGCGGAATGCAGGCTGTGATTATTGGTGCAGGGAAAATTGGATATAACATTGCAGAAACGCTGTCTCGCGAGGGGCATGATGTGTATGTCATTGAGAAGGATGAAGAACGCAAGCAGGTTGTGGAGGAAAATCTGGATGTGCAGGTGATGCTGGGTAACGGGGCCGATTCCCGCCTCCTGGAAAGCATTGATATTGAACATGCGGATTTACTGATTGCGGTGACGGAGAACGATGAGTTAAACATGATGTCCTGCATGCTGGCCGGTCAGTACGGGGTGAAGAAAACGGTAGCCCGTGTGCGCAAACCGGAGTATGACCGCAACAATAAGCTGGCATCCAATCCGGCTTTAAATATTGACCTGATGATTAATCCGGAGCGTGTTGCGGCGGCTGAAATTGCAAAAATTATTTCGGTGCCGGAAGCGGTGGATGTAAACTATTATGCCAAGGGTAAAATCACGCTGCTGGAGCTGCAGATTGACAAGGACAATCCGTCTGCAGGATTCGCGCTGAAGGATTTACGCGGGCTGCATCATTTTCTGGTTGCGGCAATTCTGCGCGAGGATACGCTCATTATTCCCCGCGGGGATGACCAGATTCTGCCGGGGGATCGTGTGTTTTTAATTGCCCGTACGGACCAGATGCGGGAAGTGGAGAAAGTGCTGGGGTTCCAGCGTCGCGTGGTGCATTCTGTGATGCTGGTAGGCGGCAGCCGTGTGGCTTTTTATCTGGCACAGCTGCTGGAAAAACGGGGCCTGGAAGTAAAAATTATTGAAAAAGATTATAAACACTGTAAGCATCTGGCAGGGCAGCTGGAGGAAGCCATCATTTTAAACGGCGACGGCAGTGATATTGACCTGCTGCAGGATGAGGGCGTGCAGGATACAGACCTGTTTGTTGCTTTAACAGAGGACGACAAGCTGAATATTCTGGTGTCGCTGATGGCGAAGCGGCTGGGGGCGAAAAAAACCATTGCCCAGGTGCGCCGGTCTGACTATCTGCCGTTAATCGAAGCGGTCGGCATTGATATTGCCATTAGTCCCCGTCTGCTGACAGCGGAGGCTGTGCTGCGCTTTGTTCGCAATAGCGAGTTTTTGTCTATCAATGTGCTGGAGCAGGGGTCGGCGGAAGTGTATGAAATTATTCTGAATGCTCATATGCGGCGGATGATTAACAGGCCAATCAAGGATCTGGGGCTGCCGAAAGGGATTCTGATCGGTGCGATGTTCCGCAACAATGATGCGGTGATTCCGTCCGGGAATGATGTGCTGATGCCGGGCGATCGTATTATTATTTTTGCTGCTGCGGCAGCCGTGCGAAAGGTTGAACATTTCCTTCGAATGGAGGGATAATCCGTGGGAAAACGCTATGTTTGGAGCAATATCGGCAGTCTGCTGGTGATTGTTGGTGTCAGCATGCTGCTTCCAATGGCAGCTGGACTTTATTTCCGCGAAGCAGAATATAAGGCGTTCGGTCAGTCGGCTTTGGCAACCATTTTCATTGGGCTGCTGCTTCACATGGCAACCCGTCAGAGAACGAAGAAAAAACGAATCAGCCTGCGTGATGGCTATGCGCTGGTAACCTATGGCTGGATTGTCGTAACGCTGTTTGCCATGGTGCCATATCTCTTAACAGGCACGTTTCACAACGTGACCGATGCCTTTTTTGAAACCATGTCCGGGTTCACCACAGTTGGCGCTTCTGTGCTGGATGATATTGAGGGAACACCGCAGTGTGTGTTATTGTGGCGCAGCTTGACCCACTGGCTGGGCGGTATGGGAATTCTGGTGCTGTTTGTGGCGCTGATGGCAGGGCATGGAACTGGTGCCATGCAGATTTTTAAAGCGGAGTCTTCCGGGCCGGTGCAGAGCAAACTGGAGCCGAAAATTATGGAGACTGCTCGTGTATTGTGGTGTATTTATATGATTACCACAATGATTGTGATTTCCTTATATTGTCTGGCTGGTATGGGGCTGTTTGATGCAGTCAATCATGGTTTTTCCGTCATTTCTACCGGCGGTTTTTCTACAAAAGTGCTCAGCATCGGTCATTATCATAATGCGCTGATTGACTGGGTGACTGTATTTTCAATGTTTGTGGCAGGGATTAATTATTCCCTGTATTTCTATGCGCTGCGTACCAGAAGTCTGCGTTGTTTTGTGCATAGTCTGGAACTGAAAGTATATGCAGCCGTAGTGGTGATTGCAACTGTGGCTGTGTTGTGGTTTATTGCACCGGGCTATCACTATAATCTGCCGCTGGCGTTTCGGCATGCAGCATTCCAGGTGGTATCCATTTTAACGACTACCGGTTTTATCACCTGCGACTTTGAGCAGTGGGCTCTGCCGGCGCAGTTTATTCTGATGCTGCTGATGCTGTGCGGTGCCTGTGCTGGCTCTACCACCGGCGGGATTAAAATTGACCGTCATGTGATTCTGGCACAGAAGGCGGTACAGGAAATTCGCCGGTTTCTGCATCCGCGTATGGTGACCCGCCTGAAATCCAATAATCAGCTGGTGGATGATGATGTGGTGCTGAGTGTGATGACCTTTTTTTATATTTATCTGTTTCTGATCGTGATTGGCACCTATCTGGTATGCATGCTGGGCGGCGGTATGCTGGATTCGCTGACAGCTGTTATGAGCTGTTTAGGCGGTGTAGGGCCGGCACTGGGTGCCTGGGGACCGATGGAGTCCTATTCCAGTGCTCCTGTCGGCGCGAAATGGATTTTAAGTTTTCTGATGCTGCTGGGCCGTCTTGAAATTTATACGGTGCTGGTATTATTCCGATCACCGTTCCAGAAACGGAAACACAAAAAACAGGAAACAATGCTGGAATCTCTAGAAGAAAATGCGATTCTGGAACCTATGGTGAGGGAAAAATAATGAAAAAACGACGAAAAGGAAATGTTGTGTGGCATAATATTGGCAAACTGCTGATGATTGTGGCGTGCAGTATGATATTTCCGCTGCTGACCGCATGGTTCTACGGAGAATCCTGTTGGTGGGTATTTCTGCTGATGCTGCCTGTTACGCTGGGTCTGGGCTTTCTGATGATGAAGGCGTTTCATCCGGGCAGGAAGGAGGTGCATCTGCAGGTGCGTGACGGTGCCGCTATTGTAACCTATGGCTGGATTCTGGCTGCACTGCTGGGTATGATTCCGTATCTTATGGCAGGTACCTTTGACAATGTAACCGATGCATTTTTTGAAGCGATGTCTGGCTTTGCCACGGTGGGTGCATCTGTGCTGGATGATATTGAAGGTGCGCCTCGCGCCATTCTGATGTGGCGCAGCGTGACCCACTGGCTGGGCGGCATGGGGATTATTGTGCTGTTCGTGGCACTACTGTCCAATCTGGGGGCCGGTGCCATGCAGATTTTTAAAGCGGAGGCGGCGGGGCCGGTGAAAGATAAGCTGCATCCGAAAATCGCGGATAGTGCCCGCAGTTTATGGACGCTTTATATTTTCAATACAGCCATTACCGGTTTTCTGCTGCTGCTTTGCGGTATGGGGCTGTTCGATGCAGTAAATCACGCTTTCTCGATTGTGGCAACCGGAGGTTTTTCCACGCGGAATCTCAGTATCGGTGCCTACGGGAATCCGGTGCTGGAATGGGGGATTACGGCCTCTATGTATATGGCAGGGATTAACTATACGCTGCTGTTTCTGGCATTCCGGAACTGTTCCTTAAAATATTTCTGGAGAAGCCATGAGTTTCGGGTCTATACCTGCGTGGTGCTGGCTGCGGTGCTGCTTGTGACCATTGATATTCTGCCGCAGTACAGCTATGATGTGCTGACGGCGGTGCGGCACAGTGCTTTTCATGTGACATCTGTTTTAACAACCACTGGTTTTGTGTGTTTTGATTATGAACAGTGGGTGCCGGCCGCACAGGTTGTGCTGATTATTTTAATGTTTTCCGGTGCCTGCGCCGGTTCAACCACCTGCGGTTTTAAAATTGACCGTCATATTATTTTAATGCAGCAGGCAAGAAGGGAAGTGCAGCGCTTTTTACATCCGCGGCTGGTGCGTACCTTGAAATCCAGTGAAAAAAATCTGCCAGAGCAGACGATGCATAGTGTCACTACCTTCTTTTATCTGTTTGTGGCACTGGTTCTGGTTTCAACGCTGCTGCTGTGCTGTATGGGTGCCGGCTTGCTGGATGCGCTGACTTGTGCGCTGGCATGTCTGGGCGGTGTTGGTCCTGCAATCGGTGCGTGGGGGCCAACCGAATCGTTCTCATCGGCACCTGTTGCGGCCAAATGGCTGTGCAGTGCACTGATGCTGCTGGGTCGTCTTGAAATTTATACGGTATTAGCAGTCTTCTGGCCTGATAAACATCGGCATATCTGGTATAAAAAACTGCCCGTATATACAGAGCAGAACGAATAAAGTTGTTCTGCCTGTCCCATGCTAAACCTGACTGAAAAAAAGGAGGGTATGATATGCTGCGGCAGACAGGACAATGTTTTTTGATTTACAGTTTTTTAGGCTGGATTCTGGAAGGTTTGTTTAACCGTGTAAAAGCGGGAACCTTCCGCAAGCCTAATTTTCTTCACGGGCCGGTCAAGCCCATGTACGGTTTCGGCGGTGTGCTGCTGGCAGGCAGCTATAAATATGACAGGCGGCATTTTGCCTGCAACTGCTGGCTGCTGCCGCTTCTGGTGGAATACATCAGTGCTTTGTGGCTGGAACGCCGATACGCGTTAAAATACTGGGATTACAGCAAGGAGTTTATGCAGATGGATGGACGAATCTGTCTGAAATTTGCATTGTGCTGGGTGATACTGGCACAGGTGGTGGTGCGCTGTATCCAGCCGCTGCTGGATGCAATGCTGCGTGCAACAGGAAAACTATCTGGATGGAAGACGCTGTTTCAGTTATTCTTTCTGGATTGTGCCGTTACCATGCATCAGCGGAAAAAACAGTGTGCCATACGGCACAGCATAAAAATTTTATCGTGATATAACAAGAACAGTTCATTTGAAATGCAGGTGAGAGAAGATGGCAGATTACACAGGCTGGATAAAACGATGTGTTTATCGGAACAGTGGAGCAGATGACCTGGTGCTGTATCAGGGCATGGGGCCGGGACACACATCCTTTATTTTTTATGGATTGCCGGGATTGGACGAAGCAAAGCTGGCTGACTGTTTTGCCCGTCATGGCGGAAAGTACGGGCAGCGCGTGGAGTGGATGTTTCAGAAGCGGGGGCAGATTCTGGTGAGCAAATACCAGAGCGGCGTGGATGAAAATACGCTGGTGCTGGAAGGCATCGGTGCTGGTGCGGATGATGTGCGCTTTGATGACGGCGACCTGATGGAGATTGTGGTGAAATCCGCGAAATTGCAGTCTGTCATCGATATTCTGGATCTGGAGGACATTCCGCTGGTTTGGGCGGGCAATGTTCTGGTGCCGCGGGATCTGGTTCCGGTGCAGGAGGAAGAGACTATCACACAGATTCTGGGCTTTCTCGATGAGATGACAGCCAATCCTGGTATTGTGAATCTGACCGCGGACTTTTGGATTTTAGATGAGAAATTAGAAAGATTTGTATAATTGCAGAAATATGTGGGCATAGTAATCAGGAACAACCATACGATTTGGAAGGATGGACTGATAGCTATGGAAACACCACATAAAAAATCATTTTATCTGGCAGCGGCCTGCCTGCTGTTCACATTTTCAGCGGCCATGGGTTTTCTGCTCAATGAAGTTTATGAAGAACGGTACAATCTGCCGGAACAGCCGATTGTATCAGCCGATACCGAGCCGCAGAAACCGCGTCAGTTTCAATGGGAGGAACGGTACGAGCTTTGTGAGCTTTACGAATTAGATTGTGAAGCCGTTTCACAGCCTGGAGACGAAGCCACAGAAGCTATGCTGAAAGATTTATCCCTCAGCGAACTGATGACCCGCTATCCGATGCCCGACTGGACCATCACCGAGCGTGACGGCAATGTGGTCACAATCTGCCGGAATATCCGCGGATTGTGTGCCATCCATCAGAAGGTATATCATTTAGGGGTCAACGAGAGCGGTCAGTATATTGCTGTTTATTTTGGTCCCAGTGCAGTGGGCAATGCAGCCGGTGCCTTTCTGGTGACCGATGTGCAGGTAAGCAGGCTGAGCCCCGAACAGCGTCTGGAACTGGATGCCGGGGTATATGAGTATTATTCGCAGGATGAGCTGATTTCTATGCTGGATAACTTGAGTGAGTTGTAAAATGGAAACTCGATATCTGGAAAGAACGCGCTATGTCATTCTGAGCTGCAGGCGAAGAATCTCAGTTTGAGATTCCTGCCGCACGCAGGGTGATATTTTTTTGCTTGAAATCGGATAATTTTTCTTGCATAATGGCGAATTGATGGTATGATAAGGGCAGAGGTAAAAACACAACGAGGAGGATATCATCATGTCAGTAAAACAGATTTCCGTATTCTTGGAGACCACAACCGACGGGTTGATGCAGTTTACCAAAGTACTGCAGGAGAATAATATTGATATTCGGGCATTTTCCATCGCGGAAGCGCCGGATTTCAGTATTGCCCGGGTAATTGTAGATGATTTTGACAGCACAAAAGAAGCGCTGGGGAAAGCCGGTTATGTAACATCTGTTACCACTGTGCTGGCTGTTGGGATTCCGGACCGTGCCGGCGGGTTATATGAAGTGCTGAACAGCTTTACCGCTGCTGGGGTCAATGTAAAATATACCTACGCGTTCACTGGCCGTGAAAAAGGCATGGCTTACCGTGCGTTCCGCGTAGATGATGAAGCAAAAGCAATTGCCGCCCTGCAGAAAGACAATCTGCTGATTATCGATCAGGAAGATTTACAGTGCGACGATGAACACGGGTGTTTATAAGTATGCAAAGACTGTTTCTGAAAAGAAGCAGTCTTTTTGTTAGAGGAGAAGCAATATACGGCAGCGCAGAAATAACTAGTATTTTGCACTATGATAACGGAAGGCAGCTGCCATTGCTGATTCGTCCGCATTAAAACGGAGCAGATGCGTAGTTCTGTCCAACGCGCGATGGACGTTAGTCCGAATCGCGCTGGACAGACAAGCAGATGCCCGGCTTTAGCGGGGTAAGCAAGGCAGCTGCCGTACGTATTGCCAAACCTATTTTGCATCAAATGTCACAGTCTCAACAGCTCTCTGCGCAAATTCTGTATTAACAATGGTGTCATAGTCGGCGCGCTGTTCCAGCTGACCGGCCAGTGCCATGACATCCATCAGTTTTTCCAGTGCTTCCGGTTCCAGTACTGGTGTGGTATCCCATGCTTCAATGTCTTTGTAGCGCTGTACAACCGTAACCATATCTTCCAGAGAGATATCCTCAAAGTATGGCTGCAGTAACGGAGCAATGTCTTCTGCGCTGTTCTGTGCGACAAACAGCTGGCCTTTATAAACAGCATTGGTGAATTTCTGAATCACATCCGGGTTGGCTTCCATGTAGGATTTTGTCGCCGAGTATGCCGTAAACGGAATATTGCCGGAGTGGGCGCCGATGGCCGTTAAGATATAGCCTTTGCCTTCCCGCTCAAACTGGGTTGCCGTCGGCTCAAACAGAGTTACAAAATCACCTTCGCCGCTGACAAAGCTGCCGCCCATGGCTGCAAACTGGATATCGGTACGTACATTTACGGTTTTGCTGCTGTTATCCACCCCGATGTCCAGCCCGTTTGTTTTCAGTACATATTCCAGTGTCATCTCTGGCATGCCGCCTGCACGACCACCGATGATTTCAGCCCGTTCCAGCTGGCTCAGCTGTTCCAGCGAAAAATTTTCCATCGGCTCGCGGCCTACCAGAAAGCTGCCGTCGCGCTGGGTCAGCTGCGCAAAGTTGATGGCGTAATCTTCTAATTTCTGATTGGCCACATACACAGATGCCTCCGGCCCCATCAAACCAACCTGAATCTCATCCGAAATCAGAGCCGACATAACCTTATCGGCGCCCTGCAGATTAATCAAATCTACTTCCAGGCCTTCTTCTTCAAAATAGCCTAAACTCATTGCTGCATAGCCAGGTGCATAGAAAATAGAATGAGCAACCTCACCTACTGTGATTTTCTGTACTTCCTGTTCGGAATTTTCTGCTGTACTGCAGCCTGTAAATAATACCATTGCAGTGCACAGCAGTCCTGCCACCAGTTTTTTTGTTTTTTTCATACTTTTCACAACTATACCTCCTAAGATTTTTTTATGTGACGTTCCAGTAGATTAATCAGGCTGTTTAAAATCCATGCACATACAGCCAGAATCACTACGCCCATCATCACCAGATCCAGGCGGAATACCTGACTGCCGTATACAATCAGATATCCGATGCCGCTGCGGGAAACCAGAAATTCCCCTACAATCACGCCAATCAGGCATAACCCCATATTGATTTTTGCCAGACTCAGCATATTATCCCGATTGGCCGGCAGAACCAGCTTGCGCAGAATCTGCCCTTTGGTGGCGCCGAAACTTTCCAGCATGCGGATTTTATCGGCATCTACACTGCGAAAATCGGTGTAGGCGGAAATAATCGTTACCACGATACAGATGGATACCGCTACAGCGATAATCCCGGTTAAGCCTGCACCGAACCAGACAATCACGATAGGTGCCAGTGCCGTTTTCGGCAGTGCGTTCATTACTACCAGAAACGGGTCCAGTATACGAGAAAGTACCGGCCACCACCACAGCATCACGGCTATGGCAATCCCGCAGAAGGTACCGATCAGGAAGCCCACGAACGTTTCCCACATGGTAATGCCGATATGGGCCCAGATGGTGCCGTTGCTGAAATAAATCCAGAAGATTTCCACAATGGCGCCCGGGCTGCTGAACAGGAAGGTGTCAATCCAGCCCATGCGGGCGGCCAGCTCCCAGACGGCCAGCAGAGTAATCAGCAGCAGAATCTGTACAGCTGTGATTTTCTGCTTTTCCCGTTTATGCTGCAACAGCCAGACCTGATGCGTCTGACTGGCTGAGTCAGTTGTTGTCGGTGTCTGCATCCTGCATCATCTCCTCCCATATGGTATTAAAGTACTGCTGGAATTCGGGAGCTTTCCGGGATGTTAACGGTGTGCGAGGCTGTTCCGTGGTCAGCTGCAATCGATAGATTTTTTTCACCCGCGCAGGGCGGTGACTTAACGTGTATATGGTATCGGCAAAACTGATTGCCTCGCTGATATCGTGGGTTACAAGCAGTGTTGTTTTTTCTTCCTGCTGGATGATTTTTGCGATGTCCTCGCTGACCATAAGCCGTGTCTGGGAATCCAGCGCCGAAAATGGTTCATCCAGCAGCAGAATATCCGGGTCAACTGCCAGCGTGCGAATCAGTGCGGCGCGCTGGCGCATGCCGCCGGATAATTCGGTTGGATAGCGCTTTCGAAATTCCCACAAATCGTAGGTGCGCAGCAGCCGTTCTACTTTCTGGAGATGTTCTTGCGATTTCTGCAGATTCTGAATTTCCAGGCCGATACAGACGTTATCGTAAATGGTTCTCCAGTCCAGCAGGTGATCCCGCTGAAACATATAGCCGATGCGTCCGGTACGAATCACTGTGCCGCCGGTTGGTTTCAGCAGACCGGAAAGAATATTCAGGATGGTACTTTTACCGCAGCCTGACGGACCCAGCAGCGCCGCAATTTCTCCCTGCTGCAGTTCGAAGGTGATATCGTCCAGAACATGCAGTACGCCGTCCTGATTAAAAAACTGCATCGAAACATGGTTCGATGCAAGCAACGGTTCAGCTCTCATCTGTCCTCACTTCCTTATGTAAATTCTCTATAGTATATTGTGAAAGCGGTGAAAGGGTGAGAGAATAAAACAGTATGGCAGCCATGGATTTTTTCTGCTATACTAACGGTAGAACTATAAAACAGAGGAGTGATTGCAGTGAAGAATTTTCATTATCATATGCCTGTCGATTTATTTTTCGGAGAAGGGCAGATTGCCCGGCTGGCACCGCAGATGAAGCGGTTTGGCAGTAAAGTGCTGCTGGTGTACGGCGGCGGCAGTATCAAGCGAAATGGTCTGTATCAGAAGATTATGGATATATTTGCAGCGGAACATATCTCTCACTGGGAACTGGCCGGAGTAGAGCCGAATCCAAGGCTGGAAACAGTGGTGCGCGGCGTGGAACTGTGCAGGGAACATGGCATAGAGCTGATTTTAGCAGTGGGCGGCGGAAGCAGTATTGACTGTGCGAAAGTTGTTGCCGGTTCTGTTCATTATGAAGGCAGCCCGTGGGACATTGTGATGGACAGCAGTCTCTGTAAAGATGTGCTGCCGCTGGGTGTTATCCTGACCTTGTCAGCAACCGGTTCTGAGATGGACCCAATGGCGGTTATCACCAACACCGAACGAAATCTGAAATACGGGGTGGGGCATCCGGATTTTATTCCGAAATTCTCTATTCTGGACCCGACCTATACCTATACGGTATCGGCCAGTCAGACAGCGGCCGGCACAGCAGATATCATGAGCCATGTATTTGAAAGTTATTTTACTCTGCATGACGGCGCTTATCTGATTAACCGTCTGGCAGAAGGGATTCTGCAGACCTGTATCCACTATGCGCCGATTGCTATGAAAGAACCGGAAAACTATGAAGCGCGGGCGAATCTGATGTGGTCGTCCAGCCTGGCGATTAACGGGCTTCTGAAAAACGGCAAAACCACACCGTGGAGTGTGCATGCCATGGAACATGCGCTCAGTGCCTATTTTGATGTGACACACGGTGTAGGGCTGGCAATTTTAACGCCGGTGTGGATGGAATATATTCTGAATGAGGATACCGTGCAGATGTTTGCCGATTACGGCTGGAATGTATGGCAGTTAGACCGCAATGCCGAAGCTATGTCAACAGCGAAAGCAGCCATTGCTAAAACAAGTGAATTTTTTGCATCGTTAGGCATTCCAATGAGACTGCGGGATTTGAATATTCCAGAGGATATGCTGGAACCTATGGCGAAAAATGCGCCGAAAGGCGGCGATACCATCCATGGTGTGGTGCCGCTGCACTGGACCGATGTGCTGGAAATTTACAAGAGAGCATACTAGGGAAAAACTGAAAATGCTAATAAATATAAGATGATATGTATGACTGCTGTTTATCTGTGATGTGATTATCAGGCAGCGCAGAAGTATAAACTCTTCTGTTTGATGCCGGACATCTCCTCGATTGTTCATCGTTGTAAGACTTCGTCTTCCACGATATGAACAATCTTTGTCGATGTTCGGCGCAAGCCAGAATTCGTAATATACATTCTGCGCTGCCTGATCTAAAATATGCACATAGATAACAGTAAGCAAGGTAGCTGCCGTACGTTTTTGTTTCTATGTGGCTGTTGATACCTTCACTGGTGTAAAAATCTCATGATACAGCTGCTCCATTTCGGCGTATAAATCGGCGGAGTGAGGATGGTGTTTCAGCTCCTGCAACGCGTCAAGCATGGAGTGATAGTACCAGCGGATTTCGTCCCGGCCTGCGCTGAACAGCTGCCACAGGTTTTCGCCCAAGCGTTTGTGGTCGGCGGCTGTGCTGCGAAGGTTGGATACTTTATCTGCGGCAATCAGCAGTTTGCAGTCCAGTGTTCCGGTCTGTGCCTCATGGATGGCCGCTGTTTTGCGTTCTTTCCACGTTTTTCCCTTGTCTTCGCTGTGGTGCAGTACCAGTGCTGTCACCTGCGGCCCAAAGGTGTCGTGAATCTGGCGGGCGGTGACAGTGGTATCTTCTATGGTATCGTGCAGCACACCGGCAATCAGCACCGGCAGGCTGGCGTCGCACTGGGTGAGAATCTGCAGCACCTCCAGCGGATGACAGATATAATCCAGGCCGCTGCCTTTGCGTTTCTGTCCCTGATGGGCTTCTGTGGCAAACTGAATGGCTTTGTGCAATAGCTGACGTTCTTCATAATGCATGGGATGTTCATCTCCTTTGCCGATAGTGTGCGCAGAAAACAAAAAAGAAAAACGGAAAAATTTAAAAATAATCTATGTGATTTGTAAAGCATCTGGTGAAGGCCGGATGCTGTTTTTATTTGGTTTCCTGCAGGATTTGTGGTAAAATAGAAATTAGATTTTAAGTGAACAGAAAAGGATGATGACGATGGTGCAGAGAGACAGACTGGTTCAGACATTTCTGGAACTGGTTCAGATTGGTTCGGAAAGTAAAAATGAACGTGCGGTGGCAGATTATGTGACTGCGAAACTGCGCGGGTTAGGATATGAAGTAAAAGAGGACCGGGCCGGCGATGATTTTGGCGGCAATGCGGGGAATGTGCTGGCGTATAAACCGGGCAGCTGTGAAGGGCTGAGTGTAATGTTCTGTTCTCACATGGATACGGTGCCGCCGGGCAATAACGTGAAACCGATTGTGGACGGCAATATCATTCGCACCGATGGCACTACCGTGCTGGGCGGCGATGATAAAGCCGGGATTGCGGCCATTTTAGAGGCTGTGACAACTATCGAGGAAGAAAAAATTGCGCACGGACCGATTCAGGTGATTTTTACCGTGTCGGAGGAAATCGGACTTCTGGGTGCAAAACATGTAAACTTTGATGAACTTCCAAAAGTGGATGCAGCATTCCTGTTTGACAGTGAAGGAAAACCGAATGAAATCTGTGTGGCGTCGCCATATCATATTGATTTGACTGCTACCTTCCATGGGAAAGCTGCGCATGCCGGTCTGGAACCGGAAAATGGTATCAATGCCATAGTCATGGCATCCAAAGCGGTTGCGTCCATGAAGCTTGGCCGTCTGGATGCTGAGTCCTGTGCAAATATCGGGATTATTGAGGGCGGGCGTGCTACCAATATTGTAACACCGGAAGCTGTTATCTATGGTGAAGCGCGCAGCCTGAAAAAAGAGCGGGTGGATGAAATTATCGGCGACATGGTGCGCTGCTGTGAAGAAGCTGCAAAAGAAATGGGCGGCACGGTTGATGTGAAAATAGAAGAAAGCTACGGCGCAATTGATTTGCAGCCTGACGATGCTACCGTGCAGCTGGCCGGCAGAGCGGCACGACGTATCGGTCTGGAGCCGGAACTGGTGAAATCCGGCGGCGGAACAGATGCCAATGTGTTCTGCGGCAAGGGTATTCCGGCAACGAACCTGGGTGTCGGCATGACTAAAGTGCACAGTGTGGAGGAATATCTGGAAATTGATGCGATGGAAGCGGCATCAGCCTTTATTCTGGCAGTGATTGAGGAAGCAAAAGCATGAATGCAGAACAGATTTATCCGTTAGGTGAGCTGCTGGAGGCAACGTTTATTCAGCGGGATAACCGGTTTCGCGCCGAGGTAGCGCTGAACGGTGTGCCGGTAAAAGTGCATGTGCCAAATTCAGGGCGTATGCGGGAGCTGTTAGTGCCGGGTGTTTCTGTATGGATTCAGCCTGCATCCGGCGAAAACCGCAAGACAGCTTATACTTTGCTCCTGGTACAGCAGGGAGAGCGATTTGTCTGCCTCAACGCTCATCTTGCCAACGATATTGCAGGATTGTGGCTAAAGCAAAACATGCTGCCCGGCTTTACAGATGTAACTGCGGTGGAGCGGGAAAAAACCTATGGCAAAAGCCGTTTTGATTTCCGCCTGCAGCGGCATGGCAAGACCTGCTATGCGGAAGTGAAATCGGTAAATCTGCTGGATGGACACACAGCCCGGTTTCCCGATGCACCTACCGAACGGGGCAGCAAACATCTGTTGGAACTGGTGCAGTGTAAAAAAGATGGTCTGGATGCGGCTGTTATTTTTCTGGTAATGGGCAATCAGGCTGTCGATTTTGATGTAAACCGGGAGACCGACCCGGCTTTTGATGAAAACCTGAAGCTGGCGGTGCAGGCTGGTGTAGAGGTTTATGTATATACCTGCGAAATCGATTTGCAGGGGATTCGCTATACAGGAACAATTCCGTTACAGGGGGAAGCAGCATGGAAGTCTATGCATTGATTGGGGCCAGCGGGACTGGCAAAAGCCATAACGCCAATTCGGTCATGGAACAATATAATATTGAAGTGATGATTGATGACGGCCTGCTGATAAAAGACGGCAAAAAAATGGCCGGTTCTTCAGCCAAGGCGGAGGAAACAACAGTGGGTGCAGTGAAACGCGCTATTTTTCATGACCCGCTCCATGCGGCGGAAGTGCGGGAGCGCATCGGCCAGCTACAGCCGAAGAAAATTCTGATTCTGGGCACATCGGAAAAGATGATTGACAAAATCACTGCGGCGCTGAATCTGCCGCCGGTGAAAAACAAAATCTTTATTCAGGATATCGTCACGCCGGAACAGATTGAACTGGCGCAGAGTATGCGGCGGGAAGGCAAACACGTCATTCCGCTGCCAAGCATTGAAGTGAAGAAGGATCTGCCGAATTACTGGATTGATTCTATCTGGAGCTTTATGACCAAAAAGAACAAGGACAAAAGCAAAGGCAAGGAGAAAGACAAAGAGCAGGAAAACGATAAATCCCGCATGTCGTCGGAAGATAAATGCATTGTGCGGCCACGGTTTTCCCAGCTGGGGCGTCTGACCATCTCGGAAAATGCCATTGAACAGCTGGTGCGCTACAATCTGACACGGCAGGAGGAATTCGACGGCAATGCAAAGATTCATGTGGATATGAACGATTTTGGCGTCAGCATCTACTGTGAAATGAAAATCAAATTCGGCATTCCGATGCAGCCAGCCATTGAGCGGTTTCAGGTGAACACCATCCGCGATTTAGACGAGATGACAAACCTGAGTGTGGGTCGCATTGATGTGCGTATCATTGGCATTACAGCATAGCGAGGTGACAGCATGAGCAAACAGAATATCACGGCCTGGTTTTTTGAAGGCGGCAGTATCAGTATTCCGAGCCGTCTGCTGGGGATGATGGAACCGCTGGGGTTAACGTTTGAAGATATGGGAAAAATCATGTATCTCCTCTACTGCGGTACCAACCAGATAAAAAACACCGACCGCTATGCTGTGGAAGCGGCACGCTCGCTGCACAGCAAAGGGCTGATTCACTGGTTTACTGATACGGAAACAGTGGATTTTTCTCCGATGTTCGATAAAATCGGGGCCAGTCTGGGGGAACAGCCGCAGTATCTGGCGGAGGACACAGAAAGCTACAGCACAACAGAACTGAACTATGCGCAGCTGGTGAAAAAGCTGGAGCAGACGCTGGGTCTGTTTTTAACGCTGCGGGATAAACAGAATATTCAGGAAGCAGTGCAGCGTTACAACTGGTCTTACGATTTAGTATACGAGATTTATGTGAAATATTATCGTGACCACCGCAAAGAATACGAATTCGGGTTTTTCTGTAAAATGGCCTACGGTGCCCAGGTGCGTGACAAAAAAAGTTTCCTGGAATATGCCGAAGGGCTGGATACCGTCAGCTATAAAACAACATCGGTGCTGCGCAAGCTTGGGCAGAAAGGTGTGCCAACAGAACCGCAGAAGGAATTATACCGGAAATGGGCCTACGAATGGAAGTTCAGCCATGAGATGGTGCTGCTGGCGGTGGATGAAACGGTCAGTGCACAGAATCCGTCGTTCAAATATATTGATGCCGTGCTGAAAGAGTGGGCGGAAAAAGGCATCACCACACCGGAAACACTGGCGATGGAAAAACAGCGGCAGGAGAAAGGCAAGGGCGGCAGTCATATAGCAGTGAAAAAAACGGGTGCCGCTGTGACACAGAAATTCAAACCGGAAGGCCGCGATTTGAGCTTTCTGGAAAAATAATAATATCGTAATGATGCTGGAAGAAGGTGAAGAATATGATAAATCGAGATCAGCTGCGGCTGCAGAAACAGCAGCAGTGTGAAGAACGGATTGCTGCTGTTTACCGGAGATTGCCAAAGCTGCAGGAGCTGGACCAGGCCATCGGGCAGAAAAACATCGCTATGATTCGGGCTGGTGTATTGCAGAAAAATAATGCAGAGCGGGATACTTTACGGCAGGAAATTGAAGGGCTGATGCAGCAGCGCCATCAGGTTTTGCAGGAAAACGGCATGGACGAAACTATTTATGAGCCGGACTGGAACTGCCCGCTCTGTCAGGACAGAGGCTATACCGAGCCGGGTGTATTGTGTAGCTGCTATCAGAAAGAGCGGTTGGATGATTTGTTTCTGCGCAGCGGGATGTCGGAGGCGATGCGTCAGTTCACTTTCGAGAATTTTGAAACTCGTTATTATACCAATGCGGAGGATATGGACCACAAAGTGCGCTGGTGCCGACAGTTTGTACAGCAGATTCAGCAGGGCAAGTGCAGCCAGTGCCTGTTTCTGACCGGCGGTGTGGGCAGAGGCAAAACCCATCTGTCGGCAGCCATTGCCAATGCCGTGCTGGAAAACGGCAACACAGTTATCTATCGCCGGGCAGCCGATTTGTTTGAATTAATCCGGCAGTATCGGTACGAGGAGAATCGTCAGAAGTTTGAGGAGATGCTGGAGCAGCTGCGCACCTGTGATTTGCTGGTTATCGATGATCTAGGGGCAGAGCGCACCACAGAGTTTGTCATCGAACAGCTGGTGATTCTGCTGGAGGAACGCAATTATCGCAACAAACCGTGGATCATCAGCTCGAACCTGAGTATCAACGAAATTATCAGCACCTATAATGACCGCACGGCTGACCGGATACTGGACAAGGCTGTGCTGTTTAAACTGGATATGCAGGAAAGTATCCGGGTTGCCAAGGCAAAAGAACGGATGATGGCGTTTTAAC
>JAFYPD010000002.1 GCA_017547685.1 Peptococcaceae bacterium
CACCGCCGACAAAATCGTATGACGCTGCTTTGCATTGTATTTGCTGTGTTTATGGTAACAGCAATATTCAGTATGGCAGAAATGGGTTTTCGGATGGAACAGGCCCGATTGGTTGGTAAGCATGGAAGTTTCTCTATTGGAGACTTACTCGGCAGTTCCATGGGGCAAACCCTTCTTTCTGTTGCGGTTGTTCTGTTCCTGCTGATTTTGATTGCAGGCGTTTTGATGATTTCCAGCAGCATGAACAGCAGCGTTGCACAGAGAACCCGATTTTTCGGAATGATGCGCTGCATTGGTATGAGTAAGCAGCAGACCATCCGCTTTGTCCGTTTAGAGGCATTGAACTGGTGCAAAACAGCTATCCCTATCGGTCTTGTTTTAGGGGTTGTTACTACATGGGGACTTTGCGCGGTACTGCGTTTTGTAGTCAAAGAAGAATTTTCTGATATTCCTCTCTTTGGCATTAGTATTTTTGGCATTGCTTGCGGTATCTTTGTGGGACTGATTACTGTACTGATTGCCGCAAATGCTCCGGCAAAACATGCCGCGAAGGTATCTCCCATCACAGCGGTGTCTGGAAATGCAGGTCACGAAAAAACAATGCGTCATTCGCCGTATGCAGGATTCGGAAGAATTGAGGCCCTTCTCGGTATCAGCCATGCGATCTCCGGGAAGAAAAATTTATTCCTGATGACAGGTTCTTTTGCACTTAGCATCATCCTGTTTTTGAGCTTTTCTATTATGGTCGATTTTGTGGATTACCTGATTCCTCAGTCGGCTGCCACATCAGACATAGATATTGCAAGTGCTGACGGTAATACGATTCCTTGGGAACTGCTTACAACCATCCGCGAAATGGATGGAGTGAAGGAAGTTTACGGGCGTCGTAGTGTATTTGATGTTTCTGCCAAACTAAACGACGACACCAACTTTTCTGGCACAGTCGATTTGATTTCTTATGACGATTTTGATTTGCAATGTCTGAAAAAAGACAGTGCTTTGAAAAGGGGGAGTGATCTGTCCAAAGTTTTTGGGGACAGCAATTTTGTTTTGGCAACATCCGATCAGGACAGCACATGGAAAATCGGTGACACTGTTCAGATTGGGGATGAAACCCTTACCATAGCCGGACTGTTAAAAAACGACCCATTTAGTGAGAATGGATTGACAAATGGAAAGCTCACATTGATTACCTCTGATGAAACATTTGTCCGTTTGACAGGAGAGGAAGGTTATTCTCTTGTGCTGATACAAACAACGGGAGATGTTACGGACGAAAATGTTCAGGCAATCCAGAATTCCGTAGATCAAACATATAGCTTCCTGGATAAACGCGACGAGCGCACTACGGGAACTTATATGGCTTTTGTTTTCTGTGTTTATGCGTTTTTGGCAATTATTGCACTGGTAACGGTAATGAACATTGTCAATAGCATTTCCATGAGTGTGTCTGCCAGAATGAAGCAATATGGAGCTATGCGGGCAGTAGGAATGGATGAACGGCAAATGACGAAAATGATTGCTTGTGAAGCATTCACCTATGCTGTTTTGGGGTGCGTTGTTGGTTGTGCTATTGGCTTGCCGCTTAGCAAATCACTGTATGATTTCCTTATTGCAGGGCATTTTCCATCTGCTGTGTGGCAGTTCCCAATTATCTCTTTGGGCGTTATTCTTCTGTTTGTCTCGATTGCGGCAATCGCAGCTGTATATGCTCCGGCAAAACGAATTCGCAATATGTCGATTACTG
Source organism: Peptococcaceae bacterium (assembly GCA_017547685.1). Classification (GTDB taxonomy): domain Bacteria; phylum Bacillota; class Peptococcia; order Peptococcales; family Peptococcaceae; genus UBA7185. The sequence goes on from JAFYPD010000002.1 coordinate 1,748, forward strand.
CAACCATCAATGAATTATAGTTTCATATGTTAATCTGCCGGACGACGGCAAAAGAAAAAAGCCGTCGTACAGCAGCCCTTTGACATGCCCGTACTGCCAGCGGCGGCTTTGAAAAATCAAGGCTGCCGCTTTCTTTTGCCCGGCGCAGGTGATCCATTGGCGTTCACCAAATACGAAACCGTCTTTTTTTCAATAAGGTTTACCCCAGAATGGCTTTCATGTCTTCTTCTGCTGTGGAGATTGGGGCAATGTTGTAGTTTTCTACCAGATAGTTCAGCACGTTCGGCGATACAAAGGCCGGCAGGGTTGGCCCCAGTTTGATATTTTTAATGCCCAGATACAGCAGGGTTAACAGAATGCTGACTGCTTTCTGTTCGTACCAGGATAAAATCATGGACAGCGGCAGATCATTGACACTGCAATTGAAGGCTTCTGCCAGTGCCACAGCAATTTTGATAGCGCTGTAGGCATCATTACACTGGCCGATATCCAGTAAGCGAGGCAGGCCGCCGATGGTGCCCAGGTCTAAATCGTGGAAGCGGTATTTGCCGCATGCCAGTGTGAGTACCACGGTATCCTGTGGTGTTGCCGCCACAAAATCACGGTAGTAGCTGCGTTTTGCGTTGACGCCGTCACAGCCGGCTACCAGGAAGAAATGCCGGATCGCGCCTGCTTTTACCGCATCAATTACGGTATCTGCTACCGATAATACGGCATTGTGGGCAAAGCCGGTCATCACTGTGCTGCCGTCATTCATACCGGTAAAGTGCTGGTCTTCCGCGTAGCCGCCCAGTTCCAGCGCTTTTGCAATTACCGGGGAGAAATCCTTATCTTCGCCTATGTGAACAATTTCCGGATAAGACACTACTTCGGTGGTGAACACACGGTCCATGTAGCTGCCTTTTGGCGGCATCAGACAGTTGGTGGTGTACAGAATCGGTGCAGGAATGCCGTCAAATTCTTTCTGCTGGTTCTGCCATGCGGTACCGATGTTGCCTTTTAAGTGGCTGAATTTTTTCAGTTCCGGATACGCATGCGCCGGCAGCATTTCGCCGTGGGTGTAAATGTTGATGCCTTTGCCTTCTGTCTGTTCCAGCAGCTGTTTTAAATCGTACAAATCGTGGCCGGTGATAACAATAAACGGCCCCTTTTCAACAGTCAATGACACTTCTGTCGGCTGCGGATTGCCAAAGGTTTCGGTGTTGGCCTGATCCAGCATTGCCATGCAGGTCAGATTCACTTCGCCCACTTCCAGCACAATCGGCAGCAGTTCGGCTAAACCCCAGTCCTCCTGCAGCGCCGACAAGGCCTTGTAGAAGAATGCAGCCACAGTTTCATCGCGGTAACCCAGCACTGCCGCATGGTAGGCATAAGCAGCCACACCGCGGATGCCAAATAAAATCAGCGATTTCAGAGAGCGCACATCTTCATCGGCTTCCCAGATGGTTTTCATATCATAGTCTGCCACATCTGCGCCGATATTCAGCGTTTCCTGATGCATCCGGTCAATCAGCTGCTGTACCGTGTCATTATTGAAGTTCACGTTGGTTAAAGTGCTGAACAGACCTTCCAGAATCAAGGTATCAATGGTGCCGTTTTCTGCCTGTTTTACACGCGCCTGATGGGCCAGTGTAACCATTGCACCAGTCAGCTGATCCTGTAATTCGGCAGTATCTGCCTTTTTGCCGCACACACCTGCACAGCCGGTGCAGCCTCTTCCCCCTGCTGTCTGTTCACACTGAAAGCAAAACATTTTCTGTTCCATCCTTTTTTCCTCCTGTATTTCGGTTTTTATGTTGTATTTTTTTATTTCCTATCAACAATCTATGCTTTTATTATACAGAAGAAAAAGCAAACGTATGTTGCATATGCAACATTCACTGCCTTGAGAAAAAAAATTTTACAGTATCCGTATTTCTATTACAGCAGCCGAAACACATTCCTGTCATAATCCAGAATACCCTCATTCCGCATCGCCGTCAGTTCACGAGTCAGTGCACTGCGGTCAGCGCACAGATAATCTGCCAGTTCCACACGCCCCAGCGGAATTTCAAAATAATCGTCGCCTTGCTGCTGCGCCTGCTGCGATAAATAGGCCAGAATTTTTTCCCGCAGCGTTTTCTTGGTGACAACCTCCACCTTGCGCATCAGCTCCAGATTCTTATCCGCAATAAGCTGCACCATGTTTTCCACCAGCCGGTGATGAAAGGCACAGGCGCTGGTGCATGTGTGCATCACCCGTTTGAACGGCAGAAAGATTGCTGTGGTGTCACTCGACGCGCAAAAGCTGACCGTAGCCATGGAATTGCTGCCGCAGATGAACGTCTCCCCGAATATGGTGCCCTGCTGCATCCGCATCAGAATGGTTTTGTTGCCCCAGAAATCCTCTTTAATCATATCCACGCTGCCAGCCACAATAATGCCGATGTTCTGCAGATGCTCCCCTTCCATGGAGATAAATTCGCCTTTTTTATAGTTCTCTGCCCGGTATCCCAGGCATTGCAGCATCACCGGCAGATTGTCTGCCGCAATGCCGTGAAACAGCCGATAATCAGCCAGCTGATTCATTGATTTCTCCATTTCTGTCACCTCAATCTGATTAAAACGAGAAGCAAAAAAGGCACTATCCACAGATAGTGCCCGGAATTGCCTGATGTGGTCTGCGACCTTATTTGCCCAGAATGATTTTGGTCAACTCCATCGGGTCAACAATTTTGCCGTCTTTGTAAACACGCATGTTGCCGCTTGCGATTTCATCAATCAGGATAACTTCGTCATTGTTGTAACCAAATTCAAATTTGATATCGTACAGGTCCAGACCTTTTTTGGCCAGATCAGCAGCAACAATGCTGGTGATTTTCAGAGTCTGTGCTTTCATATCATTAAACATTTCCTGACTCATGATACCCAGTGCAGCCAGACCTTCGGATGTTACCAGCGGATCACCTTTTGCATCATCTTTCAGTGTGGTTTCCACATAACCGCCTTCTAACGGAGTACCGTCTTCAATGTATGCGCCGTAACGACGGATGAAGCTGCCTGTTGCTCTTAACCGGCAGATTACTTCCAGACCTTTCCCAAATACTTTTGCAGGCAGCACTTCCATGGTAGCTTCTTCCACATTTGCGCTTACATAGTGTGTTTTGATGCCAGCTTCTTTCAGCAGTTCAAAATACAGTACGGAAGTTTCCAGATTTGCGCGGCCAATCCCTTCGATGGTTAAACCAACGGAGTTTTCACCCGGGTCAAATACGCCGTCTTTACCGGTGCAGTCATCTTTAAATTTCAGCAATACGTTACCGTTTTCCAGTTCAAATACGTCTTTTGTTTTACCTTCGTATACTTTTTTCATAATTCTGCTCCCCTTGTTAAAGAATCTAGATTATCCACATATATTTTTACCATAAATCTGTATCTTACGCAAGCAGTTTCTGATAGGAAAAAGGAAAAAACTTTAATTTTTTTACAGTTCACTGGCAAATGCATTCTATTGTATTTTTGCTTGTATTTTTACTGTATTCTGTATTTTTTTGCAACAGCACTTGACACTTTCCAGGCAATCGAATATGCTATAGAAAACTAATCGATAAACCGATGAGCAAGAGGAGTACATACAGACTTTGGAACTTACAGAGAGCTGCAGATGCTGAGATTGCAGTATGACAACCTGTATGGAATGGCCTTGCGAGGGCAGCCCGAACGGAATTTTCCCAGTAGGCGCTGACGGGATCTTCGCCCGTTATAAAGGGAGCATACATGACAGTGTATGACAGAGTGAGCCGCAAGGCTAATCCGGGTGGTACCGCAGGCGTTTGTTAATTCAGCACTTGTCCCTAAATTATGGGATAAGTGCTTTTTCTTTTGAGAAGAACATGCTAAAACCAAATGAGTATATGACACAAGAAAAATTCATAAACAAGGCGGCTTTGCAAACCGTGCATCGAGGCTGTACAAAAGGTATGCGGGCAAGCTGTTTGCAAAACAACGCAGTTATATGGAATTTTACGGTGTCATCCTGAACAGGAGGAGATTACAATGGAAAACTACAGTATGATGTTACCCCACTACTCCATCGGGGCCGATATTTACAACAAAATTCCGGAGTTCTGCAAACCATATGGGAAAAAAATTATTGCCATTGGCGGTCACACCGCTATGTCGGTGGCTCGTCCGCTGATTGACGAGGCCATTGCGGCCACCGGGCTGGAAATTCTCGATTATGTCTGGTACTGCGGAGAGGCCAGCTACGAAAACGTGGAAGCCCTGCAAAATCTGCCGCAGGTGCAGGAAGCTGATATGATTTTTGCTATCGGCGGCGGCAAAGCACTGGACACCTGCAAATGCCTCAGCGTGAAAGCAGGCAAACCGGTATTCACCTTCCCTACCATCGCAGCAACCTGTGCAGCGGTTACCACGGTAGCCATTATGTATCATCCAGACGGCAGCTTCAAAGAACCGTTCTTCTTTTTGCAGCCGCCAGTACACGCTTTTATCAACACAGCGATTATCGCAGCGGCACCGAGCCAGTATCTGTGGGCAGGATTAGGCGACACTATCGCCAAATATTATGAATGTACGGTATCATCCCGCGGCGATGAACTGGAACACTACAATGCGGTAGGCATTCAAATCAGCCGTCAGTGTGTAGAACCACTGATGAAATACGGCACCAAAGCCATGGAAGACAACAAAAAACAGATTTGCACCTATGAACTGGAACAGGTTATTCTGGCTGTCATCGTGACTACCGGCATTGTATCCATTCTGATTACACGGGAATATACATCGGATTACAACAGCGGCCTGGCCCATGCCATCTTTTACACACTGACCACGCTGCCGCACTTTGAGGAAACCCATCTGCACGGTGCAGTGGTCGGCTTCGGTGTTCTCATTCTTCTGCTCTGCGACAATCAGATGAACGAATTTGAACGCATCTATCAGTTTAACCAGTCGGTAGCCCTTCCTGTTTCGCTGGAGGATATGGAAATCACAGCAGAACAGATGGCATCCATTTATCCGCTGGTGAGCAGTACCAAAGATGTACAGCATTATCCATATGAAATTACCGTTCCAATGCTGCAGCAGGCCTTCGCCCAGCTTGCAGCACGCAATCAGCAAAATTAAACGGACAGAACGTCCTGTTGCTGTTCTGTAAACAGGCACTTTATCATTTTAAGTTGATTCAAAATTTTTAATTTCAGGAGGAGATTGTCATGAAAAAATCATTATTAAAAAAAGTATTATCCGCTACCGTTTTGACCTCTATGCTGTTCAGTTTAACTGGCTGCAGCGGCAACGGCAGCCAGCAGGCCGATCCTGCTGATGATAAGCTGAAGGTCGGTATCGTACAGATGATTGATAACGGGGCCTTTGAAGAAATGCGGGAAGGCTTTATCGCCGAACTGGAAGCAAAAGGCTACGGCGAGGACAAAGTTGACATTGTATATAAAAACGCCCAGGGTGATGCCACCAACTTAAATACCATCTGCCAGGAAATGGTGGACAGTGACGTTGATCTGGTAGCGGCCATCGCTACACCGGCTGCCCAGGCAATGGTTGCCATGGAAAGTGATATTCCGGTTATCTTTATTTCTGTGGGAAATCCGGTTGGCGCTGGTGTGATTACTGAAATGGAACATCCGGACAAAAATGCAACCGGTACCTCCAATGCCATTCCAATCAATGAAATTTTTGAACTGTCTGACAGCTTAACACCTGGCATGCAGACCTACGGCCTGTTATACTGCACCAGCGAAGTGAACTCTGTGACCACGGCTGAAAATGCAAAAGCGTATCTGACAGAACGGGGCCTGCACTATGTGGAAAAAATCGTGACCAACTCTTCCGAAGTCCAGCAGGCAGCCCAGTCTCTGGTTGGTGATGTGGATGCCATCTTCGTTCCAAACGACAGCGTCATTCAGGCAGCCATGCCGCTGGTGGCTGAAGTAGCCCGCGATGCAAAAATTCCGGTATACGGCAGCTCTGCTGTTATGGTGGACTCCGGCGCATTCGCTACCGTTGCCATCACTGATACTGAAATCGGCGCTATCTCCGCTGATATGGCCATCGAATATCTGGAAGGCAAAGCCATTGCCGATATCCCGGCTCTGGTCGTTCCAGCCAACGCCATTGTAGTGAACGAAGACACCATGGAAACACTGGGCATCACCTTAACCGATGAACAGAAGACAGACATCACATTTGTAAAAGATACTGCCAATTAAGTGATTCTCTGTCTGACTGAAACCTGATTATGATATTGCCATTCTGCTGCCTGCCGTGCGATATGTCGGCAGGCAGCAGAATATGATAGAAAGGAGTTCCCGTTATGGTCATTCTGCTTGGTTCCCTGCAGCTTGGGATTTTATACGGCATGCTGGCGCTTGGTGTTTATATCACCTTCCGCATCATGAATGTACCTGACCTGACTGCAGAAGGAAGTTTTACATTAGGCCTGGCACTGTCCGCAGTATGTTGTATCGCCGGGCATCCGCTGCCTGGCCTGGCGGCAGCATTGCTGGCCGGTGCTGCCGCAGGCTGTGTGACAGGGCTGCTGCACACAAAACTGGATATTCACCCGATTTTATCCGGGATTTTAACGATGAGCGGCCTGTATTCCATCAATCTGCTGGCAATGGGCAACAGCTCGAACCTGTCATTGATTAACAGCACTACTATCTTTAAAGTGGCAAACAATCTGCTGCCATTTCTGGATAAAGACGTTGTGAAACTGCTGGTTGCCTTTGTATTCACTGCAATCTGCGTGACTGTTCTGATTTTGTTTTTCCAAACCCATCTGGGACTTTGCATTCGTGCAACCGGTGACAATGAAGATATGGTGCGGGCATCTTCCATCCATGTTGACAATACAAAAATTCTGGCACTGGCATTGAGTAACGGCATCATTGCACTGACCGGCGCCCTTATCGCCCAGTATCAGAGCTTTGCTGATATCAACTCCGGCGTAGGGATTCTGGTGGTTGGGCTGGCCTCTGTCATCATCGGCGAAGTTCTGCTGGGCCGCCGCACGTTAACCGGCAATCTGCTGGCTGTACTGGTGGGCGCTATTATCTATCGATTTATCATTACACTGGCTACCAAATCGTTCCTGCCGGCTTATGCGCTGAAACTGATTTCAGCCTGCATTGTGGCAATCGCATTATCACTGCCGGCTATCAAAAAATCTATGGCCCTGCGGGCTGTGCGAAAGGAGGCGCAAACCCATGCTGCAGCTGAAACAGATTTCTAAAACATTCCTGAAGGGCACACCCAATGAACATAAAGCACTGCGTCAGGTCAATCTGACACTGCAGGACGGCGACTTTGTCACGGTGGTCGGCTCCAATGGTGCCGGGAAATCCACTCTGTTTAATGTCATCTGCGGCAATTTTTATCCCGATGCCGGTTCTGTTCTTCTGGACGGCAAGGACATTACCTGGATGCAGGAACACAAACGGGCATCGTTTATTGGCCGTGTGTTTCAAGACCCAATGCGGGGTACTGCGCCAAACCTGACCATCGAGGAAAATCTGGCACTGGCCTACTCCCGCAGTAAACGGGGGCCGCTGCACTTTGCACTGAACAAAAAAGATACCGCCATGTTCCGGGAATCACTGGCGCAGTACAATATGGGCCTGGAAGACCGCATGGACACTAAAGTCGGCCTGTTGTCGGGCGGCCAGCGACAGGTTGTGACACTGCTGATGTGCACCCTGGTTCCGCCAAAGCTGCTGCTGTTAGACGAACACACCGCAGCACTGGACCCTGCCACCTCGGAAAAAATTATGCAGATTACAAAAGAGATTGTGGCGAAACATCACCTGACCACCATGATGATTACGCATAATCTGAATGCAGCGCTGCAAACCGGCAATCGCACCATTATGATGGATGCCGGACAATTAATTCTAGATATCAGCGGTGCTGAGCGGGCTAATATGTCGTTGAGTGATTTGCTGGCGCTCTATTCCAGCAAGAGCAATAAAGCCTTCGACAATGACCGCATGCTGCTGACATAAATAACCCACTGCTGCACCATTGCTATGGTTGTACCGGGTACCATCTGTTATATGCTGCTGGTACAGATGATATTTTAATATGATCGTATCAAAAAAGCATCTGCCCTATACAAGAACAGATGCTTTTTATATGCCTGTTTAGTTGTTCAGCGAATGAATCGGTGCAGGGATACGGCCGCCGCGTTTCACAAATAAGTCGGAACTGTATCTGTTCACATCCATAATCGGTGCATAGCCCAGCAGACCGCCAAATACAACAGTTTCACCCACTTTTTTGCCTGGTACCGGGATGACACGCACAGCAGTTGTTTTTTTGTTAATCATACCGATGGCAGCCTCATCGGCAATGATGGCCGCGATGGTCTCTGCGCTGGTATCACCAGGAATTGCAATCATATCAAGCCCTACAGAGCATACACAGGTCATGGCTTCTAATTTATCCAGATGCAGGGCATCTTGTTCCACGGCGCGAATCATGCCGGCATCTTCGCTGACAGGAATGAATGCACCGCTTAACCCGCCAACATGAGAGGATGGCATCGCGCCGCCTTTTTTCACCGCATCGTTCAGCATAGCCAGTGCCGCAGTGGTACCGTGGGTACCAACCCGTTCCAGACCCATTGCTTCCAGAATATCAGCAACGCTGTCACCCACTGCCGGTGTCGGAGCCAGCGACAGGTCTACAATACCGAACGGCACTCCCAGACGGCGTGCTGCTTCACGGCCAACCAGTTCGCCGGAGCGGGTTACTTTGAATGCCGTATGTTTGATGGTGGTTGCCAGTTCATCGAACGGCGCATTCGGAATTTTGCGAACAGCGTTCAGCACAACGCCAGGACCGCTTACCCCGACGTTCAGCACGACTTCCGGTTCACCGACACCATGGAATGCACCAGCCATAAACGGATTATCCTCCACTGCATTGCAGAACACGACCAGTTTTGCACTGCCTAAGCCATCGTTATCGGCAGTCAGTTCGGCACTCTGTTTAACCATCTCACCCATCAGGCGAACCGCATCCATATTGATACCGGCACGGCTGGAGCCAACGTTTACAGATGCGCACACGAATTCAGTTTCTGCCAGCGCCTGCGGGATAGAACGAATCAGTTTTTCGTCCCCTTTGGTCATCCCCTTCTGCACCAGAGCAGAGAACCCGCCGATGAAGTTAACGCCAACTTCTCTTGCAGCAGCATCTAATGTTTTTGCAATTTTCACATAATCAGGCGCTTCGCAGGCATCGGCCACGATAGCGATTGGTGTCACGGAAATCCGTTTGTTGATGATTGGAATGCCGTAATCTTCTGCCACTTCTTCGCCAACTTTTACTAAATCTCTGGCATACGTGGTGATTTTTTTGTAAATCCGGTCACACACCACATCAATATCGCTATGGGCACAGTCGCGCAGAGAAATCCCCATAGTAATAGTGCGGATGTCCAGATTTTCCGACTCAATCATATTTATGGTTTCTAAAATCTCTTCATTGGAAATAGAAATCGGCATTGGTCTTCCTCCTTAAATGCGGTGCATATACTGGAAAATTTCTTCATGCTGGCAGGAAATCACCACACCGAATTTCTGACCCAGCAGGCCCAGTTCCTCCCGCAGTTCACTAAAGCTTACATTGGCATCTGCCATGTCTACAATCATGATCATGGTGAAGAATTCCTGCAGAATGGTCTGGCTGATATCCAGAATATTTACGTCTCTCTCTGTTAATGCACCGGACACAGCAGCAATAATCCCTTTTTTATCTTTCCCTACAACTGTTACTACAACACGGTTTTTATTTGTCTCCATTGAGCGAACCTCCAGCTTCATCATAATATTCGTGAAAAATCCTGTAATTAATTTATTATAATATAGGATTTTGGAAAAAGCAACATCCTGCAAAAGGTATTGTGTATACCTTATCTGAATCATAACGCGACGGAAAATTTTCGTAGAACAAGGCGGCTTTTGATTTTTCGAGCGACGCGTACAAATGGTACGCAAGGCGAGAAAAATCAAAAACAACGCAGTTCTGCGGAAATTTGTCTAGCGCAATATAAAATTAATTAAAAATTGAACCAGCGGGATAGTCCCTAAACACGCAATGGTACTGACGAATACGGTTTCAGCAGCAATCCGTTCGTCGCCTCCGTAGGTGCGGGCCATCATGGTATGAGCCACCATCGGCGGCAGGCTTAAAATTGTGGCAAGCAGCAGGCTGGTCACATGATTGAAGAACAGCGCCGCCACAAAATAGCCAGCCACCGGTACAATAGTCATTTTCAGAACAATCAGACAATATACATACGGCTTCATCAGCATATTTAATACCGGCATGGTTGCCAGCAATGCACCCAGATATAAGAGCGCCAGATAACGGCTGCAGTCACCCAGACCCTTGACGGTGGCTAATACCGGCGTTGGCAGCTGAATGTTAAAGTACAATAAGGCCAGTGCAATCAGAATGCCGATAATCATGGGATTCAACAGATTCATCAGCGCCCCGGTGTTATTCCGTTTCTTCACATGGCGCGTACATAAAAACAGCCCCGCTGTCCACAGTAAAAACTGGTCAATTACAAAATAAATCAGGAGACACGCAGCCACCTGGCTGTTGCCCGGAAACATGGATTCAATCAGCGGAACCCCCATAAAACCGATGTTGCAGAACATCGTTGCTACAGCAAACATATCCTGCCCGCTGCGCCGCAAACCGCTTGCGCCAGCCATAGCATACCCCAGCAGACATAGAATGGCATACATCAGCAATAATCCCAGCGCATAGGTACGATTTGCGAAAATATGCTGTACCGTAATCCCATTGCCCACAATCATATAAAAAATCAGACATGGCAGCAGCAGATTCACAATCAGCCTGGATAGTCCGTTCAGCACATCACTGGTTAATACTTTCGCTTTTGCCATAACAAAGCCAATCAGCATCAGAATAGCAAACACCAGCACCTGATTGACCACTATATAAAATTCCTGACTCATATTTTCCTCCAGATTCTTTTACAGGATTGTACCTATCTGAATTGCGCGAATACCTGAAACAGCTCGTCTTTTTATGATGGAACAAACCATCTTAAATGAATGGTAAAAAAACTGCTGCCCCGTTGCAGGACAGCAGCTTATGATTATTCTACATCTTGTGTTTTTTCTGTTTTCTCGCCATCGTCACCGGCAATCCCTTTTTTGAAGCCGTGGATACTTTCCCCTAACGCTTTGCCTACGCCAGGCAGTTTGCCAGGCCCAAAAATAACCAGCGCGATAACTAAAATCAGAATTAAACCTGGAACCCCAATGTTTGCAATATATCCGAACATCTGATAACCTCCTTCGTCCTCATAACGGATTGGTCTATAGCTATATCATATACTTTTTACCCCAAAAACACAAGGACAAAACATCGGCAATGGAATCTATCAGAAAATTAAATCTGTGTGATGTCTACCAGTTCAACATCCTGAATGTTTCTGTTCAGGCTGATGCAGTCCACCAGAACTTTCGCGGTATCGATGGCTGTCAGGCAGGCGATGGAACGTTCTACCGCTTTACGACGGATTTTCACACCTTCGCGGGCAGGCTGACGGCCTTTTGTGGAAGTGGAGATTACATAGTCCACTTTGCCGCTTTCCAGCAGATCCAGAACGGTGAAACCGCCTTCGGAAATTTTGTTTACAGCTTCCGCATGCAGACCATGGCCGGTCAGATAAGCTGCAGTACCTTTTGTACCATACAGCTGGAAGCCCATGTTTTCCAGAGACTGCGCAATCGGCAGAACTTCTTCTTTATCTTTGTCACGTACAGAAATCAGCACGCCGCCTTCATGTTTGATTTTGTAGCCGGCAGCTACTAAACCTTTGTACAGTGCTTCATCGAAGGTTTTTGCGATACCCAGAACTTCCCCTGTGGATTTCATTTCAGGCCCTAACATGGTATCTACAGAATGCAGTTTTTCGAAACTGAACACTGGCACTTTTACAGCTACATAGTCAGAAATCGGATGAACGCCGGTTTCATAGCCCAGGCTCTTCAGGGTAGCACCCAGCATGATTCTGGTAGCCAGGTCAACCATCGGAACGCTGGTCACTTTACTGATATATGGCACGGTTCTTGAGGAACGCGGGTTCACTTCGATAACATATACTTCACCGTTGTAGATAACATACTGGATGTTCACCAGACCGATAACATGCAGCGCTTTTGCCAGACGACCGGTGTATTCGATGATAGTCTTTTTGTTTGCTTCTGTTAAACGCTGTGCCGGATATACGGAGATGGAATCGCCGGAGTGGATACCAGCGCGTTCGATGTGTTCCATAATCCCAGGAATCAGGTAGTCGGTACCATCGCAGATGGCGTCAACTTCCACTTCGATACCCATCATGTATTTGTCAATCAGTACCGGATTTTCAATACCGTTTGCCAGAATGATGTTCATATATTCTTCCACATCAGCATCGCTGTAGGCGATAATCATGTTCTGACCGCCCAATACGTAGGATGGGCGCAGCAGCACCGGATATTGCAGTTCTCTTGCCGCAGCCAGAGCATCGCTCAGCTGGAATACCGTTTTCCCTTCCGGACGAGGGATATCGCATTTTGCCAGCAGAGCGTCAAAACTTTCGCGGTCTTCTGCTTCGTCAATACTTTTTGCGGAGGTACCCAGAATATTTACACCAGCCGCTTCCAGATGTTTGGTTAAGCCGATGGCTGTCTGGCCGCCAAACTGAACAATTGCACCCCATGGTTTTTCTGTTTCAAGGATGGAATCCACGTCTTCCGGTGTCAGCGGATCAAAGTACAGACGGTCGGAAGTATCAAAGTCGGTGGATACGGTTTCCGGGTTGTTGTTGGCAATGATTGCTTCATAGCCTTCTTCTTTCAGCGCCCATACGCAGTGTACAGAGCAGTAGTCAAACTCGATCCCCTGACCGATACGGATTGGGCCGGAACCGAATACCAGAATTTTTTTCTTGTCGGTTTTGTGTTCTTCCAGGAACTGCGCAGCTTCGTTTTCTTCATCGAAGGTAGAGTAGAAATACGGGGTTTCTGCTTTAAATTCTGCTGCACAGGTATCTACCATTTTGTAAGATGCATACTGTTTTTTGGAAATATCTTCGCCGGACAGACGCTGGATAGTTTTGTCCAGGAAGCCCATTTTCTTTGCCTGCATGTATAATTCCGGTGTTAGTTCTTTTTTCAGCAGAGTGCATTCCATTTTCACCAGATTCTGCATTTTAGACAGAAACCAGTTGTCTATTTTGGTGATGTTATGGATTTTGCCGATTTCAATATCACGTTTCAGCGCTTCATATACAACGAAGATACGTTCATCGTCGCAGCGTTTCAGCAGACGCACTACATCAGTATCGCTAAGCATCTGCAGTTTCGGCAGATTGAAGCTGTCCAGTTTCAGCTCGATGGATCGTACAGCTTTCATCATAGCCTGTTCAAAGCTGGTACCGATTGCCATTACTTCGCCGGTCGCTTTCATCTGGGTGCCCAGTGTGCGGTTTGCGTATACGAATTTGTCGAATGGCCATCTCGGGAATTTTACGACCAGATAGTCAATGGCTGGTTCGAAGCAGGCATAGGTGTTGCCTGTCACTGCGTTCACGATTTCATCCAGTGTATAGCCGATTGCAATTTTAGTTGCCACTTTCGCGATTGGATAGCCGGTTGCTTTGGAAGCCAGCGCGGAAGAACGGGATACACGCGGGTTTACTTCGATTACAGCATATTCAAGGCTGGTTGGGTGCAGCGCAAACTGGCAGTTGCATCCGCCTTCTACGCCCAGTGCCTGAACAATGTTCAACGCAGCGTTGCGCAGCATGTTGTATTCTTTGCTGCTTAATGTAACGGCAGGTGCCACTACGATGGAGTCACCAGTGTGTACCCCGACCGGGTCCACGTTTTCCATGGAGCATACAGTGATGCTGTTTGCTTTGGAGTCACGGATAACTTCAAATTCGATTTCTTTCCAGCCGGAGATATTTTTTTCAATCAGTACCTGTGTGATTGGAGACAGGCGCAGACCATTTTCTGCAATCTCATGCAGCTCAGCTGCATTGTATGCAATACCGCCGCCGGAACCGCCCAAGGTAAATGCAGGGCGTACGATAACCGGATACTGAATTTTTTCCGCGTATTCCAGAGCATCTTTTACAGATTCTACTACTTTAGACGGAATGCATGGTTCACCGATGCTCAGCATAGTGTCTTTGAAAATCTGACGGTCTTCTGCTTTATCGATGGTTTCCGGATTTGCACCCAGCAGTTTTATGCCGTGCGTATCCAGAAAGCCTTCTTTCGCCAGCTGCATAGACAGGGTTAACCCGGTCTGACCGCCCAGTGTGGACAGTACGCTGTCTGGTTTTTCAATTTCGATAATCCGTTTTACAACATCCAGATTCAGTGGTTCAATATAAATTTTATCTGCCATGGCTTTATCGGTCATGATAGTAGCCGGGTTGGAGTTTACCAGAATCACTTCCAGACCTTCTTCTTTCAGTGCACGGCATGCCTGAGTACCTGCGTAGTCAAATTCAGCAGCCTGACCGATTACAATAGGGCCAGAACCAATTACCAGTACTTTTTTAATATCTGATCTTAATGGCATCTTATTTGCCCTCCTTGTTCATCATAGTCACAAACTGGTCGTACAGACAGGTGGTGTCACGAGGACCGCCGCATGCTTCCGGATAGAACTGTACGGTAAATACCGGTGCGTTATTGTAAACCAGACCTTCGCAGGTTTTGTCATTTACATTCCAGTGACTTACGGCTGCCACTGCAGCATCCAGGCTTTCTTCCACCACTGCATAACCGTGGTTCTGTGTGGTTACATATACAAATCCGGTGCTCTGTTCTTTTACCGGCTGATTGCCGCCGCGATGACCGTATTTCAGTTTTACAGTTTCGCCGCCGTTTGCCAGTGCCACCAGCTGATGACCCAGGCAGATGCCGAACATTGGAACTTTTGCTTCTACCAGTTTTTTCACAGTTTCGATTATTTCCACATTTTCTGCCGGATTGCCAGGACCGTCGGTCAGCATAACGCCGTCCGGGTTCAGTGTCAGAATTGCTTCTGCGGTGGTGTTGTAAGGCACAACTGTCACATTACAGCTGCGAGCCAGCAGTTTTTCCAGAACCGATGCTTTCGACCCCAGATCCATCATCACAACATGATGTACTGCGTTCTCAACGGTATATGTTTTCTGTTCTGCTGTGCCAACTGTTTTTACAGCATCGGTGATTT
This sequence comes from Peptococcaceae bacterium, assembly GCA_017547685.1. Classification (GTDB taxonomy): domain Bacteria; phylum Bacillota; class Peptococcia; order Peptococcales; family Peptococcaceae; genus UBA7185. The sequence goes on from JAFYPD010000002.1 coordinate 17,030, forward strand.
CATACGTCTGCACCTGCGCCAGCAGTTCCTCTTTTTTCGCATATACATCTTCGGTGGTAATCATGCCGTTCATCACACCGTTTTCGCGGATGATACGGGTCAGCTGACGGGTATCCACACCATACAGGCCAATCACATTCTGTTCTTTCATGAATGCATCAATGGTTTTTTCGCAGCGGAAGTTGGATGGTGTTTCGCACCATTCACGCACGATGTACCCTTTCAGCCAGCATTTAGAAGATTCAAAATCCTCGCTGTTTGCGCCGCAGTTCCCGTTTAAAGGGAATGTCTGAACTGCAATCTGTCCATATAAACATGGATCTGTTAAAGTCTCCTGATATCCTACCATCCCGGTTGTGAACACAACCTCACCAATGGCAGTGCCTGTTACGCCAAAGCTCTTGCCTTCCAGTACCTGCCCGTTTGCCAGCAGCAGATATGCCTTCTGTTCGCTCATACGTTTCCCTTCCTTTTTTGAATTAATGCAGACCTGTAAATAAAAAATGTCTATTTATCCCGCAAACAGATAAATAGACATAGTGATAGACGTAAATACAGCCTCTGCCTGCCATCAGCCGCAGAATCGCTGCTCGCTATTACCTTCTTAGCCTCACGGGACTAAATTTAAAGGTCCAGATATGAAATTTTCATCTCGATTATTATACTAGTCTCAACAGAAAATGTCTACTAAAAATGTGACAGATTTTCCGAATAATCCTGTATACAAAAACAATGTATCTTTTATCAGAACAGGACATCATCTGTTTCACTATTGAATACCGAGCGCGTTCTTTGCCAGCTTGTCGGCCATATCGTTATATTTGTCACCCGAATGGCCTTTTACTTTATGAAATTGAACGGACAAACCCTGCTCCCGCGCCTTCTGATAAAACATCCGATACTGCTGCGTGCCGGCCTTTTTTGCCTGCCACTCGCCGGTACACCAGCGGGCAATCCCTTCATAATCGTGATAAATATGCAGCACCTTTGCGCCCTGTTCCAGAGCAAAGGCCATCGCTTTTTCCGCACCGCGAATCTCACCGGCCACATTGCGCATCTCTGCCAGTTCGGCATCGGCATCGCTTCCGGCAAAGTGATATTCTTTTCCGTTATAAAAAATCACGGCACCATAGGCAAACATCCGCTTCTGCAGATGAAAGCTGCCATCCACATAGGCAACCATCTCACCCTCTGCCGGTGCTTCTGCCGCGGGCTGCGGCTTCTGCGTCTCCGGCTGCCCCCATAAATAGGCCTGCGCCTCATCAAGCGTTGTAAAGCTTTTATACACCGCACCGGAATAACCCTGCACCTGCGCCTTGCAGTCATCCCAGCTGGTGAACAGCCCCGTTTTTCGCCCCTGCTTCACCGCATAAAATTTCTGCGCCATTATTATCACCTCAAAACAATTGCTAAGGCACCGGGAAATTTTTGTCTGGCAAGGCGACTTTTGTTTTTCCGAGCGACGCGTATTAAACATACGCAAGGCGAAGAAAAACAAAAACAACACAGCCAGATGAAAATTTAACGTGCCTTATATATTTTTCTTGCAGATATCATTCAGACAGCACGTATCACAATACGGCTTCGTCCGCGCCGTACACACTGCCCGCCCATGTTCCACCAGGCGATGGCAGAAATCATTGCCTTCTTCCGGCGGAATCAGTTTCCAAAGTGCCATCTCCACTTTTTTCGGTTCTTTGATGCCATCCACCAGCCCCATCCGGTTCACCAGACGGATACAGTGGGTATCAGTTACAATCGCCGGCTGCCCGAACACATCGCCCATAATCAGATTGGCGCTTTTACGCCCCACGCCTGGCAGTTTCAGCAGCGCATTGAAATCGTTCGGCACCTGACCGCCGTATTCCGTCTGCAGCAGTTTCATACAGGCGCTGATGTCCCGGGCTTTGCTCGGACCCAGCCCGCATGGCCGCACAATGGCTTCGATGTCTTCCACCGCAGCTTCTGCCAGTGCTTCCTGCGTTGGATATTTTGCATATAAGTCCTGCACCACAACATTCACCCGGGCATCGGTACACTGGGCGGCAAGCCGCACACTGACCAGCAGCTTCCATGCCTGATCATATTCCAGTGTACAGTCTACATCGGGATACTCTGCTTTTAAACGCTGCACTATCTCCAGTGCCAGCTGCTGTTTTTCTTTTTCCGTTTTTGTCAGTTTTGTCTGTTTCGGTTCTTTTTTGGCTGTTCCTTTTTTTGCAGTTTTTTTATTTTTCACTGCCGCTTCTAACGGTTCAGAAGTCATTGTATTCGCCTCCGCTCTGCCGCACTGGATGCGGAATCATCTACTCCGCCTGCAGCATATTCTGTTCATTACATACACCTTTTCCGCTGCCTCTAAACAGCATAGCACAGATGAACGAAGTAAACGGCAGCGTCATCAGAATCCCCAGGCTGCCCACCAGCGCCTGCAGACATTCCACCACAATCATTTCCCGGTTGAACAGATCCAGCATAGAGCTGTTATATGCCACCATCAGCAGCACACCGCTCATAAAGCCACCGATATAAGCCAGAATCAGCGTATTGGCCATAGTACCCATAATATCCCGGCTGATAGTCATGCCGGACTGCAGCAGTTCTTTAAACCCGATAGCCGGCAGTTTCTCTTTCAGTTCAGCCAGTGCGGCTGCAATGGAAATAGATACGTCCATGATCGCACCCACCGCCCCGATGATAATCGACGCAAAAATAAGCGCCCGTAAATCAATCGGGTCATCCGGCTTCAGGCTATGCAGAATCACCGAGTTTTCATCCAGTACACCGGTCAGCATCATGCTCTGGTCCATCACAACAGTCAGAATGCCAGACAGTGCCACCCCGGCCAGACACCCCAGAACAGCCGCAATACTTTTGCGGTTCACGCCGTTTACAATAAACAGCGTCATAAAGGTCATATAAATACAGGTGACGATGGACCATGTATAAATATTTCCACCAGCCAGTACCGCCGGCACAAATACATAAAATACCGCCAGACAGGTCAGCGACAGCGATACAATGGTGTTAAAACCCTGCCACCGGCCAAACACCAGAATCAGCGCCAGGAAAATCACCAGCAGTACCAGAATCTGGTCAGATCGCTGATAATCGCTCAGCAGCCACTGGTTTTCCGCCATGCCGTCGGGAATGGTGTACAGCAGCACTTTATCCCCCGGCTCTACCACCCGCGGATTCAGTGCGGTAAAATAGTCCAGCGTCTGTGCTGCCTCGATGATTTCCCCCTTCTGTTCCCCGCTGCGCATTTCTGCTGTAAACAGAATGGTCTCGTTCCGGGCAAACTCCGTCTCGCTAATCTGATATTCCTCCATGTAGCGGTCTACCACATCCACCACCGTAGCCTTCACCACAATGGAGTTGTCATCGCCGCTGAACGGCTGATAACCGGTCATGGCAATCTCATGGCCCACGATAATATACAGTACCGATACCGCCACCACAATCAGATAGACCAGCAGCGATTTTTTATCGTTTATCTCCAGCTTTTTCATCTGCGTTCATCCTTTCTTCCATCTTTGCAGCATTTCATCCCGCTGTCACTCGTTCCACACAATTCTGCCTGATAAAAAAACAGTGCCTCGGAAAGCAGATGTTCTGTTTTCAGAGACACATAAGTTATGTATGGTGCTGGTTGACTAAGCCGTAAGCCGGGTTCTGTCGTTGAATGGTCATCTATCTCGAATCCCAGTTGCCTGGAATCTCCAGCGACCTACCCGAGAACGAAGCGGGCCACTCCATTAGTTCTCCTATTAGGTCTTGCACCAGATGGGGTTTACCGAGCCGACAAGTCACCTTGCCGCTGGTGCGCTCTTACCGCACCGTTTCATCCTTACCCCGGCTTCTGTAAAAAGGAGCAGAGGCGGTTTGTTTTCTGTGGCACTATTCCTTAAGGTCACCCTCACTTGCCGTTAGCAAGCATCCTGCCCTGTGGAGCCCGGACTTTCCTCAGCCTTGCGGCCGCGACCATTTCACTTACTCATCCCAACACCGGTGTATAATTATATCACAAAGCTGTGCAAAGTGCCAGAAAAAATATATCATGTGATGAAAATTTCACAGAAGCCGTGTTGATTTATACTGTTACCCCCCTATCTCGAAACAAACCGTTCTTACATAATCATTAGCTGATTTTTCTGTACTCTATAACATTTACCGTCATAGAAAAACACAAACCTTTTATTCTGATAATCTATTTCCTCTATTTGAATTTTTTCATATATAAATCCCCATTGTGAAGAAATATATTGCTTCCAGCATCGTTTTTCCAGCATATAATAGTCATCCGCATAAACGTTGAAATCATATATTATGGATAATTTATCTTTCTCCAATCTGTACCCTACGTTATTCACCGAATATTCTGCGATTTTCTCCTGTTTATCAATAAAGTTAATAAGCATCTTCTCTTGCAAAAAGCCACATTTTTTCACAATATAATCAACAATGATAGCTTCTTCCCAGGAATCTGGCAATAACACCGTTTCTTTGTTCCTACTATATTCATCATCTATAATTTGTAACCGACTCCCATCAAAACAATAGTGTATCTCCATGGCATCGAAATTTATTGGAAAATCCCATAATCTTTCTTTAAAGAATTCTTTGTACTGCAATTCGATACAATTCTCATCAAATCCCCATTTTTTAGATGCATACATTCTAAATGAATTTTGTAAATAATAGATGCTGCTGTCAAGTTCTTTTTCCAGATAATCAATTTTGCTTCTCTTAGAATCGCATACAACTGTAGTATTATTGACTTCAAAAAATAAATGCTTTACCGAAAAAAAGAGTGAATTATTTTCAAGACATAATTTTTGAATTTTAATTTCATCTTTAACAAAGCCAAAAAAAGATTCTATTAAAGAATACAACTTTCTCGGTAATTCTTTTACATGGTATATTTCATGTGCTGCAATAAAAAATTCTTCAAGAATGTTTGTTATTGCTGGAAAAATCTCTTGATTAATTGATAACTTATTGCTCGCTAAATCATGTACATATCTCATTTTCCCTGCACTAAAAGAAATCGTATCTGTGTCTTTTCTTACATTATTAATCAAACTAATTTTAAAATGGTATTGCAAATACAAGAAGTTAATATCGGTATATTCAAATTGATTAATAATTGGTTCTGATGGGAAAAATGAAGTTAAATTTATCCGGCAGGAAAGTACCTTTTGTTTTTTTATTGCTAAATCTAAAATACGTTGTTCCCCGTACCGTTTTTCTATATCGAAAGCAGTTGCAGTTAGAACACTCATAGCAATTTTTCCATCTATCGTCATATCAAAGCTTTTTAAATTATTCTGTTTCAGCTCCACATAAGAAGTTCCATTTGTATCCCATCGAAGAATATCTATTACACCAACAACACGATAAAGTAAAGGATTGTCCGTACAATAAATCTGGCATGGACAAAAAACATAGTCCTGACCGATTTCATATATTTCACAAAGTTCGATATAATCTATCGGTCTGTGTTGTTCCGTTACAATTGGACTTTCAACATAGACTGGAAAAAAACAAGATTGAAACGGAACTACATAAATATTAGTTATCATGTAAAGACCTCCTTTTATTTGCGCTTGAATTGTCAAGTTAAGTGCAACGATAAAGAATAATAAACCTCATCAGGAGTCAGGTACTTAAGACATTTACGAGGACGTTTATTCAATTCATCTACTTTGCTCTGTATATATTCGTCACTATACCTGGATAAATCATCGCCTTTTGGAAAATATTCACGAAGGAGTCCATTTGTATTTTCATTCGTACCTCTTTTCCATGGCTGATGCGGTTGTGGAAAATAAAA
>JAFYPD010000098.1 GCA_017547685.1 Peptococcaceae bacterium
ACTGAAGGAGGTGACAATCTTGGCTAACATCAAATCTGCAGCTAAGCGTGCCCAGATCGCTAAAGTTCGTACTTTAAGAAACAAAAGCGCTATGTCTAAAGTAAAAACCACCATTAAAGGTGTAGAAGCTGCTGTAGCAGCAAACGATGCTGAAGCAGCAAAAGCAGCTTTAGCAGTTGCTATCAAAACAATCGACAAAGCAGCATCCAATGGTCTGCTGCATAAAAACAACGCAGCTAACAAAAAATCCCGTTTAACAAAAATGGTTAACGCTATGTAATTCAAGCTTATGCTGCATATAAAAAAGCTGTCCGCACCAACCCTCGGACAGCTCTTTTTATTTTCATTCTGTTTTCTTCCGCGTTAAAATACTACCACCAGCAGCATTTTAAAATTCTCTTTGCCGTATACTGCATGCGGATGCTGTGCCGGCATCACGATAGATTCTCCTTCATGCAGTTCATAATCCACACCATCAATGGTAATCCGGCCAACGCCGTCCAGGCAGGTAACAAACGCATCCCCTTTCGATTCATGGGTACTGATTTCCTCATCTTTTGCAAAGGAAAACAGCGTTACACTAACCGCGCTGTTCTGCACCAGTGTTTTGCTGACAACCTGCCCTTCCTGATAGGCCACCTGGTCTTTCAGTTTTAAAACTTCCGCCATACTGATGTTTTTCATAATTGCCATCGTACATTCTCCTCTTTTCATTTCAGTATTCTGTCTGAATATGCAATCCGGCTTTTACAGCAGCTGTTTCTATGTGTATTACTTACCGCAATCAGGCAGAAATCAATCAGACTGTTTCATAATTGTTTCATATTTTATATGATATGATGCATGATATTGATGCCCTGCGGTATCCAGTACCATACCAGATTGCTGGCCAGCATAAACAGAATCAGAATGGCCAGCACCGCAATAATGCCCAGTGCAATCCATAAACTTTTTCCGGTAGACGGCGGTTCTATTACATTCGTTTCCCGATGCTGAGACAGCTCCCTCCCGCAGTGGGCACACAAGTGCCAGTCCGGCTGTACGGTTCTGCCGCAGGATGGGCAGCTGGTCTGCAGATTCACACCGCACTGCGGACATACCGCATACCCTTCTTCTACCACAGCGCCGCAGCGGGCACAGCGCAGCACCGAATATTTTGTCCGTGCAATCAGATAAATAATCAGCCCGATAAAACTCGGAATCAGAACCGCCACCAGCGTCCATAAAATGGCTTCCATGCCCCGCTGTTTTGCATCCCGATACACAAACACCCCGATACAGACTGGAATGGCGATATTAATACATAACACAAGTAACATCATTAACATTCTGGCTCTGCTGCCTCCTTCTCATAACCGCTGTCCGCAGTACGGACAGATTTTCTCATTCTTTGATATGCTTTGTCAACATTAGATACATTCTGCACCTATAGAGGTTTTTCCTTTTCTGCAGCACCAAAAAAGAAGCTGCTCCGACAAAATCGGCAACAGCTTCTTTTATACTGCTTACATCTCTTCCAGATACAATTCTTTCATTTTATTCAGTTCTTCATCGGTGAGACCAAGCGCATGTTTCAGATAGCCTTCTGTACCGCCCCATTTTGTGTCGATCTCATCGAAGAATGCTTCTAAATATTCTGCATGTACTTTGGTCAAAGCAGCAAACATTTTCATCATTTCCGGTGTGATTTCCGTTCCGGCACTCATCGTACCGGTGCCCAGTTTTTTGCAGAAATCTGATTTTCATTGCTCAGCAGATAGTCCGCCATGATGGTTTCACGCGGTACCCCCGGCGCCATCAGCATGGTTTACTTTATATTCTGCGTCCGGCTCCGCAATCGCAAGTTCTCCGTTTAACACACCCGTTACATACTCTACCGGCAGCTGAAATTTCTCCGCTATCACTTCCGGTGCAAGCACATCTTTTAAAGCGCGAATCAGTTCCTGCTGTTTTTCTTCTTTACCAAGTTTCTCACCTTTTGCCATTCCAAGCTTTTCGCCTTCTTCTCTGCCTTCTTCCCGCCCTTTATTCTCTTTGTAATCCAGTGCCTCTTCCAGTTTCCATTCTCCCAGCAGCATGTTATTCACCTCACTACCGTTCTCCTCTAAAAATTCTCTCATAATATCATGTTCAATACAATACCGGATTGCATCTTTTATGGCTTCTGCCAGCGGTTTTCCCGCTGCCGCACCCTGATTCACAAAGTGGATAAATAAACTGTATTCTGTCAAATGCTTACTCTTTTGCAGCAGTTCACTGTTTTCCTCGTAATTAATATTATATACATCTACTTTCAACTCTAGTACCGGAGTTTCCTCCTGTACCATAAAAGATTGCGATAAATACTGTGCGGTATGAGCCGGATAAGGCGCTTTGCCGTTATACAGCACCACAAATTTTGGAGTCGGTATGGGGATACGTTTTTCCTCGTAAACAGCTCGTTTTTTCCATTTGTTCAACAGTTTTTCGTACAGCCTTGCCACATACATCAGCAGGCGCAGTGCCATGTTCTCATTGATGGTGGACTGATGCTCCACCAGAACCAGAATCTGACCATTCAAGATAAATCGTTGATTTTCTCCTTATACAGCACATCTTCCAGACTGTCCGGCTCCACCGGTGTATCCAGCGGATAGTCTGTACCCTCAATAGCATTGTAAAGTTCTACGAGCCCCTCTGGATTTTCCCGGAAATATTTCGTAAATACACTGTCCCGGTACGTTCTGTTTGCTTGTTCTGTCATAAAACTCCTCCTAATTGTAATATTCAGGAATTGTATGCCATGATGACTGAAACAGCTGCTGCGTTGTGTGCTGTGATTGTTCGCATGATTAATACCTCGTTGTTCCTGTTTATAGAATACCATATATTTACAGCATTTTCAAGCAGTACCGCTGCATTCTTTTGCAAAATAAAAATATATGTTTCTCTGCAGATACTAGCTTCGCCTTTTCTGTCCGTGGACTAGCCTGTCCGGACAGTGGTGTCCGCCCTGCAATTCGGCTGGATATGCCCCAATCCGCCTGTATACTCCTCTCTGCCGCCCTTTTCCCCTACCCCGGACACTTTTGCCACAAACTGCGCTAGATAGGATATAAAAGATACTAGAGATAGATAACAGATAAACAGATTGAAAAAAGAAAAAGTAAACAAAAAGAAAAAAGCACACCGGCGCAATCGGCCGCGAGGAACGGCCATGAACAACGCTGCATACAACAACACAAATAACAACACACATAACCATACCGACAATCATACCATGCTGCACTGGTTTTACAGCTTCACCGCCAGAGTGCGTTTAACCGGTACCGCACAGCGCCTGTGGCACTGCCTGTACTACCGCATGGACGGTACAGCCACTGGCCGGTTCTGTGAAATTGCCAGCACTTCTCTGGAAGATGAACTGGGCATCTGCCGCAAAACACTGCAGCGGGCACGGGTTGCTCTGGCCAAAGCAGGGCTCATTCGCTGTGAAGTGCGCGGCAAAAGCGTGTATTATATGCTGCTGATGCCGGATATGAACAATCAGACCGAAGCAGATCCTTCGACACGCCCTTGCAGGGCGGCTCAGGATGACACACAGAGCAAAAGCCGCCAGACTGCAGTCAGGAACGAAGTACTTAACCTGTCCACCAGCCCATGCCCTGTCTCTCTTTCCGAACAAACTGCCGGACAGCATAAAACCCAGAAAGCAGATATTGTTACCAGCCATGATTATGCAGCCTCCAAACCTTCCCGCCAGCCGGATATTCTGTTTAACAACAAATACGAAATCCTGCTGCAGGACTATTTGAACAACTATCACGACAACCGCTTTGCCAAAGCCTGTTTCAATCACTTCGAGATGGTAAAAGAACTCTATCAAAGCCGCGGGAAAAAGGCGCTGACAGAGTTCGGATTTCACAATATTATGCAGCAGCTGGAGCAGCTCACTACTGATATGGACACAAAACTGGCCATTATGGAGCGCAGCATGCGCAACCGCTGGGCTGGATTCTTCCCGCTGCCGGAAAACACACCGGAGTACAAAAAGCAAAGCAGAAAAAACAGGGCCGCAAACGCAGCAGCTATCGCAACAGCTACAGCAGTTACAACAGCAGCAAACCGTGGCAGAAGTTTAAACCGGAAGGCCGAGATTTGAATTATCTATGTAAGTAGATGCAGTCAATGTTCTCCACTCTTATCATCGAGAACCGACACGCATAGCGGCTTTTTGAGGCAGTAGGACTTAAAAAGTCAAAGACCAGCCTATGAGATTGCCACAGGCTGGTTTTCAATACTATTATTCTATATCTCCTACGCATTGGCTGGCTGCAGTGAAAATTTCACGTTGCCATTTTCAGTAACGGTAATACCGTACTGCATGTTCAGTTCTTCCGCAAAATCCACCACAGAATTTACAAAATCAATATACACATCACCGGATATTTGTTCATTGATATCAAATTCTTTTCGTTCCGGCAATGATACATCCGCAGCATAAATATCCGTAGCATCACTGCCAGGCAAGTACTCAACCGCTAAAGTTTCAATCTTGCAGGTAGCATCTGTAATCTGATAATTCAAATCAAATTTTATCCTCAACAGTTTATCTATTCTGTCAGAAATCCGACTTTCTTTATCAAATCGATGGATAGCAACCAAATCAATATAGCCAATTACATGCTCACTTTTCGATGTGTGTACCCTTTCAAAACTTACCCCAAAGGTTTCACTCAGATATACGATTTCTCCCTCTCCTGCATACAGCGGAATTGATTGAACCCCATGTTCCATCAGGGTTCTGTATCCAGAGGTATATTCATTGACATATTCCTTGCTGTCCTCAAGAACATATGAAACAGTCTGACTGCCACAAATGAGAATAATAATTACAAGAAAATACCATGGTAGTTTTCGAATAGCA
>JAFYPD010000099.1 GCA_017547685.1 Peptococcaceae bacterium
AGTGGGGCTGTTTGTGCTGATGGCCCAGTCCGGGCTGCATATCCCGGCGGAGGCTGGCAGTGAAATGGGTCTGTTCCACGGGGTGTTTGCCGATATCGGCGACGAACAGAGCATCGAACAGTCGCTGAGTACGTTCTCGTCTCACATGACCAACATTGTGCGCATTCTGGAGGATATCGACGAGCGGTCTCTGGTGCTGCTGGATGAACTGGGTGCCGGTACCGACCCGTCGGAAGGGGCGGCGCTGGCCATCTCTATTCTGGATGATATCCTGCACAGAGGCAGCAAAATCATTGCCACCACCCATTACAGTGAACTGAAGGCATACGCATTTGATGAACCGCGGGTGCAGAATGCCAGTGTGGAATTTGATGTAGAAACGTTGCGTCCAACCTATCGATTGCTGGTAGGTGTGCCAGGGAAGAGTAATGCTTTTGAAATTGCAAAAAAACTGGGCATTCACAGTCATATCATCGATCATGCCCGCGGTATGATTTCGCAGGAGGAACAGGATGTGGCCGGACTGATTGCTTCGCTGGAAACCAGTAATGTGCTGGCCGAACAGAAAAAGCAGGAGGCAGAAGATAAACTGCAGGAGATTCAGAATCAGCTGAAAGCCCTGGAGGAAGAGCGGGCCGAGCTGGTGGCATCTACTGATAAAATCCGCCGCAAAGCGCAGGCGGAAGCGCTGGATATTATCCGGCAGGCACGTCAGGAAAGTGAAGACATTCTGAAAGAACTGCGCCAGATGCAGCTGGATAATGCCAAAGCCTTTGCGGAGGCACAGGAAAAACGGAAAAAACTCAGCGAAAAAGAAGAAAAACTGGCGGACAAAGTCAATAAAGGTCCGAAAGTGTTAACCAATAAAGTGAAAAAAGTCAAACTGGGCGAGGAAGTGTACGTGCCAAAGTTTACCCAGCACGGCACGGTTATCTCCATGCCGGACAAAAACGGAAACCTGCAGCTGCAGATTGGCATTATGAAAGTATCGGTCAATCTGGACGAGCTGCAGCAGTCGGCCAAACCGAAAGAGACAGGGAAAACCATGGTGCACAAAATTTCGGCCGGCAAAACGCAGAATATCAGCAGTGAGCTGGATTTGCGCGGCCTGCTGGTGGAAGAGGCGCTGGACAAAGTGGATAAATATCTGGACGACGCATATTTAAGCAGTCTGGCATCGGTTCGGATTATTCACGGGAAAGGCACCGGCGCATTGCGCAGTGCCGTGCGTGACCAGCTGAAACATCATCGCCATGTGGCAAGCTACCGGTTTGGCGCGTTCAACGAAGGCGGCGACGGGGTCACAGTGGTGGAACTGAAGAAATAGGCAGGTTTTTGCACGTTTTTTGACAGATTGAAGAATCAGAACGCTTATGCTATAATACGAAACAGATCGTCGGCAGGACAGGAGGAACAAAATGAGTAAAAATGCACTGGCTCTGGTGGATTGCAACAACAGAGATATCCTGTTTCAGTTTTTAATGGACAAATTCGACCGGAAAGCGTCGAAAAACGAAATGGTATCCCCTTACGATGACCAGCTGATCGGGAAAATGAATTTCCGGTATGACGGGATGGAACATGCTATGTTCTTTACCTATGCGCGGTCCAGTGAGTATCCGGGGATGCGCTTCCGGAATCATAAAATTATTTATCTGAGCCTTGGTGTGAATGATATCAGCTCCGACATTTTCAATCAAATTTGCAGCTGTTTTGGCGGGTTTATCGATTATAACGATGACATGGACAACGGCTGGCAGAAAATCGAACGGATGAAACTGGAGAATGAGGCATGGCTGGCAGCGATGCAGGAAAAATTCCCGTCGGCGCCGGAGCCTCTGGATGTTCGGCCGGAAATGCGTCAGATTCTGAGAATGGAGCAGCCGGAGGAGGAAGCGGAGGAGAGCCGCGAACCGAAGGAAAATCGACGCAAAGAGAATCATAAACAGGAGCGCCGCCGCAATCATCAGAATGGAACGCATCAGAACGCCGGAGAGAAAACTGAGCGTGCGGAAAAATCCGAACAGAAAGCGGAGCAGAAAAACGAATCCAAAGCAGAGAAAAAGGCGGAACCAAAGGGAGAGGCAAAACAGGAACAAAAAGGGGAACGCGCAGAAAAAGAGGAGCAGCAGCGTCGCCCGCGCAATCATCACAGAGGTCATCGGCCGCGGGGCAATAAAGACGGCCAGAAGAACGGCGAACAGAAGCCGCATCAGAAAAACAGACAGGAAAAAACAGCTGGCACAGAAGGTCAGGCTTAACGAAGGGGCTGCCGCCTGGGCGTGGACGGGGAGTCTGCGTGCAGGTGCGCGGCCTCTGATTTTCGGGAGGGATAATAGATGCTGGGGAATACACCTATGATGAAGCAATACGAAGAAATAAAAAAAGATTATCAGGACTGCCTGCTGTTTTATCGTCTGGGTGACTTTTACGAGATGTTCGGCCCTGATGCCGAAGCCGGAAGCCGCCTGCTGGGTATTACCCTGACAGCCAGAGACGGCGGGCTGGGCAAGGTGCCCATGTGCGGTGTGCCGTTCCATTCTGCCGACAACTACATAGCAAAGGTCATCAGTGCCGGGCAGAAGGTGGCCATCTGCGAACAGATGGAAGACCCGAAGAGTGTCAAGGGCATTGTAAAACGGGAAGTCATCCGCGTGATTTCGCCGGGGACAATTTTAGAAGGCAATTTCCTGCAGGAGCGAAACAGCAACTATCTGCTGGCTGTGGTGCGCGGGGAAACCGGGTACGGGCTGGCTGTGGCCGATGCCTCAACCGGTGAGTTTATGGCAACGGAAGTGCCGGACTGGCACACGCTGCACAACGAATTCTGGCGCTTTGACCCGGTGGAATGTCTGGTATCAGCCGATGATGCCCAGGTACTGGATGAGGTGACCCGCATTGCCGGGGAAAACCGGGTGACCATCACCAGCCACCATGCCCATGCATTCGGGCAGGCCTATGCGGAGAAAAAGATTCTGGAACATTTTCATATCAATTCGTTAACCAGCCTGGGTTGTGAGGACAAACCACTGTTGTGTATTGCCGCCGGTGCTATTCTGGATTATCTGAATATCATGCAGAAGAGCCGGCCAGCCAATATTATGAGCCTGAAGGTGTATTCGCTGAAAGAAACCATGGATTTAGACTATGCCACACGGCGCAATCTGGAGCTGGTGCGCTCGTTACACGGCGCAGACCGCAAAGATTCGGTGCTGGGCATTATCGATTACACCCGCACAGCGCTGGGCGGCCGTCTGCTGAAAAACTGGCTGGAAAAGCCTTTACTGAGCCGTGACGAAATACAGAGACGATTAGACACCACCGAAGAGATGGTGAACGATACCACCATGCGGTTATCGCTGAAAGAACATCTGGATCCGGTATATGATTTAGAGCGTATTGTGTCCCGCATTGCATACGGCACAGCCAATGCAAAGGATCTGCTGGCGCTGAAAAATTCGCTGGCTCAGCTTCCTGCACTGCAGAACAGTATTCAGAACGGGAAAACAGACTATCTGAAACAGCTGAACAGTGAATTTGACACCTTAATCGATATCCACGCTCTGCTGGATGCATCCATTCATCCAGATGCACCGTTTTCGGTGCGGGAGGGCGGCCTGATTCAGGACGGGTATCATGCAGAGATTGATGAACTGCGCGATATTCTGGTCAACGGCAAGCAGTGGATTGTGGAGCTGGAAGTCAGAGAGCGGGAGCGCACCGGCATCAAAACATTAAAAGTAAGCTACAACAAGGTATTCGGCTACTACATCGATATCACCCGCAGCAAAAGCGGCGATGTGCCGGAGGAATATGTGCGCAAACAGACGCTGGCCAACAGCGAGCGGTTTATCACACCGGAGCTGAAAGAGCTGGAAAACCGGGTATTGGGTGCCGATGAAAAGCTGAAAGAGCTGGAGTATCAGGTGTTTGTGCAGCTGCGCAATGCTGTGGGGGAACAGGTGGCCCGCATTCTGAAAACAGCCCATATTATCGCTCAGCTGGATTGTCTGTTCTCGCTTGGGCAGGCAGCAGTTTATCATAATTTCTGCAAGCCGGTTATCTCTGAAGATGGGCAGTATCTCCTGAAAGACTGCCGCCATCCGGTGGTGGAGGAAAAACTGAAAGATGGCTGGTTTATCCCGAATGATGTGCATTTCCATCCGGAACAGGAACGGTTCCTGGTTATCACCGGGCCGAATATGGCCGGGAAAAGCACCTATTGCCGCAGTGTGGCAGTGGCATCGGTACTGATGCAGATTGGCTCCTTTGTGCCGGCCCGGGAGGCTGTGATGCCTGTGGTAGACCGGGTGTTTGCCCGCATTGGCGCCAGCGATGATCTGAGTACCGGGCAGAGTACCTTTATGGTGGAGATGAATGAGGTAGCCA
>JAFYPD010000016.1 GCA_017547685.1 Peptococcaceae bacterium
ACAGAACGCTTCCACCGAATACACCAGCGACACAAACCCTGCACTGTGGCCCAGGTCCGTCAGATATGCCGCAAGATGCTGATGCACCCCGCCGATGGCAACACACCAGAAAAACATCGCCCCCAGATACACCCAGAAAAACGCCTTGCCGCGGATTTCCTCCAGGCTCGGGCCGGTTGTGTCCTCCGCCTTGCTTGTTCGGGCTGCAGAAGACTGCACTTTCGTCCCGCTGTTTCCCCGGTACGGTTCCATGCCCCGCTCTGCCGGCCGCTGACAGGCAAACAGAAATGTCATCGGCAGGCACACAGCGCCCATAAGCAATCCGCTGAACAGATAGGCCGTCTGCCAGCTGAATGATTCTAGAATGAATGTCAGCACCGGCGATAATACGGCTACCCCGAACCCGCTGCCGGTCATGGCAAGACCCAGCACAGAAGCTCGTCCGGAGGCAAACCAGTTGTTAATCAGAAGCGATACCACCATATTGGTGCAGCCCGCCGTCCCGCAGCCCACAATCAGCGCCAGCAGATAAAACTGCCAGATGGTTCCGGCCAGAGAGAATGCGGCAAAGCCGCCAGCTGTCATCACAAGACACACCAGGATAATCCATTTTGCCGAATACCGTTTCAGCAGTCTGGTCACCACAGGCAGTGCAGCCGCAAGGGCAAGCCCAGTAATGGTAAACACAAGAGAAAATGCACTGCGTTCCATCCCCAGGTCTTCCGTTACCGGCACCAGAAACAGACTGTGCAGACTTTTTACAATAGTATACATCAAAAACATCAGTATAAAGCCATAAAATGCTACGCCGTAATAATACAGATTTGATTTTTTCACCATATCCCTCCTTCTGTTATATCCCGTTCTGCCGTTCCTGTTTTTATTATAAATTGTACAGCGTCATTCAACAAATATCGGTTTCTTCTCATGCCCGCTGCGTGATTAGTAAAACTTATCGCCTTTTTTCATACAAAAATCATACACTGGCGCACATATGTATATCATGCAAAAACAATCATTATTTTACAAAATAGCACTACCATTCCTTTCCAGAGTATGGTATACTGCTCCACGAAAAATTTTACAATTCTAACATAGCAATGGAAGGAGCAATGCATGATGACAGAACCAGCAGAACAGATGGAACCAGCAGAACCAGTCGAATTTGCAGAACACACAGACCACACACAAAACAGAACGCTCACGGCACACACAGAGAACACGAACAGCATCATGCCTGCTGAAACCGCAGAATCACCGCAGATCCCCGCCGCACCGCCCTGGCAGCCTGCCGCGCCGCCGCAAACGGTGGAGGAAACCATCACCTGGTATGCGGCAAACGATGCGGGAAATGCACGGCGCTTTCTGGATGCCCACGGAAAAACGGTGCGATTCTGCGCCGACGAAAATCAGTGGTATGCCTTTGACGGCGTCCAGTGGGGCCCGACATCCGACACCCATATTGAACGGCTGGTCTTTCAGGCGCTGGAGGAATCCTACCTGAAAGAAGCCCAGTATTTTAAAGAGCGGGACACCTTCGGCTATTTTAAAGACCTTCGCAAACAGACTGCGAAGCAGGGCGCCAGTGCCGGCAACACAAAAACCGTAAAAGACTGCGTCAAAGCCTCTGCCTTTTTAAATATCATCGAGCCGGAGAAGTTTAACACCGACCCTTACTGGTTCCATGCCAAAAACGGTGCGATCTGCCTGAAGCCAGTGGCCGACCTGCAGACAACAGGCGGCATTGTTCATCTGGAAGGGGAAGCGATGCACAAACCCGAGCGCTATTTTACCCAGACCGCCGGCGCCAGCCTGATTACCAGAATGCCGGAAGGCGCAACCGAGCGGAACGCACAATGCCCGCTCTGGGATCAATTCGTTACCGCCTGTGCCGCCGATGACCAGGAACTGTATCTGTATCTGCAGAAAGCGGCAGCCTATTCGGTATTAACCGGCGATATTTCCGAGCAGAAGGTGTTCTGCCTGCTGGGGGCCGGGCGAAACGGCAAATCGCTGTTTATCAACACACTGGCCGAAATTGCCGGGGATTACGCCTGCAAAATCGAATCGTCCATTCTGTGCCGCAACCGGTTCAGCGAGCAGGATACCGACACTGCCAAAGAGCTGTTTCGCATCAAAGGCAGCCGGTTAGTCTATTCCAACGAGTTCGGCGCAGGCAGTACCCTGAACGAAGCCTTCATCAAGGCAATCACCGACGGCGGCAAAATCAGCTGCCGGCAGCTGTATCAGGCCGGCATCGAATACACGCCAACCTATACGCTCTGGTTTTCCACCAACCATATGCCAAATCTGCAGACCATCGACGAAGGCATTCGCCGCCGCATTGTAGTGATTCCGTTCCGCAATCAGATTCCGGAGCGCATGATCGACCGCTCGCTGGCCGGGAAACTGCGGGCCGAGTACGATGAAATTCTGCTCTGGCTGCTGGAAGGCTACAGCGAGTATCTCCGCGACGGGCTGGAACCTCCGGAGGCTGTTCGCAGCGCCACCGCCAGCTACTTTGAAGAACAGGATATGTTCCAGCGGTTCTTAAACGAATCTTATGTAATTGACCCCAACGGAAAAATCGCCGCCCGTACACTCTATCAGCACTACCAGAGCTGGTGTGTGGAAAACGGCGAGAAACCAGTAAGCAACAATAAATTTGGAATGGAAATGACACGGCTCTGCATAGAAAAAGGACGTGGTAAACATGGCATTTTCTACTACCTGAATGAAAAAACATCATGATTATCCTGTTCCGGTGTAGTCAGGTGTAGGTCTGGTGTAGGTCTGGTGTATCTTTGGTGTAATCACTTTTCTGTCAACCAATAGGGCGGTGTAGGAGTGTAGGACTTTTTTAGAAAAAATCAAAAAAGTAAAACAATATATAAAAAACTTTCTGAAAAGCGCTTCATGTCCTACACTTCTGCACCCCATTTATTCCTGGCACATAGACTCCAGCAGGATTTTGCCTTTTTCCTTAAAGTATAGTACAATACTCTCGAAAGGAGTGAACACTGCATGAACTATTTTGAACGATTTCGCGCTTTAAACGATGTCATGGAGCAATATGATTTAGACTGGGATGACCTGATGGATGCCGGTTTTTCCAGAGGGATGTACAATGAATTAGAGGCAATATACAACCAGTTAGTGGAAAACGGTGAAGCCATCCGTGATGCGGAAGCCTTTGATGCCAGCCGCAAAGAATTCATTATAAGATTTGTACGTTAAAACCACGCTTATTTCGCTTATATAAAAAACCGGCATCTGTTTTCAGACACCGGCTTTTAAACGCTATCATTTATGATACCTCTTGACGCATAGATTTCAGCATGGTAGTATATACTTAATAAAAGAGTTGCTGCGTGACAGTAACCCTAAGATATTGTTTTGGAGAAATTATCCCGTCAACTTTTCCTAGGAGCAGACGGGATAGTTTTATGCCCTAAATCAGGACATGGTAACTACTGACGGCCATTAAAAAGGGCTATCACAGCTACCAGCAATAAGCCAAAGGTAAAAACACAGGTAAGTGCTTCCCAAGTAACCATAATACCACCCCCTAAGAGGGCTACCGTCCACTGCTATCCACTGTTGAAAACAATGTGCAGCAACTCCACCACAGTATAACACAAGGAACTTGCATTTACAATATTTTACTTGTAAATATTTTGAAAATATAAACAATACAGATAACAACAAAAAAAGCAGAACAGGTAGAATTGCGAGCGGCGCCTTCCGAATTGAGGCGGATGCAGCGTTTTCTGTTCAGGCCGTGACGAACCGCAGGTTCGGCTGAGGTGAACAGAAAACAATGCTGCGTCCAAGGAACTGAGGGAAAGCCGTCGAGCAAACTACCTGTTCTGCTTTTTATTGCTTTTTATTGTTTTTCTATCGCTTCGTTATCACATTTTTATACCTCAAACCAGACCTTCTGATACCGTTTTTCCAGATACCGCTTCAGAATCAGCACCGTTGCCAGCGCCAGAATAAACAGAACCAGATAAATGCGCCAGATTAACTGATAGCTGCCGGTGAGGTCAAACATCAGCCCGGAAATAAACGGCCCGGACGATGCGCCGATGGTATAGGCGATGGTCACCATACTCAGAATTTCCGCGTAATCCCGCTGCCCGAAGAAGCTGCTGGTCACATACGGATATCCTACACTGGTGAAAATACTCCCGCAGCTGTACACAACGGCAAATAGCACAGCCAGCATCGGCTCCCGGCTTAAAATCAGGCAGATCATCGCCAGGATAAACGAGATGCCCATAAACAGAATCCCTGCTTTGCTGCCTTTGGCATCAAAAATCATGCCCAGAAGAATCTTGCTGGCAATGATACACACCGCCTGGGTGGAATACACAAAGGCAATAAAGCCTGCGCTGTGGCCGATATCGGTCAGATAGGCGGCAATATGGGTATGCACCCCGCCGATGGTGATAGACCAGATGCAGATGGCCAGCAGAAAAATCCAGAAAAATGCTTTGCCGCGAATATCTTTTACCAGCGGTCCGGTGATTGCTTTTGGTTCCGCAGCTTTCTCCGGCTGGTCCGCTGTTGCTTTTTTATCGCGGTACGGCTCTGCATTGCGGTCGGCCGGTTTCTGATAAGCAAACAGGAATGTCAGCGGCAGGCAGAACAGACCAATGAGAGCCCCCAGCGCCACATAACTGAACTGCCAGCCGTAATCGGCCAGCATTCTGGTTAACAGCGGAGATAACACAGCCGTCCCGAAGCCGCTTCCGGTGAACGCAATACCCAGCGCAAGCCCGCGCCGGTCTTCAAACCAGTTGTTGATTAACAGCGACGCCACCATCTGGGTACAGCCGGCCGTGCCCACCCCTACAATGGCAGCAATGATATAAAAGTGCCAGCTTGTCCGCGCCAGCGAATAAGAGGCAAAACCGCCGGCCACCATCAGCACGCACACGCCTACCACAAGCCGGGTCGGATATTTTTTGAGCAGTTTTGTGACAACCGGCAGTGCAAAGGCAACTGCCACCCCGGCAATGGTAAACAGCAGGGAGAATGCGCTGCGCTCCATACCCAGGCTCTCCGTTACCGGCACCAGGAACATACTGTGCAGACTTTTCACAATGGTGAAGATGAAAAACATCAGCACAAAGCAATATACCACAATCCCATAGCAATAATAATTCTGTTTTTTCATCATAACCCCTCCTGCATCCAGTTTACCTTCTTACGTTCCATTATAGAGCAGTCGCATAAATTCTGCCAATACCCGTTTCTTTTCACCATCATCCGCCAATAAGAAATTTTTATTTCTCAAACCACTCTTTCTGATACCGTTTGTCCAGATGCTGTTTTACCAGCCAAAGCATCACAGCCGACACGGCAAAGAGCGACAGATATACCATCCAGATGACACGGTAGCTGTGCAGAAGGTCAAACGCCATGCCGGATACAAACGGCCCGAAGGATGCACCTAAAATATAGGCCATATTTACAATGCCCAGAATATCGGCATACCCCTTCTGCCCGAAAAAGCCGCTGATTAACGATGGAATCCCCACGCTGGAGAACGAAATCCCGCAGCCGTAGGCGATGGCAAACAGTACAGCCAGAAGCGGCTGTTTTGCCAGCAGCAGAAGTACAAGCCCCAGGCCAAACGTGCCGGCCATAAAAAGCAACCCTGCCTTGCTGCCTTTTGCATCAAAAATCATCCCGGCAGCAATTTTCCCGATAACCAGACTCACTGCTTCCACCGAGTACACCATGGCCACAAACTGTGCTGTGTGGCCCACATCGGTTAAATACGCCGGGAAATGGGAATGAATACCGCCAATGGCAAACGACCAGCCTGCCATCCCGAACAGAAATGCCCAGAAAAACCCTTTCCCGCGAAGTTCTTTTAATTCCGGCCCCTGCGGCCCGGTTACAGCCGGCTGCTCTGCAGTTTTTGAGCCGGAACCGTCCCGATAAGGTCTGGCATTTTTTTCAGCTGGATTGACTGCAGCCAGAAGCAGCGTCAGCGGAACGCAGACTGCAATCATGGTAATCCCGCATGTCAGATAAGCCATGCGCCAGCCATACGTGGTAATCAGCCAGGTAACCACGGGCGAAAGCAGCGCTGCCCCGAACCCGCTGCCGGTAAGGCCAATCCCCAGTGCCAGCCCTTTGCGGTCCTCAAACCAGTTGTTAATCAGCAGCGATGCCACCATCAGGGTACAGCCCGAGTTCCCGGCCCCCATTACAATGGCAATGGCAAAAAACTGCCAGAGCTCGGCGGCCTGTGAAAACATTGCAAAACCGCCCCCGGCCAGCAGAACCGATACCGAAACCACAATCCGCGCCGGATATTTCTGCAGCAGCTTTGTAATCACCGGAAGAGATGCCACTGCGGCAAAGCCGCCGATGGTGAACATCAGGGAAAATGCGCCGCGGTCCATGCCGAGGCTCTCGGTTACCGGCACCAGGAATAAGCTGTGCAGGCTCCCGATTATCGTCTGCATCAGAAACATCAGAACAAAACTGTAGCCAACGATACTGAAACAGCGCAATGTGTTTTTGTTCATCTATGATATGCCTCCATTTTTCACAATAATATCCTGTTTCAATTATAACGCAGTACAAATCATAGATACAAATATCAATGTCACGTCAGATTCACCGTGATATATTTACGAATTATTATAAAAAACATCTGCATTATAAAAATGCATTGGCAAAGCCGTCTTTCACCACTTGACGAATAAAATACAAATCATAAAGATAATAACAACATAAAGCAGAACAGGTAGTTTGCTCAACGGCTTTCTGGCACCCCATAAAAAAAACAGGCACCGTCTTTCGACAGTGCCTGCGGCAATCTGATAGTTATTCTACTTCTTCTGCTTCTACGGTATCTTCTTTGAGGAAGCTCAGCAGTTTTTCTTTGTAGCGTTCCACGCCCGGCTGTACGAACGGATCTAAATCGCTCAGCATGCAGCTGACCGCGCATGCTTTTTCGAAGAAGTACACCATTTTCCCGAAGGAGTACGCGGAAATTTCCGGCAGGGTAATCACAATGTTTGGTGTGCCGTTTTCCAGATGGGCATCTTTCACGCTTTCCCGTACCAGCTGGTTCATCTGGTGCAGGGTTTTGGCGTGGTCGGTGATGCCTTCCGGCAGCATGATATCGTAGGTGACATCTTCAATGATAACGGCTGTTTCAAAGAAATCCTGGCGGCCTTCCTGCAGAAACTGACCCAGGGAGTGCAGGTCGG
Source organism: Peptococcaceae bacterium (assembly GCA_017547685.1). Lineage (GTDB taxonomy): Bacteria > Bacillota > Peptococcia > Peptococcales > Peptococcaceae > UBA7185. The sequence goes on from JAFYPD010000016.1 coordinate 7,239, forward strand.
TGGACATCTGCATGGATACCGGGAACAGGCCCTGGCCATTCTGGCATTCGCTTTCGCCGAAGAGCTGTTTCAGCCATTCGGTAAAATAGCGCAGTTTGCCGTCGTACACTTCAAACACTTCCATCCGTTTGTCCTGCTGTTCTTTCAGCAGATGGCGGGTTAACGCATACCGGTAGCAGTCGTTGGTGTTCAGGTCCGGGTCAGCGGTTGCGGCCTGTGCCTGGCGGGCACCCTGCAACACCGATTCTAAATCAATGCCGGCCACCGCGATTGGCAGTAAGCCTACCGGCGTTAATACGGAGAAGCGGCCCACGATATCGTCCGGCACATCGAAGGTGGTATAGCCTTTTTCGTTGGCTTCGTCACGCAGTCTGCCTTTGCTGCCGGTTACCACATAGATGCGTTCGTTTGCTTCATCGCCGTATTTTTCTTCCATGAATTTTTTGAACATTTCAAAGATAATCATCGGTTCCAGGGTACTGCCGGACCGGGAGATGACACAAACAGCCACTTCCTCTTTGCGCAGACGGTGGAACAGCTCATGATAGTACACGCTGCTCAGATGATGGCCTGCAAAATAGATTTTCGGCAGGTTCCGTTCTTTCGCGAAGAACTCGTTGTAGAACGGAGACTGTAATAATTCCAGGCAGGCTTTTGCACCCAGATAGGACCCGCCCACACCAATCACAACAAATGCGGTGCACTGTTTCTGGATTTTCCAGGCAGTGGTCATAATCCGCCATACCAAATCGCCTTCCACAGCGGATGGATAATCTACCCAGCCGGTGTAGCCGTTCTGGCCGCTGTGCAGCTGCTGGTGAATGGCATTTACTTTTTCCTGATAATCAGCCACTGGCAGTTCGGCAATGGCCTTGGAAACATCTACTCTGATTTCAGACATAAAAATCGCTCCTTTATATAAACATCAATTAATACCCTTGCGGATTCTGCCGCTGCCAGTTCCAGGCATCCCGGCACATATCCTCGATGGTGCGGGCGGCTTTCCAGCCCATCTCCCGTTCTGCTTTGGACGCGTCGGCATAGAATTCGGCAATGTCACCGGCCCGGCGGTCGTAAATCCTGTATGGAATCGTCAGATTGTTGGCTTTCTCAAAGGCCTGCACCAGCTGCAATACGCTGACACCGTAGCCTGTGCCCAGATTGTAAATCAGAACGCCTTTTTCCTCGCACAGTTTTTCCAGCGCCTTCACATGGCCGATGGCTAAATCCATCACATGAATGTAATCGCGCACCCCGGTGCCGTCCACCGTTGGATAATCGCTGCCCCACACCCGCAGATGGTCCCGCTTGCCGCTGGCCACCTGGGTTACGTAAGGCATCAGATTATTTGGAACGCCCTGCGGGTCTTCCCCGATACGGCCGCTCTCGTGCGCCCCGATTGGATTAAAATACCGCAGCAGTGCAACCGACCAGTCCGGCTCTACCTTTGCCACATCTTTCAGGATGCGCTCGCTCATCACTTTTGTTTCGCCGTACGGGTTTGTGGTTGGCAGTAACTCCATGGTTTCCACAAACGGGATAGCGTTTTCCCCGTACACCGTGGCCGAGGAACTGAACACAAATTTATTCACGCCGTGGCGCTTCATCACATTGCACAGGGTCAGAGTGCTTACCACATTATTATAGTAGTAACGCACCGGCTGTTCCACCGATTCGCCCACCGCTTTCAGCCCGGCAAAGTGAATTACACCGTCAATCTGCTGTTCGGTAAAGATTGTTTCCACGCTTGTCTCATCGGTCACATCCACCTGATAAAAGGTAATGGGCTTACCGGTCAGTTCCTGTACCCGGCGCAGCGATTCCTCCTTGCTGTTGCACAGGTTGTCGGCCACCACAACCTCATGGCCCGCCTCCAGCAGAACCAGACAGGTGTGGCTGCCGATGTATCCGGCCCCGCCTGCTACTAAAATACGCATATATATAACCTCTTTCCGATAAAATACAAAATCACTACTTTTTATTTTATCACACTTTGGGTCACTGTCCAACAGGATTTCTCCGTGAAAAAGCATTCTGCAGAAATTTAAGAAAAACTTTTGATTTTCCTCACAAAGTCGTCACAATTTTCTGTTATACTATACTTACTTTTTACAATGTATTTACAAAGGCAAAAAAGAAAGAGGTATGTCCCATGAAAAAACATCATGTGTTATCGGCTGCGCTGATTGCCGCATTCCTGTGTTTCGGCTGCAGCAATGCAGACAGCGGTGCTGCGCAGATTGCCCTGTCTGATGATGCCGTCACGGTAAACGGCGAGGCCATCACACAGGACAGCGCCCAGGCTGTTTATACATCGTCGGTGGTGGAAACCCATGAAGATGTGGCTGCCGACCTGAAAGATACGGCAAACACCATCGTCCACATCACCAAAGCCGGTGACTATCAACTCTCCGGCAGCATCCAGAACGCCCAGATTCGCGTATCGGCACCGGAACAGGAAGTGAACCTGATTTTAAACGGCGTGGAAATCACAAACCAGACAGCACCGGCCATCTATATCGAGGATGCCGCTGATACAAAAACAGCCGGCGAGGCCGGGGCAAAAATCACACTTGCCGAAGGCTCCACCAACATCATCAACGGTTCTCATGTGGCCGAATACATGGACGAAAACGGTGTGGAAATTGATAACGACGGCGCCATCTCCTCCAATGTTTCTCTGCTGATTGACGGTACCGGCGCATTGCAGGTAACCGGTGACAAGGAGGGCATCGAAAGTAAAATGCACCTCACCATCAACAACGGCACCATCCAGATTGCATCCAGCGATGATGCGCTGAATGCCAGCGAAGACGGCGTATCGGTGATCACGATCAACGACGGTATCATCAACTGCGCCATCCAGAACGGCGAAGAAGGCGACGGCATTGACTCCAACGGCTATATTTACATCAATGGCGGTTTTGTCGCGGCACAGGCCCACAGCACCAGTATGGACAGCGGTCTGGATGCTGACCTGGGGATTATCATAAACGGCGGCACCGTTTGTGCAACCGGCAATATGTATGAAGAAATCTCCGATGAATCGGCCCAGCAGCACGCCCAGTTCTATTTTGCAGAACCGCAGAAAGGCAATGTACCGCTGGTGATAACCGATACCGAAGGCAACTATGTACTGGCTTACACCCCGGTCAACGATTTCAGCATTCTGGAATTCTCCTCCGCTGACTTAGCAGACGGCCAGACTTATTATCTGTACAGCGGCGGCACCTTAACCGGCACCGTGACCAACGGTATCTATACAGAAGTGGAAAGCTACACCGGCGGTACCCAGCTGGCCCATCGCGGTGTGATGCAGGGCGGCGGCAGACCGGCAATGCCAGACGATGAACGGCCGGACGGCATGAAGCCTCCAGCCGGCGGCGAACAGCCGAAGCACCCGGAAGGTGCTGAAAAAGGCGAACGCCCGGCTGGTGACGGTCAGCGTCCGGAACGCCCAGCCGACGGCCAGATGCCAGAAAGGTTCGACCCATCTCTGATGCCATTCCCTGGAGGCGGCGCCAACTTTGACAAAAACGCAGTCCAGTCCGTTGAATTTGTAATCAGTGCAGACAGCCGCGTATACAACGGCATCGCCCCATACACCGGAACTGAAACCAGTAACGAAACCACAGCGGAATAAATCGATAACCCATGAATCGAGTAGGAGGCTGACCATTATTTGACCAGCCGACCTCTCACACCACCGTACGTACGGTTCTCGTATACGGCGGTTCGACAGGTTTACACTTTAACAGATTTATAATGAGAACTGAAAAATAAATATCCTGCCTGTTC
>JAFYPD010000100.1 GCA_017547685.1 Peptococcaceae bacterium
CTGCTAAGGGAGTATGCGGGTCAAACTGCATCGTGGGTTCAAATCCCACTCTCTCCGTTTCATATGCGCCAGTAGCTCAGTTGGATAGAGTGTTTGGCTACGAACCAAAAGGTCAGGGGTTCGAATCCCTTCTGGCGCATCCAAGCTGTATTTCATTTGAAATACAGCTTTTTTTATTGTCTGCAACAGATTTATCCGATACAATACTACTAGTAAGATTTCTGCGAAGGGAACGATAGTTATGCTGTTACTTGCCGCTACAGAGTTATGTAAAACACACGGCTTAAAAGTCATCTTTGATCATGTTGCCGTCAATATCGATTCTAACGATAAAATCGGGCTGCTGGGTGTAAACGGCACCGGAAAATCCACCCTGTTAAAAATTCTGGCTGGTATCGCACAAGCCGATGAGGGCGAAATCCAGACATCCAACCAGCTAGTGCTGGAATATCTGCCGCAGCATCCTGTATTTGATGAAAACGCCACCGTACTGCAGCAGATTTTCCGCGGTGAATCGCCGTTTATGAAAGTGCTGCGCCATTATGAACAGACACTGGATGCGCTGGAACATGACCCTTCCAATGAAAAACTGACCCGGCAGCTGCTGGATTTGAGCGCCCAGATGGATGAACAGAACGCCTGGCAGTTGGAAAGCGAAGCCAAAGCCATTTTAAACAAACTTGGCATTCACGATTTTTCTGCAAAGGTGTCCTCCTTATCCGGCGGGCAGCGCAAACGAATCGCTCTGGCCGGTGCACTGATTCGCCCATGTAATCTGCTGATTCTGGACGAGCCGACCAACCATCTGGACAATGACGCCATCGAATTTTTAGAGCAGCACCTGAAAGCCAAAAACTGTGCCCTGCTGATGGTCACCCACGACCGTTATTTTCTTGACCGTGTCACCAATCGGATTCTGGAATTATCCAATGCAAAACTGTATTCTTACGAAGGCAACTACGAAACCTTCCTGGAATTAAAAACACAGCGGGAGGAAAGCGAGCGCCGCATGCAGGAGAAAGCTCACGCATTATACAAACAGGAACTGGCCTGGATGCGCAAAGGCGCAGAAGCGCGCCGCACCAAACAGAAAGCCCGCATTGAGCGGTTCTATGAACTGGAAGATTCGCTGACAACCCGGCAGGAAGAAAAGCTGGAAATCTCCCTGCAGCATTCCCGTCTGGGCAAAAAAATTATCGAAATAGACCATCTGCGCAAGACATTCGGCCACAAAGTATGCATTGCCGACCTCACCTACGCCGTTGTGCGCGATGACCGCATCGGCATCATCGGCAATAACGGGTTAGGCAAATCCACCCTGCTGAATATCCTTGGCAAAGATATGCCGTACGACAGCGGCTCGGTGGTATGGGGCGACACCGTGCGCATCGGCTACTATACCCAGGATAACAGTGACCTGCCGCTGGATATGCGTGTTATTGATTATGTCCGTGAGAAAGGCGAATACATCCACAGCAGCGACGGCTCGCTGATTTCAGCAGCCCGTATGCTGGAACGGTTTTTATTCAGCGGCGCCCAGCAGCATTCGCTGATTCGCAACCTTTCCGGCGGGGAAAAGCGGCGCCTGTATCTGCTCGGTGTTTTGATGGATGATGTAAACGTATTATTGCTGGATGAGCCGACCAATGATCTGGATATCCAGACCCTGCAGATTTTAGAAGACTTTATTGACCATTTTTCCGGCCCGGTGATTGCCGTCAGCCACGACCGCTACTTTTTAGACCGCATTGCACAGCGTATTTTCGCCTTTGAAGGAAACGGCAGAGTGGATATTCATACCGGCAATTACAGTGATTACGCTGAGCGAAAACAGCTGGAAGCGCCAGTTGAAGCCACTCCCGTCGAGAAAGAAAAGAAAGTTGACACCCGCCAGCGCACCCAGAAGCTCAAATTCAGCTATCAGGAAGCAAAAGAGTACGAAACCATTGAGGCAGATATTGAAACGTTAGAATCGAAAATAGCCCAGTGTGACATCGATATGGCGGCCAACAGCACCAACTTTGTGAAGCTGAACGAAATCAGCAAGGCCAAAGAAGCACTGGAAGAACAGCTGATAGAAAAAATGGAGCGCTGGGAATATTTAATGGAAAAAGCGGAGCAAATTGCCCAGCAGAAATAAGCACCTCTGATTTATAAACAAATAAGCCCGGACAAAACGAATTGTTTTTATTATCAATTCCACTTTGTCTCGGGCTCTTTTTTATATTCAGATGATTCAGGCATCTTTCAAATTACATAATGATATTCTGACCCACGTATGTCAGTACCTGTACAGATAAAAAAGACAGCCCGCCATTACAGCAGACTGTCTGATATATCACGGAGATGGAGAGATTTGAACTCTCGCGTCGGTTGCCCGGCCTACCGCATTTCGAGTGCGGACCCTTCAGCCACTTGGGTACATCTCCACAATAAACCATATTATTTTTTCCGGCGCAGCTGTGCAAAAAAATCCTTCATCAGCTGGCTGCACCGCTCCTGCGCAACAGGCCCCACAATGTGTACATTATGATTAAAGCCCGGAAACTGCAGCAGATTCAGCTGACTGCCTGCCGAACCGAATTTCGGCTCGCTGGCACCAAATACAACCGTATCCACCCGGCTGTTAATCAACGCACCGCAGCACATCGGACATGGCTCCATGGTTACATAAAGCGTGCATGTTTCCAGCCGCCAGCTTCCCAGCCTCTGCCCCGCATCACGCAGCGCACAGATTTCCGCATGGGCAGTAGGGTCATTATCCCGCTCCCGCAGATTATGCCCGCGTCCTACAATTTCACCATTGCACACAACCACCGCACCGATTGGCACCTCACCAATGGCCGCCGCTTTTTCTGCCTCTTTAATTGCTTCTTCCAGAAAAAAAAGATGTTCTTCCGCAGTCATAGCGCACCCCTTCGCGATTGTTGCCTATATATTTTACATGAAATCAGCGGTTCTGTCAATGAATTGTGAATAAACTTCCTGTATTTGAAAAATCATCTGGAATAACTGGTTGAAACTGGAAGTGTAATGTGATATACTATGGTTCGTTACCCTCCCTATATCGGTGACAGATAGGAGGTGTTGCTATCTGCCGATGGATAGACGGGAACCGGTAACAGTCAGTCAAGGCTATAAAAATCAGGGATAAAAGAACCCCCGGCAGTTGCAGCTGCCGGGGGTTCTCCTGTTACAAATGGACTTGTCTCTCATCACAATTCCTTACTGGAACATAGTATAGCATATGCGGTTTCTAATTGCAATATGTAAGAATACAGATTTACATAAATTTGAAAATGCATTTTTCTTTAAAGAGAGGGCTTCTATGTAAA
>JAFYPD010000101.1 GCA_017547685.1 Peptococcaceae bacterium
GCCAAACGCTTCAGCAGCGAATCTTACAGGAACCATAGTTCTGGAACCGTTGATGAATGGAGCAACGTCAGCAGTTTTTTCTACGCCGTTTACAGTGTAAGTAGCGGAACCGATTGTCATAACAACAGTTGTGCCGTTCAGTTCAGCAGTTACTGCCTGAGTAGCTTCATCGTATGCTACAGTAGCACCGAACGCTTCAGCCAGAGCGCGGAATGGTACGAATGTACGGTTGTTTTCGATGATTGGAGCAGCATCGATGGTAGCTTTTGCATCGTTCACGATGATTTCGTTAGAACCAATGGACATAACTACTACATCACCAGTGCCTTCAGTACCAACAGCGAAAATCTGGGTACCTGTGTAGTATTTAACTACTTCTTTTTCACTTGCAGACTGGTTACCACTTACTGTTTTTGTAACTTTCGCAATCGCCTGAACAGTTACATTACCAACTTTGTTAGAAGTCAGGGACATTTTGAAGGAACCGGAGCTTAAGAAGTCCGTGCTTTCTGCCAGGTTTGCAGATACTTTAGCGCCTTCTGGTTTGTCCAGAACTACGAAGCTGATGGAGAAACCTTTTACAGTTTCGCCTTCATTATTTTTATCAACATTAGTACCTGGAGCTACACGGTTGCCCTGTGCATCTGCCAGATATGCATTGATTTTGTTGTTTACATCTACGTCAGCAGTGTTGGTAGCAAATTTGATTTCTTTTGCATCGTCAGCAACAGTTACAGTTGCGTTAGCAACCAGATTGTAACGTTCGTCAACAGCTGTTACAGTGATTTCGGAACCAATATATTTTTCATCGGATTTAGCTTTGATTGTACCCTCTGTGGTGTCAAAATTCTCTACAGCATACCCGGTAGCAGCTAAATCAACTTTACCTTTTGCGGATTTTACAACGCCGTTAGCATCTACATATTCCAGTTTATCAACATACAGATTGCCGCCTAATTCAACAGATGGAGCAGCGTATGTCAGATTGATAGCAACTGGTGTCTTGAATTCTTTTACTTCTACAGTAACAACTTTATAGTTACCATTGTTCAGAACTACTTTAAATTCATAGGTACCTTCTGCATCTAAACCGCCAGCTACAGAAATGGTAGCCTGGTTAGCATTGTTGCCGCGCTGAATTAATTTTACATCGCTGTCTTCTAAATCAGAATCAGCTGGTTTGGAAATGATGGATACATGGTTTGTATCAGCATCGAATGCTTTTTCAGTGTTTTCAATGTCTTCGATTTTTACAGCATTGCCGTTGATGTCAGTGAAGCTAAAACGTACAAAATCTTTCAGGTCAACAGTATCAATGTCAACAGGAGCAGATGGTTCTCTGTCGATGTTGATATAAGCAGCGCCGGTAGCACCAACAACTACGTTGATGGTAACTTCGAAAGAACCGATGGTAGCATATACTTTGTAAGTACCTTCAGCAGATGCAGCCACTTTAAAATCTACTTTACCTAACTGGCTGGTTGTTGCAGATTCTTTGTTCAGCTCGATGTTGGAGCTGTTTGTGGAAAATTCTACTTTTTCACCTTTTACAGCAGCACCTTTTGCATCAACAAAAGCCAGAGTGATTTTGCCGCCAAATACATTGTCAGCATCCTGACCAGTTACTTTAAATACAGCACCATCTGTGTAGTAATCTGTGTTAGGTTTCTTGCTTTCATCTTTATCTTCGGTAGTTTTGTCATCTTCTAAACCAGTGTCTAACAGCTGAACATCACCATCTACCAATTCAGCACCTTCAACCTTAACAGCATAATCTCTGGAAGAAGAGGAAGAAGTGATTTCGATAGTTTTGTGATCTGTTAAGTTGCGCAGTACATCTTCAGCATCAGCAAAAGCTTCTGCTTTTGTTTTGTCTGTGAAATCTACTGGGCTCAGAGCAGCTTTTACTACATATTTACCAGCACTTGCAAACTGGAAGTCATAGTCTTTGCCTTCTTTAGCTTCGATTTTGAAGATGCCGTAGTTATCAGCCTCAACAGGACCAGTTACGCTTTTAGAAGCAACTTTAGAGTCGTCTTTCAGGAACCATACATATACGGTTGTTGTTGCGTCATTATTAAAATCAAACTGGATTGTTACATCTTCGCCAACTTCTTCTTTTGCGTTAGCATCTTCGGTGTAAACATAGCTTTCATCTGCATCTACAGCAGCGAAAGCAGCAACTGGCATTAAAGTGAACATGAAGCACACTAATGTCAGAATCGCAAATAATTTTTTGTTTTTCAATTTATTTCCCTCCTAGGATATTTCTCGGTCAGTTTTACGTTCTGCCAAACGCTCGGGAAACCCCGATAAATGCGCCTTTTTTAGTACCGTCCGCCAGCGATGGATATTCATAACTCATAAGTTTTGGGACAAAACGAAAGTTGACATAACTTTTTTATTAACATTTTCTGGGAGGTTTTAATTGATTCTACATGTATGATAGTGTAGTAAAATGTAATATCTAATGTAGTAATTTTTGGCTCAACCAATATATTTATGTAGGAATGTAGGTACTTTTCAGAAAAAATTTAAAAATAGAAATAAATTAGAAATACTTTTAAAAATGTACTACATATGCTACATTACCTACATCGGCTGCATCCATACAAACAAAAACGACTCTCCGGAGAGAGCCGTTAAAAGGTTTTATTCTGTTTATACCTGAAGCATAATATCTGCCACAGCGCCGTTTTCATGATAGGTTGGTTTGATCACTGCGCCAAATGCGTTGGCGATGAACCGAACCGGCACCATGGTGCGGCCGTTGCCGGTGATGAAGGCAGGGGCATCCATAGCGGTTACGGTGCCATCTAAGGTGAACTGGTCAGCACCGATCGTCATGGTGATAACGGTATTATCTTTTGTGATGGTAATCTGCTGTGCGGCAGCATCGTAACTGCAGCTGGCTTCAAAAATATCACTCAGGGCGCGCAGCGGCACGTAAGTCCGACCATTCTGAACAAGAGGCGCCGCATCAATCTGAATTACATCGTTATTCACAATCATCTGAGCGGAGCCGATAGACATGATGATAATTTTTTCAGTTTCGGCTTTTTCGTCCACTACCTGAATGGTGTGGAGGCCGGTGTAATATTTGGCCGCGCCTTTCACGGTAACAAAGCTTTCCACTTCAACCGTGCCCACAGTGTCGCAGGTGAACGCCATGGTGAATCTGCCGGTTTCTTCTAATTCACTGTCGCTGACGGTGTAGGCACTTGCCTTGGCGCCTTCCGGTTTGCTCTTGATAATATATTTAATATCATCGATTTCCCTGCCCGGCGCTACAGCCAGGCCATCTGCATCAGTAATCTGCACATCGATGCGGGTGTTCTGATTTACCGTCACTTCGTAAGCGTCACCGGCCCACACAGCACCGGCACCGCCCATCAGCAGCAGAACCGCCAGCAGGAGTATCAGACTGCATTTCCATCGAATCTGTTTCATTTCTTTTTCTACCTCCCGTTTAAGAGTTGATGCCTCTATTATACCACTTGCCATCCGGGAAAGAAACTGTGAAATGCCAGCCAAATCTTTTGATTCTGTTAAGATAAAAGAAAAGCAGCTGCTTTTGCGGAAAACAGCTGCTCTTTAGAGTGAAGCTTGCTTATATTACATTCTTTCCGGTGCGCTCACGCCTAACAGGGTCAGTACATTGCGCAGGGTGATGCGGGTTGCGTTTACCAGTACCAGGCGGGCATCTTTCAGCGCTTCGTCGTCAGTCAATACACGGCAGCTGTTGTAGAAGCTGTGGAACAGAGTAGCCAGGTCGGTTGCATAGCGAGCCAGACGATATGGTTCCAGTTCGCCTGCTGCGTAAGCGATTTCGTTTGGCAGGTCAGCAATTTTGCGGATTAATTCCAGTTCGGCTTCTTCTTTCAGCAGAGTTAAATCGCAATCGGCAGCTTTTGGCGCCGGTTTGCCGGTAGCAGTTAAGATGCTGTTGATGCGGGCGTGTGCGTACTGTACATAATACACAGGGTTGTCGCTGGACTGCTGTTTTGCTAAATCCAGGTCAAAGTCCAGATGGCTGTCTGGGTTGCGCATGATAAAGAAGTAACGGGCAGCGTCTTTGCCTACATCTTCAATTAATTCCTGCAGGGTTACATACTGGCCGGTACGTTTAGACATACGAACCACTTCGCCGTTCTGGTATAAGCGAACCAGCTGCATCAGCAGAATGGTCAGGTTGTTCCCGTCGTACCCGATGGCATCCATGGAACGTTTCATACGAGCCACATGACCGTGGTGGTCGGCGCCCCAGATGTTGATGACCCGTTTGAACCCGCGGTCGAATTTATTTTTGTGATATGCAATGTCCGCAGCAAAATAAGTTGGAATCCCGTTGGAGCGAATCAGAACTTCGTCTTTTTCTTCGCCGAATTCGGTTGTTTTCAGCCAGATAGCCCCTTCTTTTTCATAGGTCAGGCCTTTTTCTGTCAGCAGGTCAACCACTTCCTGCACAGCACCGCTCTCGTGCAGAGAGGTTTCGCTAAACCATACATCATATTCCACACCGAAGTCTTTCAGGCCGCTCTTAATCGCGGAGATTTTTTCATCCAGTGCAGTGGCAATCATTTTCTGCTGGCGTTCTTCTTCCGGCAGGCTCAGATAGCTGTCGCCCACTTCTGCGATGATACGTTTTGCAGTGTCGATGATATCTTTGCCGTGGTAGCCTTTTTCCGGGAACGGATAATCCACATCGCCCAGTTCCTGACGATAGCGGGCCTCCAGAGATAAACCCAGATTCACAATCTGATTGCCGGCATCGTTGATGTAGAATTCTTTTGTCACATCATAACCGGCCATTTTCAGCAGATTTGCCAGAGAATCACCCAAGGCACCGCCGCGGGCATTACCCATATGCAGCAGCCCGGTCGGGTTTGCGCTGACAAATTCAATCTGAACTTTTTCGCCGTGGCCAATATCTACGGAACCGTAAGCGGTATCCTGCGCTTCTACCAGCGGCAGAATGTCGTACATCCAGCTCTGGGATAAAAAGAAGTTGATGAAGCCCGGGCCTGCAATTTCAACTTTTTCAATCAGTTTGCTGTCTTTGTTCAGGCTGTCCACAATAGCCTGCGCGATATCACGCGGTTTCATTTTTGCCTGTTTAGTCAGCAGCATTGCTGCGTTGGTGGCAAAATCGCCGTGGGATTTATCTTTCGGCACTTCCACAATAAATGCCGGCATGTCGGTGTAATCGAACCGACCGGCAGCTTTCGCATTCACAATTCCCTGCTCAATTTCATTTCTTACCTGTTCGGTAACCTGTTCCACTAAGTTCATATGTGCAATCTCCTGTCTTTATCAGAGTATAAAATTAGTATCTTCATAACAAATAATTTTACCATAACCACCGCGGGCTAGCAACTTTTATCGGCGCGATTTTGCTGGAAATGCAAGATTTTTTCCGTGTCGGCCAGAAAAACTTGATGAAAACGGAATGATTACTGTATACTTTATCTTATCTTCAATGTTTGCAGCATAATAATCTGATAACGATAGTTCTCTTCTTACTTTCTCCATCTTTTTACATATAAAGAGATGTAATTATGGGGCCATGATACTGTGCCCTGACTCCGGAAAAAATAGTCGCAAAGGAGGAAGTTTGATTATGATTTATGGTTATATGCGTGTCAGTACAGTCGGGCAGGTGAAGGGAAACAGCCTGGAAGAACAGGAAAGGATTCTGCGCCAGAACGGTGCTATGGTTCTGTTTCAGGATGCGTTTACCGGCACAAAAACTTCCCGTCCGAATTTCAACAAGCTGATGGATATCCTGGAGGAAGGGGATACTCTTGTAATCACAAAGCTTGACCGGTTTGCCCGCAATACAGTGGAAGGCATCAATGTGGTGCAGCATCTGCTGGAGCGGGGCGTACGTGTGAATATTTTAAATATGGGAACGGTCGACAATACACCTACCGGAAAACTGATTTTAACGGTAATGCTGGGATTTGCTGAATTCGAGCGTGACATGATTATACAGCGCACATCGGAGGGGAAATCCATTGCAAGAACCAAAAACGGCTGGCGGGAAGGCCGCCCGCCGGAGTATGATGACGACAGGGCTCTTGAAGCGGTAACGCTGCTGCAGGAATATACCTATCGTGAAGTGGAGGAGATGACCGGTATCAGCAAAAGTACACTGCAGCGGCTGAAAAAGAAATACAGCATGGGAATGTACGATTGCTATGGGGACATAAAGATGATATAATTAAGTATTCTATTTAAGTGGTTTTTGGTGATATTTGAATAGGCGGCAGTTTCATTCAGACATTTATCGTGGAAGGGGTATTTTGAATGGCAAAAAAAAATAAAAGTGCGGCAAAAAGTACTGGTATTGCCCGCAAAACAGGCGCACAAACGATTAAACTCGGTTTGGCAATGTTTGTGCCGCTGATTCTGGTATTGGGCGTTATCCCGTTAATTGTGCAGTTGCAGGTAATTCCGATGCCTGTCGAAGTACAGGCATTCTGGACACAGGATTCTGCGGCCGACTTTTTCTCGTATTATAAATCCAGAGCACTGATGCTGACCGCAATTTATATGGTTGGCGTATTCGGCTACTATAAAGCACAGGGTATGAAAGATCAGATGCTGCAGAACAAATCCCTGCATCTGTATTTTGCCGCGACAGCAGTATTTGCTCTGTTTGCACTGTTATCCACTGTGTTATCCAACTATAAAAGTATCGCACTGTGGGGCGGTCCGGAACGCTGCGAAGGCTTGATTACGATTCTGGTATATCTGCTGATTATGCTGTACGCCATGTGGGCATATACTCATAAACCGGACTTCAAATATATTGTGCTGCCGTTAGGTATACTGACATTCATTACCGGCTTTCTAGGTGTGTTTCAGTTCTTTGGCCACGATTTATTTACCACAAGCTTTGGTCAGAGCCTGATTATCCCAGAAGTATACCGTTCACAGGGCGAACTGAAAATGTTATTTGAGCGCGGCAAAATTTATGGTACTATGTATCACTACAATTACATGGGGAGCTTCGGTGCTATGATGGTACCGCTGTTTCTGGTGCTGACCCTGTTCCTGAAAGAACGCAAGGCAAAAATTTTCTGCGGTGCAGCAACCGTTGTGGCGCTGTTTGCGCTGCTGGGTAGTACTTCTCGTGCAGGGATTATTGGTTTAGTGCTGGCAGCTGTATGTTTTATTGTTTTCTTTGGCAAAAAACTGATAGAGCACTCTAAAGTAACGATTGGCTGCATAGCGGTGCTGATTGTATTTGTATTCGGCGTTAATATCGTAACCGGAGGATTGGCACTGGCACGTATTCCAAGTCTGCTGAATGATATGAAAGCCTTGGTATCCAGCAGCGATGTGGATTATCATGACAAAATTGCTGTGCGCCAGATTGATTTGCAGGACGATAAAGTCATTTTCATGTTTCAGGATGATACACTGACAATTCAGAAAAATAGTAATCATCAGCCGGTGATTATCAGCGGCGATGGGCAGACAGCAACTGCGCCTGCCGAAGATAGCAGTTTAACGGTTGGCGGCTATAAAATGGAATTGCAGTACGTAACCGTGAATGAACAGAAAACCCCGTTTCTTGGCCTTTATCTGGACGACAGTATTGAATTTATCGTAGGGCTGTATGATGAAGGGTTCTGCTTTGTTGACGGGCGCATGAATAAAATCGAATATGTTGAGGCCCCTTCCATCGGGTTTGAAGGCAAAGAAAAACTAGGTTCTGCCCGCGGCTATATCTGGTCCCGCAGTTTACCGGTGATGTTAGACAGTGCACTGGTTGGTCACGGTGCCGATACCTTCTTTGCAGAATTCCCGCAGGGTGATTTGCTGGCAAAACTGTATTCCTACGGCACCACCCAGATGATTGTAGATAAACCGCATAATCTGTATCTGCAGATTGGCATCAGCCATGGTGTAATCGCTTTAGCGGCCTTTTTCATTATGATGGCAGCATATATCATCGATAGCTTTAAACTGTATGCATTGCGCAAAGAATACAGCGCACAGCAGACGGTTGGCGTGGCTGTTGCACTGGCTGTTATCGGTTATCTTGGTGCCGGATTCTTTAATGATTCCATTGTATCGGTGGCACCAATTTTCTGGGCACTGTTTGGTACAGGCGTTGCCGTAAACCAGCTGAATAAGAAAGAAATGTCTGAATTGACAGAAGAATAAAAATACAGTAAAGAGAGCAACCACTAGTGTGCGGCCAACACACCCGATGACGGTTTCTCCCGTGTTGTTAAAACTAGCTGCTAACCTTGGGATGGCCAGCAGCTAGTTTTCCTTTTTGTGTTTGACTGTGTTAGTCGAAGGAAAACCGAACCCGTTGTCCAGATGGATGGCGGGTATTTTTGTTTTCGGTGCAGAACTTGTAGGGGCCAATGGCCACATTGGCTCGCTGGCCGCAGGCCAGTTTAAACGAATATACAGGATATAGCACCGCCTGGTATCCTTTGCTTTGATGATGCTTTTTCTCCTATGTAAAAAACGGAGACCCTCGAAAGAGTCTCCGTAAACGTTCAATATGCAATTACAAATTACAGGTTGAACAGGATGTCAGCGGTAGCACCGTTTTCATCGTAAGTTGGGATAACTTTGATACCGAACGCTTCAGCAGCGAATCTTACAGGAACCATAGTTCTGGAACCATTGATGAATGGAGCAACGTCAGCAGTTTTAGCAACGCCGTTTACAGTGTATTCAGCAGAA
>JAFYPD010000102.1 GCA_017547685.1 Peptococcaceae bacterium
CCCAAGATAAGGCATTACCATTCATATCGGTGATGGTAACGATTGTATTGTTAAATGTAGATTTGATATGGGCGATACCCTTATCAACATTTTTACGTTCTCTGCGTTTTACACGAGTAGCAGCAGTCTTTGGTCTAGCCATTTAACATATCACCCCTTATTTTTTGCGTTTTGCACCTACGGTTTTAATTTTACCTTTACGTGTTCTTGCGTTTGTTTTTGTTCTCTGACCTCTAACAGGCAGACCTCTGCGGTGTCTTACACCACGGAAACAGCCGATTTCAGACAGACGTTTGATATTCAGGGAAATTTCACGGCGCAGGTCGCCTTCAACCTTCATTTTGCCGATGATATCTCTTAATTTCTGTACTTCTTCTTCTGTCAGATCACGTACTCTTGTGTCAGGATTGATACCTGCTTCTGCAATGATTTTTTCAGAAGTAGCTCTGCCAATACCATAGATATATGTTAAGCCGATTACGACTCTTTTTTCTCTAGGTAAGTCAATACCAACGATTCGTGCCATTTACTGCACCTCCCTGAGAAGCTCTATTTATAAATTAACCTTGTTTCTGTTTGTGTTTTGGATTTTCGCAAATAACCATTACAGCACCTTTACGGCGAATGATTTTGCATTTTTCACAAATTGGCTTTACAGAAGCTCTTACTTTCATTATTTATACCCTCCTTATAGGCAATAGGAAGTATCTTCTTACTTAAACCGGTAAGTAATCCGGCCGCGGCTCAGATCATAAGGAGAGAGCTCAACTGTAACTCTGTCCCCCGGTAAAATTTTAATAAAATTCATTCTGATTTTACCGGAAACATGTGCCAGTACTTTATGGCCATTTTCCAGTTCAACCTGAAACATCGCATTTGGCAGAGGTTCAATTACGGTGCCCTCTACTTCAATGACATCCTTAGACATATGAGATAGCCTCCTTCATTACACCTTCGACTATTATAACTCCGTTAAAATCAATGGCCCATCTTCTGTTACCGCAATAGAATGTTCAAAATGGGCGGATAGCTGCTTATCATTCGTGATAACTGTCCATCTGTCTTTTAACACAGAGACATTATGAGTACCGACATTGACCATAGGCTCTATCGCCAGGCAATAACCAGCTTTCAGCCGTGGCCCCTGCCCCGGGGTTCCATAGTTCGGAATCTGCGGTTCTTCGTGCATGGCGCGGCCAATCCCATGACCACAGTAACTTCGTACCACAGAAAAACCATTGTCTTCCACATGAGTCTGCACAGCGTGGGATATGTCGGAGAGCCTGTTTCCTATAACGGCCTGCTCAATCCCTTTGTACAGACTTTCTTCTGTGACCTGCAACAAGTTTTCTGCGGTCGCAGAAATTTCACCTATCGGTAAAGTTCTGGCTGCATCACCGTGATATCCATTGAGAATAGCTCCGATATCAATACTGATAATATCACCATTTCTTAATGTCTCTAAACTTGGAATCCCATGTACTACAACGTGATTAACGGAAGCACAGATTGTTGCCGGAAAACCATGATACCCTTTAAATGAAGGCGCAGCCCCTTTGGATATGATATAGTCTTCCGCAATCTGGTCCAGTTCTTTGGTACTAACGCCCGGTTTCGCAGCTTTAGCAAGTTCCTCGTGGGTTTGGGCCACAATGCGGCCCGCATCACGCATATATCGGATTTCCCGAGGAGATTTGGCATGAATCATGCTTATTTACTCCCTAAAGCAGTACGAATGTCAGCTAATACATCTTCCATCGATTTGCTACCATCGATAGAGCTCATAATACCCTTGGATTGATAGTACTCGATTAATGGTGCAGTCTGTGCTGCATATACATCCAACCGGTTACTAACTGTTTCAACTTTGTCATCGTTGCGCTGGTATAACTCACCACCGCATTTATCGCAAACGCCTTCCACTTTTGGAGCTTTGTTTGTCACGTGGAATGTTGCACCGCAGGTTCTGCAAACCCGGCGGCCGGTTAAACGGTCAACCAGAAATGCTTTGTCAACTTCGATGTTGACAACCCGATCCAGCACCATGCCCAGTTCCGCTAAAATTCCATCCAGAGCATCGGCCTGCTGTACGGTTCTTGGAAACCCATCCAGCAGAAAACCGTCTTTGCAGTCATCTTCTGCCAGACGTTCTTTTACGATCCCAACTGTTACTTCATCTGGTACCAGCTGACCCTGATCCATATAGCTTTTCGCTTTCAGGCCCAGTTCAGTACCTTCTTTCTGTGCTTTACGAAACATATCCCCCGTAGAGATATGAGGAATCTGATATAACTCAACCAGTTTTTCTGCCTGAGTACCTTTACCGGCACCAGGAGGCCCCATCAGTATGATTTTCACTGTAATCCCTCCAAATCAGATTATTTCATAAAGCCTTCGTAGCTGCGCATCAACAGAGATGCTTCCAGCTGTTTCATCGTATCTAACGCAACACCTACTACGATCAGCAGTGCTGTACCACCGAAATACAGTTCCAGACCGGACAGCCCCATAATAATGGCTGGCAGAACAGCGATTGCTGCCAGGAAGATTGCACCGAACAGTGTAATACGACCCATTACTTTGGAAATGTAATCAGCAGTTGGTCTACCTGGACGTAAGCCCGGGATGAAACCACCGTTTTTCTTGATATTTTCAGCAACATCTACTGGATTGAATGTAATCGCAGAGTAGAAATATGTGAAGAAAATAATCAGTAATGCATATAAGATGTTATAGAAGATGCCAGAAGCATCAAAAATACTTGCAATTGTGTTGGCAAAACCGCTGTTCGGGAAAAAGGAAGCGATTGTACCTGGGAACATCAGAATGGACATTGCAAAGATTACCGGAATAACCCCTGCGGAGTTCACTTTGATTGGAATATGAGTAGACTGACCGCCATATACTTTACGACCCACTACACGTTTTGCATACTGTACAGGAATTCTTCTCTGGCCTTCATGGATCGCTACAACTGCAACAATTGCTGCATAAGCGATTACTGCGAACAGTAATACAATCAGGAAACCGATTGCACCGTTCTCTGTAATGTAGTTGTACAGATAGAATAAACCAGAAGGAATACGGGAAACAATCCCTGCGAAGATAATTAAGGAAATACCGTTGCCGATACCCTTTTCTGTAATCAACTCACCAATCCACATTAAGCATGCTGTACCAGCAGTTAATGTCAGTGCGATTAACGCAATGCTGCCAAAGGAAGAATCCACTAAAGCCGATTTGAATCCGAAGGAAACACCAACCGCCTGAACGAACGCTAATACTACAGTTAAATATCTGGTATATTCAGCAATCTTTTTGCGATCCTCTTTCGCTAACTGTTCCAGTTTCGGAACGATAACCGTTAACAGCTGCATAATAATGGACGCGTTGATGTATGGTGTGATACTCATCGCAAAAATGGAAAAGTTTTTAAACGCACCACCGGAAATCATATCAAAGAATCCTAACAGTTTGGCCTGATCAGCCAGTTCTGCAATAATGTCTGTATTGATGTTTGGCACCGGAATATGGGTACCAATGCGGAACACCAGAAACATCATCAGTGTAAAAAGAATCTTTTTACGGGTATCCTCAGCTTTTACTGCACTTTTGAGAGTTGATAACAATTAAATCACCTCAACTCGGCCGCCGGCTGCTTCGATTTTTTCCTGAGCAGATTTGCTGAAAGCATTTGCTTTTACAACGAACGCTTTTGTTACTTCGCCATTCCCCAGAATTTTAATGCCGCCGTTTTTCACCTGTTTTACGATGCCGTTATCGAATAACAGCTCTGGTGTAATTTCAGTATTTGCTTCAAAACGATCCAGACGATCCAGATTTACTTCTGTGTATTCTACTTTGAATACTGCGTTAGTGAAGCCTCTTTTTGGCATACGACGCTGCAATGGAGTCTGACCACCTTCGAAGCCTGGGCCTTTACCGCCGCCGGAGCGAGCTTTCTGACCTTTATGACCTTTACCGGCAGTTTTACCTAAACCGGAACCAATACCTCTACCTTTACGCTTTGGAGCCTGTTTAGACCCTTCAGCAGGTTTTAACTCATGGAGTTTCACTTGAAAACACCTCCTACGTTAAGCTTACACTTCTTCAACACTTACTAAGTGCTGAACTTTTGCAATCATACCTCTGATAACAGCTGTGTCTTCCTGAACAACGGAGCTGTTTGTTTTCTTAAGACCGAGGGATTTCACAACATTTCTCTGTCTTTCAGATGATCCGATTACACTTTTTACTAAAGTAATTTTCAGCTGTGCCATCTCAGAATCCCCCTTAACCTAAGATTTCTTCAACGGTTTTACCACGCAGTCTTGCTACATCTTCTACTCTCTTCATGGAGCCTAAGCCCTGAATAGTAGCTTTTACGATGTTCAGACCTGTGTCAGAACCCAGAGATTTTGCTAAGATATTTTTGATACCTGCTAATTCAACAACCGCACGTACTGCACCACCAGCGATAACCCCGGTACCAGGTGCAGC
>JAFYPD010000103.1 GCA_017547685.1 Peptococcaceae bacterium
GAACAGGCAGGATATTTATTTTTCAGTTCTCATTATAAATCTGTTAAAGTGTAAACCTGTCGAACCGCCGTATACGAGAACCGTACGTACGGTGGTGTGAGAGGTCGGCTGGTCAAATAATGGTCAGCCTCCTACTCGATTTTGTTTTGCCCTGCGGGCAACGGGTCGATGTAGTTCGGCGCAGAAAAACGCGCCAGCACATCCGCCCGAAATCTCATTACATACCATGACGATAAATGGGCGTCCGTGGGCGAACGCCCTTACAAATACAGCAGAAAACAGAAAAATTCCTTTCTGGATTCGCCAAGAATGGCTTTTCTTCTGCTATCCTGCAATGTTATAATAGAACCATATATCAATCGATGTTCGGGAGGTTTGTGTATGAAAAAATTAGCTGTTGCGATGCTTTCACTCGGTCTGCTGGCTGGTACCTGCGGTACTGCTATAGCGGCTGAGCCGGAGGTTTATTATAATGGATATCCGCTGGAACTGAACCAGCCAGCTATCATTCAGGATGGGCGTACATTGTTTGCACTGCGTGATATGGCGGAGCAGATGAATGTGGATGTGCAGTGGGATAATGCAACCCGCTGGGCAACTGTAAGCTATAAAGATACGGAAGTGAAGCTGTTTCCGGATTTGCACCGGGTGCTGGTAAACGGCGCGGAACAGCAGCTGGATGTTGGTCCGCAGATGATTAACGACAGAATCTATCTGCCGGTGCGCTATCTGTTTGAAATGCTGGACTGTGACGTATTCTACCGTCAGTATGATAACGGGCATGCGGTGGTGTCGGTAAATACCAGAGATGCCTACATGAACTACATGCAGAAAAACGGCAGAGAAACAAAGGTTGTGCGCAATATTGCCAGCGCAGCCACCGATAATCCTGTTGTGATGACTGATGACGGCAACGTGCTGGAGCTGTATATTGAAAAAGGCAAGGTGAAAATGTCCCGCACCACGCAGACATTGAGCCGCGTAGAGGAGAAGGAAGAACCAGCAATCTTCCACAATACGATTACAGATATCATCGAACTGGACGGCATCTACTATGCGGTGCTGGATGAAACAGGATCCGGCAATTATGTGGGTTCGGCATATCATCCAAACGGAAGTGCGTTCATCAGTGAAATTCAGACACCGCAGGGTGAATTTGCATTCTACGGCAGTGAGGCATATCTGGATACGTTGGCATTGGAAGGAAAAGAAGGGTTCAGCAGTAAAACCGTGAAAGGCTATCTGCTGAATATCGGCGGCGCTAAAGAGGACATTCAGGATACCAGCTACGCATTCAGCGACCGGAAAGGCTACGGCTTCTTAACCGACGGCCAGCTGCTGCTGATTGCCAACGTGCAAGGAGAAGGCTATCAGGTATTATCCCGCAATCAGATCAGCGATACCATCAAAGACGGGAAACTGTTCAGCAGCAATGGTGAATTCTATGCCATCGGTTCAGACATCACCGCGGAAGGCAATGCAGAAATTTTCGTGACATCCTACACACCGGAAGGCATGAAAGCCAACTCCTACGTGCCGGTGAGCAATCTATGCGATGCTGACGGTTATCGGTATCTGAATATTGTGGATGCGGTGCAGATTGATGACAAGGCTTATCTGCTGCTGCAGACCAACCTGAACAAATATCTGGCCTGCTACGATTTAACCGCGCATACATTCACCTCTGAAAAACTGACCAGACCATATGAGCGGTTCGTTCCGGCGAAAGGCAGCTGGCAGCTGTACTATTGCGACGATGAAAATTATTACTTCCTGGAAGTGAAATAAGCGTTTCGGCAAGAATATAGTGATATGATTACTTGAATTCGAGGAGGTTTTCCGATGAAAGCATTAAAAGTATTAACGGCTTCTGCGGCTCTGGCTGCTATGATGGTCAGCCCTGCACTGGCTGATGCATCTACTTCGATTTATTACAATGATGAGCTGCTGAACACCAGCCAGCCTGTTTTAAATGTGGATGGCCGCACCCTGCTGGCATTCCGCGATTTATTTGAAAATCTGGATGGCGAAGTAAACTGGAGCGATGAATACCGCATGGCATCTGTGACCCGCGGCAAAACAACCATCAATCTATTCCCGGATAGCGGCGCTGCACAGATTAACGGTGTGCCGCAGGCTTTAGATGTTGGCCCGCAGATTATCAACGACCGTGTATATCTGCCGCTGCGCTTTGTGGCTCAGTCTTTAGGCGGCACCGTTGATTACACGCAGGCCAAAGACGGCACGGCCGCCATTCAGATTCACACCATCGATTCGGTGCAGAACTTTGCCCGGAAAGACGGCAACCTGACCACAATCCTGCGCACCACCGGTGAACCAGTCAGCAGTGTAGCGCCGACCAAAGAAACACAGGCTGCCTATAATAACTGGAAGGATAACAACGCTGTCTATTTTGTAGACGACCATAACAATCTGGTGGAAGTACAGAGTTACGATACAAAAGTACAGGTAAATGTGATTGATTTTGACGCGGCTAAAGTGGAAAGCAAAACTTATGACGCCGGTGTTCTGTATCCGGCGCTGACCAGCGTTGAGAAAAACGGAAAAACCTACACAGTAGGCATCAGTGAAGAAGCATCCACCCGCTATGTGGGTGTTGGCACACCGGCTAACAGTAATTATGAAGCTGTTCTGGATACCCGGGCCGGCGATTTGACGGTACGCAGCGGCGTGAATACCGCTAAGGTGCTCCGTTTTGATGCATCCAGCGATAGCACCGCTGGCGTGACTACATCCGGCGAAACCGGCAAAGTGTTAGATCTGGCTCAGCGCAGTACAATCGCAGAAAACAGTTCCTATGCAATCGCTTCCAATGGCAATTACGGCTTCCTGATGGACGGTCATCTGCTGATTCTCGGCAGTGACAATGAAATTCTGGAA
The DNA here is from genome assembly GCA_017547685.1 of Peptococcaceae bacterium. Classification (GTDB taxonomy): domain Bacteria; phylum Bacillota; class Peptococcia; order Peptococcales; family Peptococcaceae; genus UBA7185. Next base: position 2,902 of record JAFYPD010000103.1, read on the forward strand.
GATATCCAGCTGAGCAGAAATGCCGGCGACAGCAAACTCTTTGCAGCGGGCGATAAATTTGTAGCTGTTGTGGTGGAAGAGGGCATGAACCATCCGGAAATTTATGCAACGGTGTATAAAGCAGATGGCAGTATAGCAAACTACTTTCACAATATCAGCAAACTGAGCAAAGTGGAACAGGATGAAATTTTCTATGATTACAACAATCTGAATATCAAAGATATGAAGATGTTCGGCAGCACCGTTTATATGCTGGCAAAAACCAATATGGATTACTACATTGTGACCTACGACATCACAAGCAGCGAATCCACCAAAGAACGCTTAAATATCAAAGAAAAAACCTATGATGGTTTCATCTATACCATGGACGATGTAAAACTGTTTGCCGCTGATGAAGATTACTTCTATCTGCGCGATGTAAAATAAGGTGCAACGATAACAAGAAATCAGAAAAAGGAACTTCGATAATTTCGAGGTTCCTTTTTTGTTGATAGGGACATCCGAAGGCCATCCCTTACGATATTTATATTTTTACATAAAGACCGTTTTGCGCAGGAAAGCATAAATAATGGGCGGATGTACTAGCGCAAATTTATGCGCTGAATCCGCCCATACAGGGATTACTTATATAAAAATTGTCTTTTACAGTGCCAGCTGGCTTACATCAATGCCTTTTTCAGCCAGATAATATTTCTGCCAGTCTAAGTAGTACTGGTAGCCGTTCTGCATGTTGGTCATTTCTGCACTCTTCAGCGCCAGTTCGCTCTGTAACAGTGTCAGTTCAGAAATCATGCCCAGCTCAAATTTTTTCTGTGCAAATTCATAGTTTTTCTGTTCGTTTACATATTTCTGACGGCTTACTTTGTAAGCTTCTGCATTGCTGTTGATTTTGGCAATCATAGCTTTCAGGTCATCTTCAATGGCCTGTTTTTTGTTGTCAATTTCCATGTCCTTTGCCATAACCTGATAGTCGATGTCCTGTTTTTCGTCACTGCCCATGTCATCTTCAACAGAATCTTTCAGATTCACTCTATCGCGTTCCAGTGTTTCCAGCGAGTAGTTGTTGTCGATAAACTTACTAATCAGCTGCGGTGTATAAGCAGGGGCTGATTCAATGGCAATCGGCAGATTCATTGGCACAATTTCCAGCGGATTGCCTGCGTTGCGGCCAATCAGAATATTAATACTGCGTTTGATGGTGCTTAAGGTTTCTTCCTGGTCAGCCAGATTCTTCTTGGCTTCTACCAGAGCTACCTGCGCCGATGATACATCCACGCTGGTGTTCATTCCTAATTCCTGCTGCAGTTCCGCAATTTTTACAGAACGTTCAGTCAACGCAATCTGGTCTTCCAGCAGCCCGATAGTTTTATCCAGCTGTACCGCATTTAACGATAGCGCCGCTGCTGTATAGCGCATCTGTTTTTCTAAATCTTCCATGGCTTTGTTCAGGTCATCTTTGCCTTCATCAATGCTGTCTAAAGCGTCGTTTAACTGGTCAATGCCGTCTAATGCACTGTCCAGACTGGTCTGCATGGAAGCAGCCATAGACTGTTCAGTTGCCTGTGCAGACGCTAACTGAATTCCTAATGCAGATTGCTGTGCCTGTAAAGCTGTTTTTTCAGCATCTGTCAAATTCGGATCTTTTAACTGTTCAGCAACGCCTGCTATTGCGATTTGAATTTGTTGCGATCCGCCTGCCATACCGCTGCTGTCCATGGAATTAATCTGGTTTTCGATACTGCGGCGATCATTGCGCAGCATCTGCGCCTGTAATTCCAGCTGTTTCTTTTTCAGCTGCAGGCTCTGATTCGTGTCATTGTAGATAACAGCCAGATCCTGAATCTGAGAGATGGTTAATGTATTTACATTCTGTGTTTCCGCTACGATATTGGTGGAAACTGCAAAGGCCGGTGCCGGTACAACGGATAACCCGAAGGTAATCACCATAGCCGATGCTACCGTTTTTAATGTTTTTTTATTCAAAACAATCATCCTTTCAAAAATATTGACTGAGCAGTCAATTTCTCTGTGAATAGGATAACATAATTCACTATTGTTTTCAACGAACAGATGTCAAGAAAGTGTAGAGATTTTCGGCAATTACCGCACATGATAAATCAGGCGGTATACATGGTCCTGCCCATAGTCAATCAGCTCGATACGAGCGCCTAAACAGGTTGCCATCAGTGTAGCCGGAATATACAACCGGTCATTCATAAATGTGCCAACACTGACAATGCCGTCGCCGTTTACAGCGCCGTCTTCGCCAACCGGTGCGTCAATCTCAATGGCAGCCCAGTTGCCGTTCGGGAATGTCATGGACACTTGATTGGCTGCGCCATCGTACACTACAGTGCCGCCGTAGGCTTCCGCCATGTCACGCACAGGCACCAGAATCACACCATCCTCGCTGACACCGGCATAATTCTCCATGATGACCTTGTGCCCGTCCATCACCGCAACCCGGTTGCCTAAATCCACAGTACAGGTGCCCGCAAAAGCAGACATCGGCGCAGTGGCCAGCAGAGCCCCTAATACCAGAGAACTGATTAATTTTTTCTTCATGATAATCTCTCCTTTGTTTTCATTTGCGCCCATTATACCACAAAATACAGCGTCTGTGCAGGATTGCTGCACAATGCACAACAAAAATAAACATTGGAATAACTGGTTGAAACTGGAAGTTTAATATGATATACTATGTTTCGTTACCATTCCCAGACAGGTGACAGATCGGAGGTGTTTTCTATGGATTATCTCACCACCGTACTTCTGGCTGTCCTGGCAGGCGTGATAACACATGTTATCTGCCGATGGATAGACGGGAAACGGTAACAGCCAGTCAAGGCTATAAAAATCAGGGATAAAAGAACCCCCGGCAGTTGCACCTGCCGGGGGTTCTCCTGTTTCCTATGGACTTGTATCTCACCACAATTCCTTACTGGAACATAGTATAGCATATGCGGTTTCTAATTGCAATATGTAAGAATACAGATTTACATAAATTTGAAAATGCATTTTTCTTTAAAGAGAGGGCTTCTATGTAAAAAACGGAGACCCTCGAAAGAGTCTCCGTAAACGTTCAATATGCAATTACAAATTACAGGTTGAACAGGATGTCAGCGGTAGCGCCGTTTTCATCGTAAGTTGGGATAACTTTGATACCGAACGCTTCAGCAGCGAATCTTACAGGAACCATAGTTCTGGAACCATTGATGAATGGAGCAACGTCAGCAGTTTTAGCAACGCCGTTTACAGTGTATTCAGCAGAA
>JAFYPD010000104.1 GCA_017547685.1 Peptococcaceae bacterium
GGCAGCCCAGACATTCGTTATCTGTAACTTCAGCGTGTTCATTAACAACGAATACGGAACCTGGGCAAGCGCCTGCACATTCACCACATGCAACACATTTTTCTGCATCAACGCTTGGCATAAACATTCTAAAACAACTCCTTTCAGGTTGGAATTAACCAGCTTCGCTAATTGATAATCCCTCGACTAATAACAAACTCTGAACTTAATCAAAGTCAATCAAACACACATTTATCATTACATATTCCTCGAAAATTTGCAATATTTTTTTCAAAAAAACGGCTCAAATTCGGGCTTGTAATCAATAACGTTTGAATTTTTGAATAATAAGAAATTTCTATCATTCTTTTTCATTTTTGTTGCACTTTTTTGCTGTGATACTGTTCTGCCAGTCGCACCATCTGCTCTGCCCAGCCCGGTGCCGCACTCACATGCAGATGATGATATCCAGCCAGCGTGTTCTTATACAACAGCCCGTCAAAACCAGGCACAATCCCTTTTCCACGTTTTGTCGAAAAGCCGTAGCGCAGCTTCGGCCCCAGATTCACAATCTGCGAGTTATGAAACTCATGCCCCGTCACCAGCATTCCTTCCGGATAGAACGGATTTCCCGGCAGCACCTGCTGGATGGTATAGCCAATGCCCTGCGGCTTCGGTTTCATCTCCACATCACAGTCAAACACGCCCACCATCGGATAGGATCTGTCGTTCACCAGAATATTTCTGGCCAGAAACATCAGGCCGCCGCATTCGGCGTACACGGGCATCTCATCTTCAATGCTGGTTCTGATATCGGCTAACAGCGACTGGTTGGCGCCAATCTCCGCAGCCATCACTTCCGGAAAGCCGCCGCCAATGTACAGCGCATTGATATCCGGCAGCCGTGCATCTTCCATAGAGTTGACCGTTACCAGTTCTGCCCCGGCCTCCTCCAGTGCCTCCAGATTTTCCGGATAGTAGAAGCTGAATGCCTTGTCCTGCACCACACCGATTTTCACCCGTTCCTGTACCGGCTGCACCGCAACGGTAAAATCCTGTTTCGGAAGCGGCGCCGCACTGCCTGCCACCTGCAGAATCTGCTCCAGATTGACATGTTCTTTCACCAGATTCCCCAGCGTCTCAATACGGCTGTGCAGCATGTCCTGCTCCCCGGCAGGAATCAGCCCCAGATGGCGGTCGGGAATCTCCACCGCTTTGGATTTGGGCAGAACGCCCAGCACAGACACATCACAGTAGCGTTCAATACTCTGCATCATGATGTTTTCATGGCGGGCTCTTGCCACCTGATTCAGAATCACGCCGCCGATGCGAATCCGTTTGTCAAAGCCGGTCACACCGTTGACCAGCGCAGCCACACTGCGGGTAATCCGGGTACAATTCACCACCAGAATCACCGGCGCATCGATAGTATAGGCCAGTTCTGCACTGCTGTTGCTGCCGTCCACATCCAGCCCGTCAAACAGGCCCATGGCGCCTTCCACCACACTGATGTCAAATCCTTGAGAATGTTTGATAAACGAGCGGCGCACATTGTCGGCACCCATCATGTACAAATCCAGGTTACGGCACTGCTGCCCGCTGGCAAAGGTCATCCAGCTCGGGTCAATATAGTCTGGCCCCTTTTTAAACGGCTGCACCGATAAACCGCGGTCCACCAGCGCTTTTAACAGACCCAGCGTAAAGGTGGTTTTGCCGGAACGGCCCTGCACTGCTCCCACCAGCAAGCGGGAAATATTGTAAGAAATATTGCTGTTCATATCGTTATTCAAAAAATCACCACATATCTTTCAGAATGAATTGCTGTATCGCTTGTCTTTATTTTACGTGAAATCCCGGGCTTATGCAATTCTTTCTTTTTGGCAGGACTGGAAACAGCAGTTTTCCCGCAGCATACCGGCTTTCTTTATCTTTATGCGATGCTTTTGTCTGACATGCCACGTTTTTGTTTCAGGCTTTACTTTGTTCTTTATGCGTTCTTATCTGCCATATTACCCGGCAGCCTCTTCCCCTTCACTGCCAACGATTAAAGTTTCAGTGATACCGTCACCGATGGTGAGAGTGACTTCATACTGAATAGGACCGGCGTATGGTTCTTTGCTGTAGCCAGTATGCTCTCTGGAAGAACCTAGCGCAAAACTCATCGTATTGTCGATTGTGCCTCCTAAACCGTGGCTTCCAGAACTTGCAGCCGGCCCTTCCAGAGGACCTTTAAAGCAGATTTCAAATTTCTGACCCTGATACTGTTCCGCAATATCTTCATTCAGGAAAACGGTGCATTTGGAATCTTCCAGATAGATATACATCAACCTGCTATCATATTCGTACGGAACCTGACTGAAATATGATGTCACCTTTGCCGTAAAATACTGGCCGTCGGCTGTATATTCTGATGTTTGCATATCGTTCATATCTTCCAGAAAGACCTTTCGCACTTTGCCTGTTGTGGCAGCCGCAATATCCAGTTTTTCGCTAATCTCATCACGGGACATTTCCTCCGTTACCCCTAAGTACGTCACATATACCGCCAGAATATTTTTATACGCAAAATCATAACCGATAGAATAGTTCCCAGTCTCTGGTTTAAATTCTTGCACTATGGAGCAAATTTGTTCTGTTTTCGCATCTGAACCCCAATACCAGGCATAACGCAGACCCAGGTCACTCAAATAATTATCCCGTTCCCACGGGGCACCGTCAAAATTAATTAAGAACAGCAGATTTTCGCCATCCAGTTTATATACATTAACACCTTTCAGGGATTTATGGATGGCATAACCGGCTTTTTGCAGTTTCACTTCCATGCCTTCCAGTTCCAGCAGTTCTACTACATCAGCTGTGGTGATGGTGTTGCTCGCCTGCACTTCGGCTATTTTCTCCTTCAGCGTAGGGCCGCAGCCGGTCAGCAGCAGAGCAAGCAAAGCGATTGCGATAACCGTCAGAATTTTTTGTGGTTTCATACAGTACGCCTCCTTGTATCATGTCATTCCACTTAGTAAAATCAGTATACCACATATGGTAGTAAACAGCAATAACGGACACAATTTCACCACATATTCCTGCGTCAGCAGCCAATGCCCTGCGGGAAAAGATATACCTGACTGTTTCTGCAACATACAGCACATACTTCCCCTTACTGCCGCAGCGGCAGGAACTGTTCTGCCTGCGAACTGCAATCCCCGCAACCTTTTTTGCTGCACAGAACTCGTACGCTGAAAGATGATACTGCCGGTACTGTTTTTTATGTTTACAATGTTTTAAATGTTTTATTATTCTTTTATTATTTATTTTCTTATATTCTTTTATTGTGGTTCTCTGCTGGCTGAGATTTTTAGAGGCGAATCCCGCAAGCCGTTCCCAGACTGCGATACAATCTGGTTCGAACCTGGTTCTGCCGTTATATCAAAAGTTGCAGGATTTTTATTCAGTTACATCTCAAGGTTGCATCGCTTTAATACGTCAGACAAAGACCGCGGACTGTGTCATAACAGCCGCGGCGTTGTCATCTGAATGACAAATGAATGACAAAAAAGACAGAAGCCTCTGTAGGACTTCTGCCTGTGTAACTGCTATTCAAATTTCATGTCAAACTGCTGCCCGTAATACTGCGGCTCCATCACAATCTGCCGGTATGGCTCGCTCTGCGGCAGGGCTTTCCACTGTTTCACCGTGTCTGGCTGTTCCCACATATGCATCGGGAACACACAGCCGCTTCTGGTATGTTCCAGGAAATAATCAAAGCCCCAGCAGAACCGTTCCTCCTGGCGAGGATCCAGCGGCACAAAGGCTAAATCAATCACTTTGCCCTCCAGATGCTGCATAATCTGCTTGAACCGGGCCTCCATGCTGCGGTTCCAGGAATCACGCTCCCCGCTCCAGCTCCACCAGTTCAAATCGCCGGCATGGTATATCACCCGGCCATCGTACTGAATCAGAAAAGCCACCCCGATGTCGGTGGATTCCAGCGTTTCCACTTGAAATGGCACCGGCCCGTCGATATTATAGCTGTCACGCCGTTTCACCGCCAGAAAGCGGCTGTCCTCCTTCGGCATTTTGATTTCCCGGGACCAGATAAACCGGATATTCTCATACTGATTCGCCAGTTCCAGCAGACACGGATTGTAATGGTCTGCATGTTTGTGGCTGTTAAACATATAAATCATCTTGCTGCCGTCCAGCACCGGCGGTGTTTCATCGTACCAGTCGAACAGAAAGATACACCGGTCATCCTCCACCTGAAAGCAGCTGTGTTTATGAAACGTTACCTTACACTGCTGCATGCGCATCCACCCAGTTCAGCAAATCGGCCATCACCATGTCGCGATTGGTTTCATTCAGCATTTCGTGGCGGCCGCCCGGATACAGCTGTACGGTAACATCCTGCATACCGGCATCGGCAAACAGTTTCTCCACATTTCTGATGCCTTTCCCGTAATCGCCAACCGGGTCTTTATCGCCGGAGAACATGTAAACCGGCATATCTTTCCGCATGGACGCGATATTGTTCGGGTCGTTGGCCAGCTGCACGCCCATCAGCAGTTCATGATAGAAGCCGTTGGTGCAGGTATAACCGCAGTACGGGTCATCCAGATAACGCTGCACTTCATCCATATCGCGAGTCAGCCAGTCGTATTTTGTTCTGGCATTGGCAATTTCTTTGTTATAGCTGCCGAACATCATGGACTGGATTTTCGGCGAGTATTTCTCCTGCCCGGCCAGCATACAGGCGGCATCTGCAATTTTTACAGCCGCTTTGCCCGCGCTGCCCTGCCCGTCACCGGTGCCGGACAGAATCAGACCATCAAACATGGACGGACGCAGCTGTACCGTACGGCGCACCAGAAAAGAACCCATGCTGTGCCCCATCAGATAAATCGGACAGCTGGTTTCGTGGTCGATTACTTTTTTCTTTATGGTAAACAAGTCATTAATCATCATGTTCCAGTCTACACCTTTGCGCAGGTGCCCCAGATGACCAGCCGCCGTTTTGCCGTGGCCGCGCTGGTCGTGGCAGTACAGTGATACGCCGTGCTCCTGCAGGAACTGCCCGAACCGGTCATAGCGTGCGCTGTGCTCGGTCATGCCGTGCGACAGCAGAATTGCAGCTTTCGGCTGTTCTGCCCGCCAGCAGTTCAGATACAGTTTTGTGGTGCGGTCCGATGCAATCAGTGTCATTTCTTCCATCATGGATAACAACCTCCCGAATATATGATTTCGTATTTCTACGCTATTCTGTCACATTTTATCGTACAAAATACTTTCGGCATAAAACAGGAAAACCCTTCTTCCCGTAAAAAAATACAGGCCCCTGTATGGAGCCTGTACAAAATCTGATTATACATATTTTTTCGGGTCTTTGGTTTCACCGTTGATACGCACTTCAAAGTGTAAGTGCGGGCCAGTGGAGTTGCCGGTGGATCCGACTTTCCCGATGGGCTCTCCAGCTGCCACAGTATCCCCGTTTTTCGCAATCAGCCTGGACATGTGGGCATACAGGGTAGATACCCCGCCGCCATGGTCGATGATAATGCAGTTTCCATAACCGCCGTAGTACTGCGACATAATCACGGTACCGCCGGCAGATGCAATCACATCAGTGCCGGTTTTCGCCCCGATGTCCATCCCGGTGTGCAGCTTTCTGGTGCCCTGAATCGGATGAATACGGTACCCGTAGTTGGATGTGATGGTTTTGCTGCTCGGGCAAGGCCACAGGTACGCACCCGGTGCACTGGTTGTCCCGCTGTTTTTTGCCTGAATGGCTTTAATCTGACTTGCAATTGCATTGGATTCCGCTTCCAGGTCTTCTAATATTTCGAACTGGGCGTTCAGGTCAGAGTTAATCTCATTCACCAGCTGCTGCTGGGCCTGGCTTGCAGTTGCCAGTTCCGCCGATTTTTCCATCTGGCTTTTTTTGTTTGCCTCCAGTGAAACTTTCATTCCATCCAGTGATTTCTTCTGTTCTTCCAGGCTGGTTTTCATGGCTGTCACTTCATCCAGCAGTTTCTTGTCGTTGTTGGCAATGTATTTCAGATACTCAAACCGGGTCAGAAAATCCGACAGGCTGCTGGACTGCATCAGCACTTCCAGGAAATTGACATCTCCGTACTGATACATTTCTTTCAGGCGCAGATTAAAAATCGCCATGCGTCCGTCATAATCCCGCTGCTTGTTGGAAATCTCCATCTCCGTGTAGGCAATCTGTTCTTCCGTTGCTGCAATTTCTGCATTGATATTATCCAGCGTCTGCTGTACGTTATTCATCTGTGCATTCAGATCATTCAACTGTTTGACCCGCTCTGTCTTTTCCCGTTTGAATTCCTTAATCTGGCTCTGTACACCGGCTTTTTCGGAATTAATCTGCTGCTGTTGCTGCTGCAGATTGCTCACTTCATCGGCAAAGGCCGGAACAGTACAGGTAACAGTAAAAGCAGATAATATAAAAATGGCGGTTGCTTTTTTGACACAATTCTTCAAAAGGACACCCCTATTCATCTCTAAACTCTCTAACTAATAATTTTACCGCTTATTTCACGAATTGCAAGTCTTTTTTCGCAATTCTGTATAACTGGCATAAATTTTTAATCTTCCGTCATAGACAGGCCCTCGCCGCATATACTATAACAGATCCCTTTCTGTTTTTTCTGGAGGTGTTGACCATGCTGTTTGATTTATGCTATCTCGCTGTATTGTGTACGATTATTCTCGTCACATTTTTTCAGGTGCTGATGCCCCCGCCGGTTCTGCAGGCCTCCCTGAGCCTGTATTCCAGCCAGTTTATGCCTCATCTGACAATCGATACCCCTTCACCGCAGATCATTCTGCTTTTTTGTGTACTGGGTCTTGTCTATCTGAAAATTATCTGGCGGCTCATCAATCCGCCCCACAAATTCTGAAGAATGTGGTATCACATATAAAATTGCTACTTGCATTTTCCATTCAAGCGGGATATAATTAAATGCTGTAATTATGACCTCCGGACTATTAGCTCAGCTGGTAGAGCATTCGACTCTTAATCGACAGGTCCAGGGTTCGAGTCCCTGATAGTCCACCATAAGCGCTCTGGAATCATCCGGAGCGCTGTTTTTGTTTTTCAGGTTTTTTCAGGTCTTATTATTCATTCAAAGAACAACGCACAAACACAAGCAGCAACTGACAAATATCTTGTTCTTCTGAGCTGCATCTGGTATATTTTTTCTATCAGTTAACTATGCGACATCATACAACAGAATATAGAAAGGAGCTCCTTATGAAAAAGAGAACGAAAAAAAGAATTGGTATTCTACTGACGCTTTTGCTGCTGTTTTCAGCAGCACAGCCTGCAATGGCTGCCGGCGTTACCTACATGCCCGATGTCACCGCTGAAATGTCCAGCGCCTCCTGCTGGGCGGACTTACATGAAGATGCAGACAAAGTGATTCTGACACAGGATGAAATCAACGCCCTCAATCAGAACACGGCACTGGCCAGCGGCACCATGATTATAGACTTGAAAAATGCTGCCGAAACCTTTGACGGCATTGCACGCAATGAAGCGGTCCGCGCTTCTGCAGCTGCCGATGCGAAATATTATTACGGCTGGACCTACCAGTCCAACGGCAAAAAGGCTGACTGGGCCTACTATGAGAAAATGATTGAAAACTGTATCGACCCGAATGCCACCGAAGTAAGGCAGGTTCGTTACGGCATTGCCGTCAATCGCACAGTGCTCCAGGTGTTCCCGTCCAGCAATCAGATCCTGGATGACCCGAACGACCTGGATTTTGATTACCAGGCACTCAGCGGAATCCGTGTGAATGAACCAATGCTGATTTACAATACCTCTGCCGACGGAAAATATTATATGGCCCGCATCGCAAGCTGCTCCGGCTGGGTTCCGGTACAAGACGTTGCGCTCTGCGCTGATAAAGCAGAATGGCTTTCCGCATGGGACATTCCGTCCAGTGAAATGCTGGTCATTTATGACAACTATGCCTATACCGCTTCTTCCAATGTCAACCCTGCAACCGCACGCCGTTTGCTTACGCAGGGAACCAGACTGGAACTGATTACCGATCTGAAACCAGATCAGCTGATTAACAACCGTTCCCCATATCACAACTATGCAGTTTATCTGCCAGTACGGCAGAAAGATGGTTCTTACACAAAACAGGCTGCATTAATTCCGGAAACAGTAGATGCCAGCATTGGCTATCTTCCGCTGACCAAAAGGAATATTGCCATGGCAGCTATGAATCATCTTGGTGATGCCTACGGCTGGGGCGGCATGCTGAATGTAGATGACTGCACCGGCATGATTCGCACCATTTATTCCTGTTTTGGCCTGGAGGTTGCCAGAAACGGCAACTGGCAATGGAATATGAATATTGAAAAAATCGATATGTCCAGTATGTCACTGGAAGAAAAATGCCATGTGCTTGATCAGCTGCCGTTCGGCACTGCGTTATCGTTCCCGGGACATCAGATGCTGTATCTGGGCAAAACAGACGGCAAGTATTATGTACTCAGCACGGTCAGCAGCATTATGAGCCCAGATACCGGAAACCGCCTGCGTACCCGCGATGTTATGATTAATACACTGGATGTCAAGCGCGCAAACGGAAAAAGCTGGGTTGGCGCTCTTGACAGAGCGTTTCTGCTGTATTACCCGTCCACAACGGATAAGCAGTATGACGTCCCTTCCCTGCAGTGGTACCATGACGGTGTTGCCTACTGCATGACAAACAGTATTATGACTGGTGATATCAACGGTGCATTCGGTATCGGCAATCCTGTTACCGGGCAGGAGCTGGCACAGGCGTTGAGAACAATGACCAATGGTCCGATACCGGAAACCGCCGGACCAGAATATGAATCGCTGCAAACAATCACACGCCGGCAGGCTGTCACGGCGCTCTGGCAGTTTGAGCAGACCCAGCAGAAAAAAGCGGCTGTAACCAGCCGTGAACTTACTGCATACGCTGATGCATCTCTGCTGCAGGGCGATGCCCGCAACGCGGCAGAATGGGCATATGGTGCAGGAATTATCGCAGGTACCGGCAGCGGTACACTCGGGCTGGATAATCCGGTTACACGGGAACAGCTGGCTGTCATGATTTACCGGTACAGCATGCTGCCGTAAGAAAAAGATTGAAAAGCGGCACTATTTCAACGAAAATAGTATCAGAAAAATAGTATCAAACCAGTATTGGTTTCTTTTCTGGAGTGATGAACAATGATGGTATTTGATGAGAATAATCTGACCGTGGAGCAGTATCTGCATCTGCGCCAGCTGGTGCGCTGGAAACCGCTGCTCCGGGAGCAGGCACAGCGCGCGCTGGACAACAGCCTCTATGTGGTGGCTGCCTACCACGACGGCGAACTGGTGGGCATGGGCCGGCTGGTCGGCGACGGCGCGGTTATCTGCTACATTCAGGACCTGATTGTGGTTCCCAACATTCAGGCCCACGGTATCGGCTCCATGATTATTGAGCGGCTGATTGCCTACGCGTCCTCTATCGGCCTCCCAGGCACAACCATGATGCTGGATCTGATGTGTGCAAAAGGACGCGAAAAGTTTTATCAGAAACACGGGTTTATCGCCCGTCCTACCGATGAGCTGGGACCGGGCATGATTCAATACCTGGAATTATAAGGTATCATTGAGAGGAGCGGCACGATATGGCATTTCAGGGAATCCTGTTTGATTTAGACGGCACAGTCATCAATACCAATGAATTAATTTTTCAGAGTTTTGAATATGCACTGGATACCGTGCTTCACACAACACTGTCCCGCGATATTCTGAGAACCACGTTCGGCAAACCGCTGCAGCAGATTATGCAGGAACTGGGCGGTGAACATTCGCAGGAACTGCGGCAGGCCTTTGCCCATTACTCTAAGCTTCATGAAAATGAAATCTATCTCTTTCCCGGCGTGGAAGACGCGTTAAAACAGCTGAAAGCAATGAACATCCGCACGGCTGTAGTGACATCCCGGTTGTATCACAGCGCCATGCGGGATTTAAACCAGTTTCAGTTAGTGCCTTATTTTGATGTGTTTATCACACCGGAGGCAACACAGAAGCACAAACCCCATCCCGAACCGGCGCAGAAAGCCCTGGAACGGTTAAATCTGAAGCCCCGCCAGGTAATTATGGTCGGTGACAGCGGCCTCGACCTGCAGTGCGGGAAGCAGGCCGGCTGTAAAACAGCGGCAGTTCGCTATTCTTTGTTTCCGCAGGACGAATTGCTGCAGCATCAGCCCGATTATGTCATCGACAGCCTGCTGGAACTTGTAAAACTTGCACAGACATAACGGCGGGCAGGAATTGACATCACTGCAGAATCACACTAAAATATAATCATACAAAAATCTGAATCCATGTAAAACGGTGAATGCGTATGATGAAACAGAAATGGTCACAATTAACCAGAACAATACTGCAGTTTCTTTTTAACCCCCATCTGTTGTTCTGTTTTGGTATCGCCTGGCTCATTACTAACGGCTGGTCGTATATCGTATTTACACTGGGGATTTACTTTGATATTCCCCTTTTGGCAGGAATCGCCAGCGCCTATCTGGCATTTCTCTGGGTGCCGTTCACGCCGGAGAAAATTTTCACCATAATCATTTCCATCGCTCTGCTAAAACGGTTTTTCCCGGACGATGAAAAAACACTGAAAAAGCTGGAAGAATTACATGCGAAGTATAAAATAAAAAAAGAATATGCAAAAGAAACCGCCAGAGAACGACGGAAGGGACGTGCAACCGATAAACGTTCTATCAAAAAAACAACAGCGGAATAGCGATGCTTCTGCCCAGTCAAGGGAGAGGCATTTTTTGTTTTCGCCGGCCAAGCCACATTTTTCGGACATTTTATTTTGTTGATAATTTTTATTGATACTTCGTGAAATAGATGTTTATTGTCAAAATTCGCCGGATTGGAAAAAAGATTTGAAATTGCCCTGCAATTCAGTATAATGATATTTAGTAGGATTTTGCGTTTAGCCTGTCATACGGCAATGACTCTGAATCAGGCGACAGTGTTTCCACTGTATGACAGCACAACGCGTAGAACAAACATTTTAAAACAACCAAGGAGGTACTAGTATGATTTTAACTCTTATTTGCTGGGTTGCTCTGATTGCTTTCATCGGATTATCTGTTAAGAAATTCATGGAATACGGCAAAATGCCTCAGCACGGTAGACAGGATTTATATCCAATCCCACTGGAAAGTGACGAAAAAATGCATTACGGCGGTTCTTACATGGAAGATGACAAATGGTACGAAAAAGAACGTCATCATAACCTGAAAGGTGAAATCATCGACATGTTAGTCGAAATGCTGTTCATCAAAAAATTATTTGTGAACCAGAACAACTTCTGGTGGCTGTCCTACTCTTTACACTTAGGTATGTACGTTGCTATCGCCTGGAGCGTATTAATGCTGTTCGGTGCATTCCTGCCGGCAGGCATTCTGCACACTGCAGCAGTGTTGCTGGGTACCCTGTGCGGTATCGTTGCAGGTGTTCTGATGACTGTAGGCTGCATCGGCTTACTGTGCAAACGTCTGTTTGTGAAAGAATTCAAAAACTACACAACACCACAGGAATATTTCAATCTGGTTATCCTGATGGCAACATCCGCTGCCGGTTTACTGGTATGGCTGGGTGATATGCAGTTTGAATTCGGTCGCAACATTGCACATGCGATGTTCACCTTCTCTCCTCTGAGCGCTTACTATGCAGACGGTGTGCCTGTAATGTTAACTGTATTTATCCTGTTACTGGCTTTCATCAGCGTTTACATCCCGCTGACCAAACTGAGCCACTATGTTGGTAAATACTACACATTCCACAAAGTTATCTGGGATAACGAACCAAACATGCCTGGCAGCAAAGTTGAAGCGAACATCATCGCTGCACAGTCCAAACCAAAAGATCCTAACGCACTGAAATGGAGCGCTCCACACTGGAACCCAGCTCCTCCAACAGAAGAGCAGAAATAATACAGTAGAAGGAGGAAAACTATCGTGATGAATGGGAAAGATTTAAGACCTCGTGATATTAGTATCATGGGCGATCAGCTGACACAGCTGACTGTTGCTGATTTAAAACCGCTGCCAGCTCCTTTCGATAAACCGGAAATGGAACCTGGCATCAGAATGGGCAAACCAGAATGGGCAGAAAAATACAACGCTCACCTGGATGGCTTCATTGCTATTGATAACTTTAAAAGACCACAGACTAAAGAAGAAGAAGACGAACTGGTACAGAAATTCCTGCACGGCGTTGAAAAAATGCTGTCCTTAGATACCAACGCCGGTATCCTGCAGGCACTAAACCTGTCCATGGAATACTGTGCAAAATGTAACACCTGTTCCAATGCCTGTCATATTTTCGAAGCTACCGGCGGACATGAACTGTATCGTCCAACCTACCGTGCAGAAGTATTACGCATGATCGTGAAGAAATACTTCGACAAAAACGGCAAACTGATTCCTGGCGGTAAAAAAGGCGTTATGGTGAAATTTATCGGCGGGGACATCGACCTGAACTGGCAGACTGTTGCCCGTTTAGGCGAAGCAGCTTACCGCTGCAACCTGTGCCGTCGCTGTGCACAGACCTGTCCTCTGGCTCTGGACAACGGCCTGCTGGCTCGTGAGATCCGTAAAATCTTCAGTCAGGAACTGGGCTATGCTCCAATTCCACTGCACGAAAAAGGTACTCAGCTGCAGCTGAAAACCGGTTCTTCCACAGGTATGTCCAAAGTTCCGTTCCTGGATACTGTAGAATTCCTGGACGAAGATGCTACAGACCTGTTCGGTGAAGGCGTAACCGAATACAAAACTCCAATGGACGTGGAAGGCGCTGACATCCTGTTACTGCACAATGCCGGTGAATTCAACGCCTGGCCGGAAAACCCAATGGCATTCACCATGCTGTTCCAGGAAGCTGGCTTATCCTGGACCTTATCCAGCGAAATCTGCGGTTACGATAACGTAAACTACGGTCTGTGGTACGATGATGCACAGGCTAGAAAAGTTGCTGTAAAACAGAACGAAGTTGCGCAGAAACTGGGCGTTAAACGTATTGTTATCGCTGAATGCGGTCACGCTCACAAAGCTGCTGCAATCTTCGCTGACCGTCTGTACCCAGGGAAAGACCGCGTTCCAGTACAGAGCTTCCTGCCTCTGATGCGTGACCTGGTACTGAGCGGTACTTACGAAATCGATCCAAGCCGCAACGACTTCCCGGTTGTTCTGCATGACCCATGTAACTATGTTCGTCAGATGGGTATCGTAAAACCACAGCGTGATATTCTGAAATATATCATGAAACCTGGCCACTACGGCAATATGGGTCTGCCATACTATGAAATGAAAGAACACGGCGTAAACAACTACTGCTGCGGCGGCGGCTCCGGTTTTGCTATCATGAACTCCATGAACTTCCCTGCATTCCGTGACAACGTTGCACACAGAAAGAAACTGTCTCAGATTCTGGAAGCATTCGGTCCTGAACTGATGGAAAACACCGATGTTCCAAAATACATCTGTGCTCCATGTTCCAACTGTAAAGGTGCTATGCGTTCTATCATCGAACACTATGAATTAGAACGTTTCAATGTTCATTACGGCGGTCTGGTTGAACTGATCTGCAATGCGATGACGAAATACAGCACTCCGTTTATGGAATTCTTACGTGACGAATAATATGACTTGTCAAATTTCCATATAGCTGCGTTGTTTTTCAAACGGCTCGTTCGCATACCTTTTGTATAGCCTCACTTCGCCGTTTGAAAAGCCGCCTTGCTCTATGAAAATTTACCAAAGTCATGTTGCGTCTGACCGTACAGCGTCTGGCTGTATTGCGTCTGACTGTACAAGGCATATTAAAACCCGTTCTCTATTTTGAGGACGGGTTTTTGTTTTCTGTAACTTTTTCCTCTTTCTTTTTTCACTTCGGTATTGTACAATTGAATACGTTATAGAGATTGAATGGTACTCAGAGGTGACACGAATGCATCATCGCTCACAGTATTCCAGTCAGGAAGAACAGATGCAATATTATAAAAAACAGAGGGAAGCGCGGGAACGGCAGCGCAGACGGCAGCAGGCCAAGCGAAAAGTGCTGCTGATAATGATTGTATTGGCTGCTTTGCTGCTGGTGCTTCTGGTAAAAGGCTGCGGCACGTTATGCAACAATTCTGATACGTCAGCTTCTTCTGATGCGGATACACAGCCTGTACAAGCCGAGTGGGTAACTGCCGGTGCCATGACGTTTAAAGGCGGATATACAGCAGAACCGACTGCATCCACCATTACGCTGGATGATACCTGCATCGACAGCGACTACGCTATTTTGATTGACCCGAGCAGCAATACCGTTGTGGCACAGAAAGACGCCTACAAAACCATCTCCCCTGCTTCCATGACCAAAGTGCTGACCATTCTGGTAGCCGCCGAGCAGATTGAAAATCTGAATGATACATTCACCATCACCCAGGAGATTACCGACTACGCCTTCCAGCATGATTGCAGTGTGGTGGGCTTTGAAGTTGGCGAAACGGTAAAAGTACGCGACTTGTTTTACGGCACCATCCTGCCGTCAGGCGCTGATGCAGCGATTGCACTGGCTATCTACAGTGCAGGCTCTTTAGATAATTTTATTGTACTGATGAATCAGAAACTGGATGAACTGGGCTTATCAGATACTGCTCATTTTACCAACTGTGTCGGCCTGTATGATCAAAATCACTACTGCACCGCATATGATATGGCGATGATTATGAAAGCCGCTGTGGAGAATGATTTCTGCCGGGAGGTTCTGAACACCCGGGTATATACGACCACTGCCACCACCGAACATCCGGAAGGGCTCACCATCTCCAACTGGTTTATGCGCCGCATCGAGGATAAAGAAACCGGCGGTGAAGTGATGGGCGCCAAAACAGGCTTTGTCACCCAGTCCGGCAACTGCGCTGTCAGCTACTTTATTTCCAACACCAACGTACCGTACATCGGTGTAACCGTCAACACCTACAGCAGCTGGAAATGTATTTACGACCATGTA
>JAFYPD010000105.1 GCA_017547685.1 Peptococcaceae bacterium
GGCTATCCGCGGCAAAGGCCGTTGCCGGCACCAGGCTGAACAGCATGGCAAACACCAGCAGAATCGCCATTCCTTTCTTTAGTTTTGGATTCATTCCCTTTCCTCTCCTTTTTATGTTATTTTATCCGCACAGAATCTGCCTCTGTGCATTTTTGACAGCGGCGTTATCGCTGTGCTATACTAAAAGCGACGGGGCGGTTTCTGTGTTCGTTGGCGCGGTACAGAAACGTTTGTGCAGGTAGGTTTTCTGCATAAACCGGGTGCCCCCTTATCACAATGACAATGTTACAGGTTATACCCTTCTTATGTCGCTCTTGCGCTTATAATGATACTGTTTTTACATACGTTTTCCACCACACTCGCCGCCGGTATCTGGTGTGGGATGCTCTAAAAAGTGTGGGAAATGGTGTGGGCAACGAACGACTGCTATGCGTATTACTATCATGAAGAAAGCTTAGAGGGGATTTTATGAGAAACACAATGAAATTATCTGCGGGGGTTCTGCTCCTGCCTGTTATATTATCGGGATGCGAACCGATTGGAACCAAGTCTATGAATCTGTCGTTCATTTATGCGGCGACGATGACGCTGGCGATTCTGCTGTTAATCGGCTATTGTTTTGCTATGCGCAAAAAGGATGTCTGGTTTCTGATGCTCTTTAGCTGCGTGTGTATTGTAAACACGGGCTATTTTTGCCTTGCGGTTTCGGGGAATCTGAGTGAGGCGCTGCTTGCCAATCGCATTTCGTATCTGGGGTCGGTTTTTTTACCGTTTTCCATGTTGATGATTATTTTAAATGCCTGCAAACTGGAATGTGGTTCCTGGCTTCCGGGGCTGCTTCTGGTAATAGCATTTGGTGTGTTTGTGGTGGCGGCCAGTCCGGGCTATCTGGATATTTATTATAGTGAGGTTACATTTGAGCGTATTAACGGTACTTCCGTGCTGCATAAAGTGTACGGCCCATGGCATTCGCTGTATCTGTTTTACCTGGCTGCTTATTTTTCCTCCATGCTGGCTGTGGCAGGTTATGCTACGGCAAAAAAACATCTGTACTCAGCAGTGCATGCGCTTATTCTGGTTTGTGCGGTATTTGTGAACATTGCGGTATGGCTCTTGGAACAGCTGGCTCATATTAATTTTGAGTTTCTGTCGGTATCCTATATCATCACCGAATTGTTTCTGCTGGGTGTTTCGCTTTTACTGCAGGAACAGCGAGCCGTTTTATGTACCGGTAATTCTGCCGATACACCGGCACCTCCTCCTGCTGCAGAAGCATCGGCTGATCTGACAAAAGAATATGAATTATCTATAGGAGAAGAGAAGAGAAGAGAAGAATTTTCGGCTCCTGCTTTCCCAGGCGATGCACCATCTGCCTCTGACTTACCGGCTGTCAGCACCGAGGCGATTGCGGAACCGGAATCACTTCCGGAAAAAGAATCGGAAACCAGTTCAGCCGATGAACCATCCGAACAGATTCTCTACTTCGTCTCTCAGCTGGAGTGTTTAACGCCTACCGAACGCATTATCTATCAGCATTATCTGGCCGGAACCGGCACCAAAGATATTCTGCAGCAGATGAACATCAAAGAAAATACGCTGAAATATCACAATAAGAATATTTACAGCAAACTTGGCGTATCCTCGCGCAAACAGCTGGTGGAAATTGCCCGCTCGCTGAAAAGCCGTGGATTATTGTAACCAGACACAAAGCCCTCTCCATCGTACAACGGAGAGGGCTTTTATTTGCAATTGACGAATAAAATTATATGTGCTAGTATATAATTAATAAATGGAGTTGCCGCTTTTGCAGAGGCGGTCAGTCCTGTTTTTTTAGGTGGCCGTCCTGTCGCTATTGCAGGGCGGCTTTTTCATTGCTTGTTACTTGTCTTTGAACAAGGAAGCAATTCCTATCAAAACCAGACAAAATGTAAAAATTTCTGTCCAAGTCATCATAGGCGTCACCTCCTTTACAATCGAGGTGACCAACCGCCAAACGGCAACTCCAAAATCATTATAATGCACAAACATATATTCGTCAACTAATATTTGTAAATTATAAACCAGGAGGACTTGATATGAGTTATCAGTTACCGGAAGGGGAAAAAAAATACAATTTCTGCGGCTGTCAGTGCGGCTGCCCGCCGGAAACACCGGCAAAACCGCGAGAATTTTCGTGCAGTGCAACAAAAGAACCCGTTCGTACAATCAAGGTACTGGATACCGAAGATGCGGCAAACCGCCAGCTTTATCAGAATGTTCTGGAAGCCGTTCAGCATCTGGGCTTATCGCCGGAGATTCTTTATGTAACCGAGCCAAAAAAAACATCGCCCTATTATACAGATCTGCCTGCTATCATAAAAGACGAACGTGCCGTATCCCAGGGCAAACTCTGCACCGTAGAAGAAATCAAGGCGATGCTGTAATATAAAAATTGAATAAGAAACAAACGAGGCCGGAAACTGACACATCCGGGAAACTAACTATCGTATTATTTCCATCTCCCTCCATACAAGTACACTAGATTTTCTATAGTCGGAATTCTGGAAAAATACGATACTGTTTCCGGATGCTTGTCAGCATTCCGGCCTCTTATCATTTTTAAATATTCTGTTGTTAGATTCTTGCTGCGATTTCCTGCGCCATTTCCATGGTACCTACCACTTTGCTGGTTTCGTCAGCCAGATCCGGTGTTTTGATGTTGTCCGCCAGTACAGCATTCACTGCATCTTCAATTGCCCGCGCAGCAGCTTCATTTTTGGCTGAGAAGCGCAATAACATGGCAGCCGACAAAATGGTCGCAATCGGGTTTGCAATGTTTTTACCGGCAATATCCGGCGCGGAGCCGTGGGATGGCTCAAATAAGCTGATTTTTCCGCCCAGGCTCGCCGATGGCAGCATGCCTAACGAACCGCCCAGCGCGGCGGATTCATCGCTTAAAATATCGCCGAACATATTCTCGGTTACGATTACATCAAATTGTGTCGGATTCACAATCAGCTGCATTGCTGCATTATCCACATACAGATGATGCAGTTCCACTTCCGGATATTCCACTGCAATTTCGTTCACAACTTTTCTCCACAGGCGGGAGCTGTCCAGTACATTGGCTTTGTCGATGGAATGCAGAATTTTGCGATCACGGTTTTTCGCCATTTCAAATGCATCGCGTACAATGCGTTCAATTTCAGGACGGCTGTAAGAGATGGTATCATACGCACTGTTTTCATCATGGCCGCGTTTTCCGAAATATGCACCGCCTGTCAGTTCACGACAGATTACGATATCCAGCCCGTCTAACAGACCTTTTTTCCAGATAACACGATCAGCCAGAAAATCATAATATTTGATTGGACGAATGTTGCAGTACAGGCCCAGAGATTTTCTGATAGCCAGTAACCCTTTTTCAGGACGCAGATCTGCTGGTTCGATAGTATCGTATTTTGGAGCACCTACTGCACCTAACAGAATCGCATCGCACTGCTCCACGATTTTCTGAGATTCTTCCGGATACGGATTGCCATATACATCATAAGCCGCACCGCCAAACAGCGCTTCTGCATATTCAATACCCAGATTAAATTTTTCATCCACTTTATTTAAAACAACCTGCGCCGCCTCTACAATTTCCGGGCCGATGCCGTCGCCTTTTAATACTGCAATTTTCATTTTGCTTCCACCTTTGCTTTTACATAGTTTAACAGGTTGCCTGCCGTGATAATTTCCTGAATAAACGGCGGGAATGTTTCCCCCTGGTATTCTTTTCCCTGAGTCAGATTTTTAATAATGCCGTTTTCCACATCTACTTCCAGTTCATCACCAGCCTGGATTTCCGCAGCCGCTTCCGGACTCGTAATAATCGGCAGACCAATGTTGATGGCATTGCGGTAGAAAATACGCGCAAAGCTTTCTGCAATCACACAGCTTACGCCAGATACTTTAATAGAGATTGGCGCATGTTCGCGGGAACTGCCGCAGCCAAAGTTTTTACCTGCCACCAGAATATCCCCGGCGCTGATCACCTGGCTGAAATTCGGAATAGCATCCTCCAGGCAGTGGGCTCTCATATTTTCGTCGCTGGCATCGTTTAAATAACGCGCTGCAATAATCACGTCGGTGTCAATATCGTTGCCGACTTTCCATACTTTTCCTTTATACATTATTCTACCTCCTCAGGTGCACAAATGCGGCCTGTAATTGCCGATGCTGCTGCAATAATTGGATTGCACAGATATACTTCACTTTCCGGGTCACCCATGCGGCCGATAAAGTTGCGGTTTGTGGTAGCCAGTGCCCGTTCACCTTTGGCCAGAATGCCCATGTAGCCGCCCAGACAAGGACCGCAGGTTGGCGTGCTTACCACACCGCCGGCTTCCATAAAGATATCAATTAAGCCTTCCTGCATACACTGGCGATACACATCCGGTGTGCCAGGAATTACAATCAGGCGCAGATAAGGCGCAACTTTTTTGCCTTTCAAAATTTTTGCAGCTGCCTGCATATCTTCCATACGGCCGTTGGTGCAGGAGCCAATCACAACCTGGTCAATTTTCACTTCCCCAAAGGTGCCGATTTCTTTTGTGTTGCTCGGCAGATGCGGGAATGCAACCTGCGGCTGCAAGGCGGATAAATCCACCACGATTTCGCTGACATATTCGGCATCTTCATCGCTGAAGTATTCTACTGCTTCGCGCTGGAAGCGGCCGTTCACGTATTCGCGGGTGATATCATCCACCGCAAAAATACCGTTTTTCGCACCGGCTTCAATGGCCATATTGCAGATGGTTAAACGGCTGTCCATACTCAGATACTGCACACCGTCGCCTGTAAATTCTAAAGATTTATACAGCGCACCATCCACGCCAATCTGGCCGATGATGTACAGGATAACGTCTTTCCCGCTGATCCACGGATTCACAGGTTTACCTGTCACCACAACTTTGATGGCTTCCGGCACGCGCAGCCAGGTTTCACCGCTGATCATGGCAGCAGCAATATCGGTACTGCCCATACCGGTTGCAAACGCACCCAGCGCCCCATAAGTACAGGTGTGAGAGTCTGCACCGATAATCAGGTCGCCAGGGCCGACAATGCCCTGTTCCGGCAGCAGGCAGTGTTCCACGCCCATTTTCCCGACTTCATAGTAATGTTTGATATTGTGTTCTCTGGAGAAATCACGGATTACTTTACACTGTTCCGCCGATTTGATATCTTTGGTTGGAGAAAAATGGTCAGGAATAATGGCGATTTTATCTTTATCAAAAACGTCTGTGATTCCTACTTTTTTCATCTCGCGAATTGCTACCGGACCGGTGATATCGTTGCTGAGTACGATATCGGTTTTCGCTGTAATCAGCTGACCGGCTTTTACTTCCGGCAGACCGGCATGCGCCGCCAGAATTTTCTGTGTAATGGTCATTCCCATGTTTAACATCATCCCTTCTTGACTAATAAAAAAAATCCCTTTCATCTCACAGAGACGAAAAGGATTCCGCGTTACCACTCTACTTGACAGGCATACCTTTCCTGTCCACTCAACCTCTGTAACGGAGAGACCGGCTCTTCCTACCGGCAGAATATTCTGCGTTCAGAACAGCAACTCCAGGGCCAGTTCACCTGTGCCGACTGCTGCCTCGCACCACCCGGCAGTTCTCTGCAAATCAGCTCACAGATTACTCTTCCCCATCAGCGTCTTTCACTTATATTTGTTCATTATAAACATTCAAAAAAAGCTTGTCAATAGTTTCATCATGTATACAAAAAGTGCCCCTCTATCTGAAACAGAGAAGCACTTTTAATCTTCAACAATCGGGCGGATGGTTCCATCCTGTACCCTCTGCACAAACAGCGGCGCCAGTTTCGGGTCAAACTGACGTCCGGATTCTTCTAAAATGATGGTTAAAGCCTTTTCGACCGGATATGGTTCCTTGTAGGACCGGCGGGCTATCATCGCATCAAAAGAGTCTGCAATGCACAAAATACGTGCTGCCAGAGGAATATATTCCCCGGCAATACGGCGCGGATACCCTTTGCCGTCCCACCGCTCATGATGCCCGATCACCGCCGGAATTACATAGTCCAGCGAAGGCAGATGCCGAATGATACCAATGGAGTTTTCCACGTGTTCTTTCATTGCCTCATACTCTTCCGGCTCTAACCGGCCCGGCTTATTCAGAATATGTTCCGGGATGCCGATTTTACCGATGTCATGCAGCAGTGCCGCTTCCTGAATAATCGCAACACTTTCCTTGTTCAGACCGTACGCCTGCGCAAAGGCTGCTGCATAAGCCGCCACATTTTTTGAGTGACTGAATGTGTAGTGGTCCTTCGTGTCAATGGCTGCCGTCAGCGCATAAATGGTGGATGCATACTCGGAATAAATCCCTTCTTTATAGCCAGTCAGGCTTTCCTGCTGCGAAGCTCTGGTATCTTCCACTTCGCCCACAGAATAAATCATCACGCGGTTTTTCCCGTTACGTTTTGCCTGATACAGCGCCTGGTCTGCGTTGTCCATCAGCTGTTTCATATTGCTTGCCGCATACGGAATCGAGCAGATACCTGCACTGGCCGTCAGAACTTTCTGACGATACAGCGGATTCTGCTGCTGTTTATTGATTTCTATAATCTGCAAACGAATATTATTGGCAATATTTTTCGAAGCCAGCACATCATGCTGCGGCAGAATAACGGCAAATTCTTTCCCGTTATAACGGGCCACATAGCCATTTTCGCCTACACAGCCCTGTAATACTGTTGCCACCTGGCGCAGTGCCTGGTCGCCTTCCTCGGCACCATACAGCTGGTTGTACAGTTTAAAGTCATCCACACTGACCATAATCAGACTGAGAGAACCATGCTTATTCTTTTCAATCTCTTCTTCCAGGATTTCATAGAAATATTTCCGGTTTAATAAACCAGTCAGTTCATCAATACGTGCTTCCAGATATACCTTCTCATACAGATGAGAATTTTTCACCGCAATAGAACCAATAGATTTTACCGAATCCAGGAAATTCAGGTCATCGTAACTGAACGACGCACTCTTTTCTTTCCCGGTAATCATCACAAAACCAACCAGCTGATTGTCATCAGCCAGCGGCACAATGCACTCGATTTCGAGATCCAGCAGCAGTCGTTTTTCTTCTTCCCACATGGACTTGTAGGTGACGGTACGCCGAAAATCTTTTAACAGCAGATAGGTATTATGCTGCTGCAGCCACAGTACAACAGGGTTGTCCGCTTTCAATACATAGCTACGCTTATCCAGCGGACTGGTGCTGTATGTGACCTGATACTGGTCTCCCTGGTTATTCACCAGACAGACATAAACTTTCCTCACACCAATGGTGCTCTGAATTACCTGCACCATAGCATCCAGAATTTCGTTGATTTTCAGACTCTTCGATACGGCAGAGCTGAATTCTTTTAATGTTTCCGAGCGGGCAATTTCTTCCCGGATGAAAATTTTATCAATCATCTGTTTCAGCACCTGATAAATTGCCGCAGTAGCAATCAGGAAAATCACCGAAACAATCAGCACATCGTATTTGCCGTACTGCGGGAATTTTTCATCAACAAACTGACGCAGCGGAAACACAATATTGCTGAACAGCAAGAGTGCACTGGCAGCAGCAATCACATAGCAGCTGCTTTTTGATACCAGCAGCGTCAGTTTGAACATACGCCGCGCATACAGCACATAGAATAAACAGAATACATTGATAATCCCAGTCAAAATATCAACCGGAAACCCTTTAAACCAGGGCAGGAAAATCAGCACATTCCCCGCATACAAAATCAGAATACCCAGTACAATCGGCATAAACTGCCGTTTAATCATTTCATCCTGTTTGCCCTGTTTCCATAACAGATAAAACATCTGCACACTGGCGCCAAATGTAACGCCGTAGAGAATCAACACTTTCCATGTAATATGATAGATAAATGCGATAGAGCCATTGGCTGCGGTTACCAGCTCCGGCTGTGCCAGAAGGCTGCTGGTAACAATATTGCACGCATTGGCCGCCAGTGCCAGAACGATCCATATTTTTTTACTGAACGACGCTTCCACTCCAACAAACTCAAGGCTGAAAATAAAGAATGCATAAGGTGCCAGAGTAAGGCCTAAAATAGAAACATCATACCAGAATTTCGTACCTGGCCATAAGAATGCGCGCATCGCAAAGGAGCCGCCAGTCCATAAAATCATACAGATCAGAACCAGTATAAAAATATGAATCAGTTTATTTTTTTTTGCTGCAATAAAAGTCAGAAAGAGAAACAGATAGCACACCAGTGCTATGATAGAAATAAATGCATAGCCTGTTGTCATACCAGCATCCCTCCCCTGCAATTCCACTCTGCCGATTCCTGCGCACGCAGTAAATCTTTTATATCGTAGGCGGAAGGATTCATTTTGCGCAGCTGTTTTCCAGTTTTACGCTGATATTCTGCAAACGTGCCACAGCGCAATATGGTAATTTCTAACGGGTCAACACCCAGAATCCGTTTCAAATCCTGGTAATCCTGATCGACGTATTTAAAATAAACACTAAGATGTTGCCGCAGAATCTCTTTGCTCAGTGCCTGACTGGCCAGAGACTGCGACTCCATTTCCACATAAAGATGCATCAATGGCCGTTTTTCCTGATTATATTCTTTTACAGCCACCCAGTCCGCAATCTGCAGATGGGATAATGCAATGACATTCTGAATCGAGTTTTCTGTAATACGGGTAAAACCGGCAATGTCTATCACAGTCGGAATCCGGTCGATATAATGGAAACGGGGAATGCGCGTACCGTCGGTCGGATTTTCCAGGCCAACACAGCGATATACATCACCAACGCGATAGCGTACAAAGGCACCGCCTTTTAAAACAGAAATCACCAGTTCGTATTTTTCTCCCGGAATTACTTCGTTCATCAGATATGTTTTCGGCTGATACATGGTGTCAGCCAGACTGCGCATCATTTCCTGCTCCGGAATAAATTCATAAAAACAGGTATCCGGGAAGAAATACATCCCGTCTCTTGTCCAGGTTTCTGTTCCGATACAGCTCGGCTCTGTTCCTGCGAACAGTTCCATCGGGCGTACACCCCACAGCTGCTCCAGATCATCTTTATATGAGTTATTGTCAGTCCCTGCAACCATAAAACCTTTTAAATCAAATAAATCTTTTGGAAGCAGTTCTCTGTTTTCTTTGCCGCAGCGATATTTTGCTTTCGCCAGTCGCGCCAGCATTGACACAGAACAGCCGGACAGTCCGCTATTTTTCCCGTTATCGCCGGAAGAACGCATATTCGTTAGGCTCAAGCTCACAAAATAAGCCACACTGCCCAGGCCGAAAAAGAAATCAATCCCGCGTGACAGCCCCATTTTAAAGCCTTTTTTATTCCGTTCTCCGAAGGACATCTGTACTGCCTCTTTTACCGGGGGCAAAAAATCAATGTCGATTTCATCATTCAAAGCAAGCGGAAACAGGCCTGTCGCATACGGAAGCGGCGCCAGCCCATATAAAAAGGTATCCCGTGCTTTTACATCAAATTTCCCTTTTGTTTCTGTGGTAGACAGAATCATGCAGGCGAGAACATTATTCCGATAGGTATCCAGCATACTCTTCGTGTAAGGCGCAACCTTGATTGGATGCCGACCGCCTTCCCAGGTTGTCTGAATCCAGATAATCGGCTCATCCGGCAGCATACTGCCCTGTTTTGGCAGTAAAATATCGGCATAGTCCTCATAGGTGGTCAGTGGAATCTGCTGACGGAATTCCTCAATGCTGTTAAGTTTTTTCCCTTTCAGGAAACGCTGTCCCAGGGCACAATTGCTCCAGAGGGCAATCTGCTCTTCCATCAGACGATTCTGAATCTGCATATATTCATCGATAGATAAATCAAGAAAGCCGCAATATTCCTGCCAGATTTCTTCTTGAGACAAAGTTTTCAATTTTTGTTCAAATTTCAATCCAGTCACCAGCTTTCAACTAAATTCAAAATAATGTTTTCATACAACGTGTCAAACTGCGTTTGGTTGGAACTAAAAATGGAACTTCCTGCTGGTATCTGAGGTAATCAGAAAAAACGCGGGGAAAAATTGCGACATCCTGCAAAATGATATATCCAAGATTCAAGCCGGTATACCAGATCGCCATCCACAATAAACTGCTGGTCTGAAAAGCCAGCCATAAAGAAAAATAAAATCCCGCAAACCATAATACGCCGGGATGGCGGCACAAGGCGTACATTCCTTTATCGTATGTTTTTGCCCCTGTCTGTTCCACGTAGGTTTCCTGAAAGGGCAACACAAAAAACAGAGTATAAACCAGCAAGATAAGAAATAATAGCGCTGAAAGGATAAAACCCATCTGTCGCAATCCCCCGAAAGGAATCACTGTTAAAGTACGATACAGAACTCCCAAAGTAGAAATCAGTAATACAATAAAACCTAATGAGAAAAAAAACTGCACGATTTTATGGAATCGTCGAGAAATATATTGCGCCTGTTCCAAATCGTAAATCACAAATAATAAAAATGCAATCCCGCCCAAGATAGTTTCCTGCATACATTATCCTCTATCTAATATCGGTTACTATAAAGTTACACTTAAAGAATACACTAATGTAACTTTTATGATAACATGAAACTTTTTCATTTTCAATGTCTATTTTCTAATTGCAGGTATTCTTACTAAAGCAAAATTAATTTAACATAAACATAACCTGAAACCCAAAAGACAAAGAGAAAGAGCCAATCAACAGATTAGCTCTTTCTCTTTTGCATATATCCTGGCAATGACCTACTCTCCCACGAAAAGAATACGCAGTACCATCGGCGCTGGAGGACTTAACTTCTGTGTTCGGGATGGGTACAGGTGTGACCCCTCCGCCATAATCACC
>JAFYPD010000017.1 GCA_017547685.1 Peptococcaceae bacterium
AAGCAGCAACTGGCATTAAAGTGAACATGAAGCACAGTAATGTCAGAATCGCAAATAATTTTTTGTTTTTCAATTTATTTCCCTCCTAGGATATTTCTTGGTCGGATTAACGCCGCGCCGGGCGCAGGGGATACCCCTGGTTTGCGCCTCGTCGGACTGTCCTTCTATTGTGGACGTATTCATAACTCATGAGTTTTGAATACGCACCCCTGGTTTACATAACCTTTTTATTTACATTTTCTAGGAGGGAATAACATGATTACACTATGACAGGAATCCACCCTGCATGAAGAAAAAATGACAGCTTTATGACAGGAATTTCGCTCAACCATAGGAACAATGACAAGATGACGACTTTTTGCCGGAAACTTTTCTGAAAAAAATAAATATATAAAAAGTTTAGAAAATACCGTCAGAGTTGTCATCCTGTCATATTCCTGATTTACGTTTCTTCATTTCATTCCCGTGTATAGTTGTGTATGGTAGAATGCACCCGTTTTTCGCTCAGCCATTATAGCGTGTATAGTATGTATACTTTCCCAACGCTCTGAGGATACGTTATATTCCCCGTCGCCGACAATGCTGTAGCATAAACGGGAAAATCAGTCAAAGGCATAGTGCCGCTTCGGCATGCTTTGCACCTTTGACAGATTTCTCCCGGTTCTGCTATCAGTCACTTGCGCGACGGGGATATAAGATATTCTCCAGAGCCGTTTCCCTGAAAAGGGACGGAAGGGTTGTAAAAAATAAAAAACGACCCCATCGATTCAGATGAGGTCGCATATTGTTTTATCGAGAAGCATTAGTCAGCATACAGAGGGAAACGGTCGGTTAAACCTTTTACCATTTCTTTTGCTTTTTCTTCGTCTTTTTTCAGCAGCACGGTTTCAAAGATTGCTGCGATTTCTTCCATTTCTGCTTCTTTCATACCGCGGGAGGTAACAGCTGGTGTACCGATACGGATACCGCTGGTAACGAACGGGCTTTCGGTTTCAAACGGGATGGTGTTTTTGTTAACAGTTACGTTTGCATCATCCAGCATTTTTTCTGCTTCTTTCCCGGTTAAACCTTTGGATTTTACGTCAATCAGCATTAAGTGATTGTCGGTACCGCCGGATACCAGACGAAAGCCCTGATTCTGCAGACCGTTTGCCAGTGCTTTTGCGTTGGCAACAATCTGTTTCTGATATTCTTTAAATTCCGGCTGCAGTGCTTCGTGGAAGCAAACAGCTTTTGCTGCAATCACGTGCATCAGAGGGCCGCCCTGAATGCCAGGGAAGATGGCTTTGTCAATCTGTTTTGCATATTCTTCTTTGCACAGAATCAGACCGCCTCTAGGGCCGCGCAGTGTTTTGTGGGTTGTAGTGGTTACAAAGTCCGCATATTCTACCGGGTTTGGATGCAGACCAGCTGCTACTAAGCCAGCAATATGCGCCATGTCAACCATCAGGTATGCGCCAACTTCGTCAGCGATTTCACGGAATTTTTTGAAATCCAGTGTACGTGGATATGCACTTGCACCAGCCACGATTAATTTTGGACTGGTTTCTTTTGCGCGAGCACGTACTTTATCGTAATCGATAACTTCGCTGCCTTCTTCTACGCCGTATGCTTCAAAGTTGAAGTATTTACCGGAAATGTTTACAGGGCTCCCGTGAGACAGATGACCGCCATGGCTCAGATTCATGCCTAATACAGTGTCGCCAGGCTGCAGCATTGCAAAGTACACAGCTGTGTTTGCATTTGCGCCGGAGTGCGGCTGTACGTTGGCGTGCTCAGCACCAAACAGTTTTTTTACACGGTCTCGTGCCAGATTTTCAGCGATGTCAACAAATTCGCAGCCGCCATAGTAGCGCTTGCCCGGATACCCTTCCGCATATTTGTTGGTCAATACGCTGCCCTGCGCTGCCATAACAGCCGGGCTTACAAAATTTTCAGAAGCAATCAGCTCAATTTTGCTGTTCTGTCTGTTTTTTTCCAGAAAAATCGCTTCCGCTAATTCCGGATCCACTGGCTGCACCAGTTCTTTGATGTAATCAATCATGTTACAACCTCCGTATTTTAAACTAGTTTTTTCTTATATTCGCCTCTGCTCTGAGACGACGGAATTTTTGCAATTCCCGAAGAACCTTGGATTTTTTTCGGCTGATTAGGCGGCTTTTTGAAAAGTGCGACGTTGCGTACTAAGCGTACGCGAGGAGTGCTTTTCAAAAAACAACGACATCAGGCGGAAAAAAGACAGGTTCTACTCTAAGGTGTATTTGGCCCGTTCCCCGCCAATTAACTTCGCCCTGCAGGACGCCGCTGTTAAACGGGCATTGCCGATATATTTTACGCTCAGTCGTTTTGGCACAGCCACTGGACGCAGATGCATCCCGATTAAGGTTTCCCCGATATCCAGGCCCCCGTGTGCCTGAATGCTTTCTACCACAACAGGATCTGCTTTATGGCGGTATGCATAGCTGCCCATGGAACCGCCTGCTTTTACGTGCGGTACAACAGTCACTTCCGTTAAATTGTATTTTTCCATTACTTCGCGGTCTACAACCAGAGCGCGGTTTAAATGCTCACAGCACTGGAACGCCAGATAAATGCCTTTTTCCGCCGCCATTGGCGCCAGTACTTCATATAAAACAGCAGCAATATCCGGCTGGCTGTCTTTCCCGATTTTGCCGCCATGCACTTCACTGGTGCTGCACCCGATTACTACAATCTGACCTGGTCGCAGATTTGCTACTTCCAGATATTCGTTAAAAGCCTGCTGCATCTGCTGACCGATTTCCTGCATTTCCATGATTAACGTACCTCCTGTGCATGAATTTTATCAATTCTCTTCTGATGACGACCGCCTTCAAATTCGGTAGTCAGCCAGATGTTTACAATATCTAGTGCCAGCCCCTGACCAATTACACGCTGACCCATAGTTAAAATATTGGAATCATTGTGCTGTCTTGTGGCATGTGCCGAAAACGTATCGTGACACAGTGCTGCACGGATGCCCGCTACTTTGTTAGCCGCAATACCAATGCCGATGCCGGTGCCGCAGATTAAAATCCCTCTGTCAAATTCGCCGGCTGCCACAGCTTTTGCAACGGGAACCGCAATATCTGGATAATCGCAGGACTGGGTATCGTAAGTACCAAAGTCTTTATATTCGTATCCGTTCTCTTCTAAAAATTTCACAACGGCCTGTTTTAATTCAAAACCGCCGTGATCACAACCAACTGCAATTTTCATCATGACGTAACCTCCTTTGGGTTGTGTATTTTCATTTCCCACTATGGTTATCATACCGCAAAGTTTGAGTCCCGTACAGACTCGGACTATCACTCTGCATCAAATTTTTTTATTTTTTCAAAAACAGTTTCAATATTTTCCTGTAACACGGCAAAACACCGGGCATATTCTTCCGCACTGCCGCCGAACGGGTCCGGAATATCCGGGGCCGACGGGTCACCCGCTGCGTAGGCAGTCAGCAGAAAAATTTTCCCGCTGTACTGCGGCACAGCACCATCCAGCATCCGCTTATGGCTCCGTGTCATCGTAAATACATAATCTGCCTGGCTAACCATCTCTTCTGTAATCTGCTTTGCGGTAAACTGCGATAAATCGCATCCGTTCTGCGCGGCCACCGCGACTGCCTGCGGTGATGCAGGGGATGGCCCCGCACACATCACACCTGCCGACATAACCTGAAATGTTTTATACTGTTCCGGCTGACGGGCAATCAGCCCCTTTGCCGCCGCCTCCGCCATGGCACTGCGGCATGTATTGCCGGTACACACAAATAAAATTTTCATCCTGCTCACCTGCTTTCAAACACTGGCACTACCTGCAGCATCCTGAATCCGCAGGCCAGTTGCCTGCTCTATCTGTTCCCGGGTGATGGTTCCATGCCGGAGAATTACAGGCGTATCCCCGCTGATATCCAGAATCGTTGAGGCAACGCCCACACTGCATGGGCCCCCATCCACAACGGCTGCAATCCGTCCGTCTAAATCCCGATACACCTGCTCAGCATCCGTCGGGCTCGCATGCCCGGACAGGTTGGCACTGGGTGCTGCAATCGGGATGCCGGCTATCTGTAAAAGCTGCAGCGCCACCGGATGGTTCGGCATCCGTACCGCAACGGTTTTCAGCCCCCGCGTCACGTAATCGGGCACGGTATCCTGACGCTGCTTGAACACAAGCGTCAGCGGCCCCGGCCAGAACGCGTCCATCAGTTTTTGTGCCGTTTCCGGAATATCAGATGCGATTTCTTGCAGCTGTTTTTTATCACAGATTAGAATAATCAGCGCTTTATCCAGCGGACGACCTTTTGCCTCATAAATTTTTTTCACGGCATCGGCACTCCGTGCATGAGCACCTAACCCGTACACAGTATCCGTCGGGAATGCAACCGTTTCACCGGCTTGCAGCAGTTCTGCCGCCTCCTGCAGAGCAGAATCTAAATGTCCCGGCAATCTTTTAGTTTTCATCGGTTCCGCCTCCCTGTTTATGTTTTTAACACGATAGTTATCACTGGTACGCTTCTTCGATAAGGAGACGGTCCATTTCTGCTTTTTCCCGTTCGTCTTCCGGGTCCAGTGTACAAATTCGAACCAGTGTTGCATACATCAGGCGCAGCCCGTTCTGCACAGCTTCGTCTGTAACTGCTTCTGCTCTGTTGTGGCTGATTCCTTTTTCGCACGGCACAAAGAACATCGCCGCACGGGTCAGTTTTGCCATATACATGGTGTCATGGCCTGCGCCGCTTACCATATGCAGGAAGGTCAGCATGTTTTTCAGGCACTGTTCCACCAGAAATTCCGCCATATCGTCGTCCAGTTTCACTGGCCGTTCCTGGCTCAAAATGGTCGGTTCAATTGACAGATTGCGCTTCGATGCGATTTCTGCCAGTTCCATATGCAGTTTTGTCACAACCTCTGTTACGATTTCCTGGTCAATCCCGCGAATATCTACATATAATTCCACATGGCCCGGAACAATGTTCATCGCACCATTGATGACATCACATTTGCCTACAGTGGCTACAATCCGCTGGTCGGCATATTCACGGCCTAACCGTTCCACTGCCAGAATGATTTCTGCTGCGCCTGTCAATGCATCGTTGCGGGAACCCATCGGACATGCGCCGGAGTGAGCCGCAGTTCCTTTCACAATAATGTGGAATCTGTGTGGTGCAGCAATATGGTTTACAATACCAATATCCGTGTTACGTTCACCTAAAACCGGTCCCTGTTCAATATGCATTTCAATAAAACCAAAAGAATCTTTGATATATTTCCGTTCCAGATACAGATTATCCGGATTGCCGCCCAGTTCCCGGATGGCATCGTATGCACTAATCCCCTCTTTATCGACATAACTCTTCAACATTTGTCCTGTCAGCTGTTCAGCCAGCAGTTTGCTGCCAATGGTTGCGCAATTGAAACGGCTGGATTCTTCGCAGCGAAATACAATCAGCGTAACGGTACGACGCTGCGGAACCTGATCCAGCAGCCGCATCGCATGAAAGGCTGTCATAACACCTAACAGCCCGTCGTATTTTCCGCCATCCGGAACGGTGTCCATATGGGAACCCAGCAGCAGCGGAGGAAAGTCCGGATTACCGTCATCCGTTCCGCGCCGTGTAATCCACAGATTGCCTGCCCCGTCCCATTTCACTTCAAAACCGGCGTTTTCCGCCATTTGTGCCAGCAGCTTATGGGCCTGCTGATCTGCTTCGCTGAATGCCAGACGTTCCATGCCGCCAGCTTCATTCTGGCCAATTGACGCCAGTGCATTGAAATCAGCCA
Source organism: Peptococcaceae bacterium (assembly GCA_017547685.1). Lineage (GTDB taxonomy): Bacteria > Bacillota > Peptococcia > Peptococcales > Peptococcaceae > UBA7185. The sequence goes on from JAFYPD010000017.1 coordinate 5,799, forward strand.
GATACTGTTCCCAGTTCAGTTGTTGTAAAGAAACTCTTCTCATCTTACTAACTCCTTTGTATATTTATATCATCCGTCTTTTATTCCGTTTCAAGCAGCTATATCCTCTTGCATTTTATCATATTTCCAAGAGAATGCCAAAGAAAAGTCCTTTTTTTATACGGAAATCTTAGTATTCCAAAAAATTTTGTGACCATTTAGTTACACTCTGGTTACAAAACCTCAATTTTCCTTCCCCTTGCAAAAGAATTGTGCTAAAATAGGGACGCGCTAATAGCAGACGGTGCAAATCTAAATCTGGTTTTTCTTCTATATAGTAATATTCAACGAAGACAAGGAACTCCAACGAAAAGAAAGGTGGCGGATAGCAGATTCTTAATCTGCGTAACGTATGAACAATCTGACGGCAAAGTTCATGAAATTTATTGAAAGTAAAGGTTCTAAACAGTATTTCTTTGGCGGCATTGCAGTTGCCGTTCTCATCCTGATAGCCTGCACATTTTCCATGAGTACATCCTACTCTGTTGTGATTGACGGCAAGGACATGGGACAAATCAGTTCCACAGTCGCATTAAATCAGGCTATGAATGCTGCAAAAGAAAAAGCACAGCAGGAAACAGGCATGGAAATCACCGCTTCGTACAACAAAGTAGAGGCAAAAGCTACACACGGTTTCTTCTCCAGCAAAATGAACAATGAAGAACTGAACACTTTAATTGGTGAAAACGTTGAATGGCTGGCTCCTGGCGCTATGCTGAACATTAACAACGGTGAAATCCAGCTGGCGCTAGCCTCTGAAGAAGACGCACAGAAAGTTCTGGACAAGTTAAAAGAAAATGCGACAGCTGATTTAGGCGATGCCATTGTAAAGTCTGTTGACTTTCTCGAAGAAGTAACAATCGAAACAGGCAATGTAAAAGCTTCTGAAATCTCTTCTCCGGAAAAAGTTCTGGAAAAAATCGCGGAAGGGAAAGAAGCTGTACAGACACATAAAGTGGTTGAGGGTGAATCCTTCTGGACAATCGCGCATAACAATGATTTATCCGTATCTGAACTGCAGAATCTGAACCCGAACATCGTTCCGGAACGTCTGCAGATTGGTCAGGAAATCTCCTTAACCAGACTGGAACCACTGGTAAGTGTTGTTGTAACCAAAGAAGTAACTGTTGAAGAAGCAATCGCGCACGCAACAGAGTACAAGGACAATGCCAGCCTGTTAAAAGGAGAAAGCAAAGTTATCACCAAAGGTTCCGATGGTAAAAAGAAAGTAACCTACGAAGTAAAAGAAGCAAACGGTACAGCCATTGAGAAAACAGTATTAAACGAAGTTGTTATCTCTGAACCTATAACTGAAGTGGTAAGCAAAGGTACTGCAGCAATTAAAATTTCTTCTCGTGCTGCAAACGGCAGCGGTGTGCTGAGCTGGCCAAAGAGCGGTAAAATCACCTCTCCATACGGCACAAGAAGCCGCGGTTTCCACTCCGGTATCGATATCTCTGCAAAAACCGGTGACCCGGTTTACGCAGCAGCCGGCGGTAAAGTTGTATTAGCTGGCTGGTATTATGCTTACGGAAACTGTATCGTGGTTGACCACGGAAACGGCATGAAAACAAGATATGCACATTTATCTGCTTATAACTGCAAAGTTGGTGATACTGTGGCACGCGGTCAGCAGATTGGCCGTGCCGGCAACACCGGAAGAAGTACCGGCCCGCATTTACACTTTGAAGTTATCATTAACGGCAGCACCAAAAACCCTGTAAACTATCTGAAATGAGATATTGCAATAAAATCTAAACACGAAATTGAATGCGCGGGAATTGCTCCCGCGCATTTTTTATGCTATGATACTGTAAACTGGTTGTATTCGTTTACAGTACCCATTTATATAAGGAGGATGCTTTTATGTATGAAGTATTAATTATCGGTGCCGGCCCTGCCGGTATGACAGCGGCTATTTATGCAGCCCGTGCAGGTTACAAAACTGCCATTCTGGAACATGGCGTTCCAGGCGGTCAGGCTGCTACTACCGATATGATTGAAAACTATCCCGGTTTTCCGGAAGGAATCTCCGGCCCGGAACTGATGATGAAATTTTTTGAACAGACCCAGACCTTTGGCGTTGAAATGATTTACGAACAGGTACAGTCCCTGGATTTAATGGGTGATGTGAAAAAAGTAATTACCGACAAACAAACCATTGAAACAAAAGTGGTTGTGATTGCTTCCGGCGCCAAACCAAGAACATTAGGCGTTGCCAACGAAGGCCGCCTGCGTGGCCGCGGTGTTTCCTACTGTGCAACCTGTGACGGTTTCTTCTTTAAAGATCAGCCTGTTGCTGTTGTTGGCGGCGGTGACACTGCTGTGGAAGAAGCCATGTACTTAACCAAAATGTGCTCCAGTGTTACCCTGATTCATCGCCGTGATGAACTGCGTGCCAACAAACTGGCACAGAGCCGTGCGCTGGCAAATGAAAAGCTGAACATCATTTACGATACGGTTGTAGATGAAATTGTAGGCGATGAAAAAGTGACCCAGCTGAAATTACGCAACAAAAAAACCGATACAGCCAGTACGCTGGATGTAAACGGCGTGTTCATCTTTGTAGGGTATCTGCCAAACGGTTCCTTCCTGCCGGCGGAACTGGAAGTTAATGAACTGGGCTATATCGTTACCGATGAAGAAATGGCCACCAACATCCCTGGCGTGTTCGCTGTCGGCGATGTGCGCCAGAAAAAACTGCGTCAGGTTACCACAGCTGTCGGTGACGGCGGCGCTGTCATGCATGCTATTGAGGACTATTTAAGAGCGTAATCACGGGAGGGCTTCTTATGTATTTTAATAAGAACAAACAAACGAAAATACAGAAAGCATTTTTAATCGTTCTGGTTGCGATGCTTTCTATCGGGCTGCTGCTGCCATCGTTTGCGTCACTTCTGTATCATCTGTAATCAAAAGAGGGCTGTCATCGCTTTTATGCGATAGCGGCCCTCTCCTCATGTTAGCTCTTAGCACGGTAAGGAACCTGATTCTGTCAGCGTTTTCTGTATCAGTTCCTCTACTGCCTCTTCTTTATTTTTAACATGCTTTTCTTCTTTCTTCGGCACCATGATACTATATGCCTGCGGTGCAACCTCAATACGCACATCACGTAAATTGCCGCCAAACTCACCGTCCAATGTCCAGGATATTTCCTCACTGGAAAATAGCCGTAAATCACTGGCATGAAACGAATACAGACACGGATTACTTAAATCGTTCAGCAGCAGCGCTGCCACAACGCCCTGCAAATCGGCCAGGCTGCGCGGTTTTTTCACCAGCAGAACTTCCAGAAGGCCATCATTCATAGCAACATCAGCAGAGTTTCCCATTTTAAAACCGCCAACCGAAGTGGAATTGGATACCATCCCGAAAATAAATTCATCGGTAATCCTTTCTCCGCCGTGTTCTATCGTCAGCTGATGGGTCTTAATCTCGGCAAGAGATTTAATCCCTTCTAAAATATATGCTGCTCGTCCTAACAGGTTTTTCGCTGGCTGCGGTGTAGAATAACTAACTTCTGTAAAAACACCAAAGGCTGCTACATACACAAAAAATTTTTCATTAAATATCCCCGCATCACAGGAAAACGGTACCCCGTTCACGATGGTTTCTGTCGCATAACAGACATCCCGGGGCAAATTCAGACTCACCGCAAAATCGTTGGTGGTACCTGCTGGAATATATCCCAGCTGCGGGCGGCAGTCAGTCTGTACCAGCCCATTCACCGCTTCATTCAACGTGCCATCTCCACCAGCACAGACAATCATATCATAGTGGCAGGCTTCTTTTTTTATAATATCCGTCACTTCGCCAGAATACTGTGTTGTGCGCACTACTACAGTCCATTCCTTTTGTACAAACCGGTCAATAATATCTAACAGATTATTCTTGATTTCAGCCTTTCCGGCTTTTGGATTCACTAGAAAAAGCAACGACTTCTGCATCCTATCTCCCCCTAAAACAATGTTGCAATATCTTCCATTCGTTCTTCCGCCAAACGATATCCATAATGATAACTTGCTACAATTTTATCGACATCCTTCTCCATGCTGTCTATGATACCTTCCTCCGCCGGGCGGAGGATAACAGCCTTCCCCTGGCGCTCCAGTTCTTCACAGAACCGCACAGTTTCATTATAAATTTCATGCCGTGTCAGCAACGGCTCTGCCAGATTTGGATATTTCCGCTTCAGCATTCTGGCCGCGACCTTGTTGCTGCCGCTCAGTGTTTTCTTGTAACCTTTCGGTCTTGTCAGCACAATCAGTAATTTTTCATTGCCGTCTGCCAGCGCCTTGCGCACCGGAATCGGATCACAGATTCCACCGTCATAATATTCCTCGCCGTTAATAGAAACCGGCGGAAACATCAGCGGAATTGCACAGGTAGCTTTCACCATAGTATTGGCCTTGTCCAGCTGTTTCCCGTCCAGATATTCGGTTTTTCCTGTTCTGGCATTGGTAACACCCACCAGATAGGTACCCTCGTACCGAGCAAATGCATCCCAGTCAAAGGGAATCAGTTTATTTGGAATCTCCTCAAAAACAAATTCAATCCCGAACGGACTGCGACATTTCAGAAAATTTCCCGCCCCCAGATACCGCTTATCGTTGCGATACTGCTTCAGGATTTCCAGATTGCGCCCCACCTGTCGCGAAGCATAGGAAAACCCATCGGTAATCCCGGCTGATACCCCGATACAATAAGGAAACATGATGTCATGCTGCACCATTGCGTCCATAACCCCCGCACTGAAAATGGGGCGGAATGTGCCTCCTTCTAAAACAAGTCCCGGCATGTATGTCATCTCCTTCAAACAACTTCATTGTCCATCTCCTGTAACATTATATTATTTTCCATGCGGCAAAAAAAGCCCTTTCGTTAAAATCTTTTTTGTGCCCGCTACATGAAAGTTTCATAAATTTTTACAGCTGCATTCTTCATTTTTGGCAACATATATGTTATAATTATCACAAGGAAAAAGATTTTCTTATACTTCCTTAATAACCAAATTATTTGAACAGCAGGAGGAATTTATATGGCTAACATTATTGTAACAATTGGTCGTGAATATGGTAGCGGCGGGCGCGAAATCGGTGAAAAACTCGCCAAGGAATTAGGTTTCTCTTTTTATGACAAGGACTTATTAAAAATTATTGCTGAAAAAAGCGGTATTCAGGAACAGGTGTTGGCAAAAGCTGATGAAGCAGCCTCCAACCCATTGTTTGCACCTTACTATCCCCCATCTATCGATCCAGGTTCTTTAAATGACCGTGTATTTAAAATGGAGGCAGATTTGATTAAAGAAAAAGCGGACACTGAAAATTGTGTGATTGTCGGTCGTTGTGCAAACTATGTACTGGAAGATCGCGAAAATGTGATTCGCGTATTCGTTTACGCTGATATCGAAAAACGTATCAACCGTGTTATGAGTCGTCATGGCATCGTTGACCGTGATGTTGCTCTTAAGTTAATCAAAAAAACCGATAAACAGCGCCGCGCTTACTATCAGTTCTACAGTGAAATGAAGTGGGGCCGCATTGAAGGTCAGGATATCATGATTAACAGTGGCCTGCTGGGCATTGACGGTACTGTTGCATTACTGAAATCCATTGTAGAACAGAAAATGGCAAAATAACGCACTGAGATGAGAAAAGGCAACTGCAAAACTGCAGTTGCCTTGTTTTTTTGCACGTTCTTTCACATTGTCTGCTGACGCTCTGCCAGAGCAGGCAGTACATCTGCAATACTGGCTTCCACACAAATCGCTTTATGCCGGTTTTCTTCCACGCACAGCGGATGCATGGTATTAATCCGAATCAGTTTGGCCTGTTTATGATTCATCACAATCTGTTCAAACGGAAAGCGAATCAGCTCCGGCATGGTATAGCCCACACCCAGTTCCAGAATGGCCAGTCGGTTCCGGGCAGAACCATTGATGAAACGGAAATAGGCGCTGTTTTTTTCCTGATACGGTTCCTCGCAAAACTTACCGCCTGTGTAAACATTCATCACCAGAGGCGCACCACAGTGCGGACATTTTGGCAGGAAAGACGAATCCGCCTCCACCTGATTGAAATACTGTTTCCCAATCCAGCTGTGATTCTGACAGTTCTGGCTGCACTGCACACGAGCCATATCACCCTGCGCCTTGTAAATGCGAGCCAGTTCAAGGCCGCTGTAGTATAAAAAGCCGTCCGGATTACTGTCGATAATAAAATAATCTTTTCCCTGTAACAGCCGAGCAAGCTGTTTATACAACGCCGGCACCTCTTTGTTTAAGCGCTGCTGTTTAATATACGGCAGCCAGAACGGCCAGTATTCTTTATCACTTAATTTTTTATTCAGCGGCAGTTCCTCTATGCCGGCCGCCGCCGAAAACCCGCCGCCAATACCGACTAAAATCTGATCTGCCTGCCGCAATTCTTTTACAATCTGCTCCAGTTTTTCTGCATTCCACGCTACATCCGCCTGTTTTGTCATAATTGCTCACTCCGTAAAAATTATTTGTTTTATTATACCACAAGAAACACACGAAGCAATTCAGAAAAACATCACAACAGGAAATTACAGTTTCGCCAATGTTATATGAGATACCGCTTCAGCATTGTCAAAAAAGCAAATTCGTCGTATAATTTATATAATTACACGGAATTTCGTAAATAAGGAGGTCGCTGCATGGCTGAATTTACAAATGATAAAATGCTGCCGCAAAGTCTAGAAGCAGAACAGGCTGTGCTGGCGGCTATGTTTAATGATAGAGATGCTATTCTGGAAGTTATTCCGTTATTAAAAGAATCGGATTTTTACCGGCATGACCACGGTGTGCTGTTTGCCACCATGCGCAAGATGAACGAACAGAACGTGCCGGTTGATTTAGTTACCATCACCGCACAGCTGGATAAAGACGGCAACCTGGAAAAGGCTGGCGGCATGGCCTACGTGGCCCAGATTGCCAATTCACTGGGAAGCGCGTCTAATATCGTACATTATGCAGGTATCGTAAAAGAAAAAGCCGTATTACGTGATTTAATCAGTATTGCCAGCAATATTTCCAACCGCAGCTATGATGACACCGAAGAAACAGAAAAGATTCTGGACGATGCGGAACGCATGGTGCTGGAAATTTCACAGAAACGCACCCGTTCCGGCTTAACACCAATTTCTGAAGTAATCGGTCAGACACTGAACCAGCTGGAAATTTTAGCCCAGAAAAAAGAAGGCTTAACCGGTCTCACTTCCGGTTTCATTGATTTAGACCGCATGACATCGGGCTGGCAGAAGTCAGACTTTATCATTCTCGCCGCTCGCCCTGCCATGGGGAAAACAGCGCTGGCGCTGAATATGGCCCAGAATGCCGCCATGGCAACCGGGCAGCCTGTGGCAATTTTCAGCCTGGAAATGTCCAAAGAGCAGCTGGTAAATCGTATGATTTCCTCCATGGCCGAAATCGACCAGCAGACACTGCGTAACGGCCGTATTTTCGGAGATGACTGGATTCGGCTGGTCAATGCTATTGCACCGCTTGGCGAAGCACCGGTTTATATTGACGATACCCCGGCTATTTCTGTGCGCGAAGTGCGCGCCAAAGCACGTCGCTTAAAAGCAGAACAGGGCCTGTCTCTGATTATTATCGACTATCTGCAGCTGATGGGCAGTACCGGCCGCATTGAGAGCCGTCAGCAGGAAGTTTCCCAGATTTCCCGCAGCCTGAAAGCGCTGGCAAGAGAACTGGACATTCCGATTATCGCACTGTCTCAGCTGAGCCGTTCCGTAGAACAGGGCACCGAGAAAAAACCGAGCCTGAGCCATCTGCGTGAATCCGGCTCCCTGGAGCAGGACGCCGACATTGTTATGTTCATTTATCGTGACGAATACTACAACGAAAATTCCGAAAAAAAAGGACAGGCTGAAATCATTATCGCAAAACACAGAAACGGGGCAACCGGCTCTGTTGATTTGAGTTTCCGCAAAGAATTCACTAAATTCGGCAATCTCAGCCGGATGCCAGGTTAAACAGGAATGCACAAACAAAAAGCAGAAGATTTGGAATATTCCATCCATCTCTTCTGCTTTTCTCTTTTCCCTCAATCCGTTACTGTTTCACAAATACTTTTGCCGGCTGTTTGCAGATTGGACATACAAAATCTTCTGGCAATGCACCCTCATGCACATGACCGCAGATAGAACATTTCCAGCTTTCTTTTACTTCCGGTTCCACTTTCACAAATACCTTCGCAGGCTGTTTGCAGACTGGGCACACGAAATCTTCCGGTAACGGCCCTTCATGTACATGCCCGCAGATACTGCATTTCCACTGTTCTACAGGTGCAGCCTCTGCCGGTTTCTTTTTATTTTTCACATCACTGTGATAATATGCATAGGTCATCGGTTCTTCTTTCGACAGAATCTGGGCATCAGTCACTTCACACAGGAACAATGTATGCGTACCGCAGTCCATAGTATTTACCACTTTTGCCGATAATACAGCACTGGTGTGTTCCGCCAGATAAGGCACCTGCCATGCATCGGTTACAAACGGCTGGCCGCTGGTATGGAACTTGTGTGCAGTACGGCTGCTCTGAAAGCCGAAGTTTGCAATCAAATCCATCTCAGCCGATTTATCCAGAATAGACACAGTCAGTTTTCCGCTTTTGTGAATCATTTCATTGGTATAGTTGGCTTTGTTTAACCCAACCGCAATCTGTACAGGGTCACCGGTAATCTGCACCACAGTATTGGCAGTGCAGCCAGCAGTTTTGCCGTCCAGTTCTGTACCAATCACGTATAATCCGTATCCTAATTTAAATAATGCTTTTGTATCCATCTATTGTTCCCCCCGCATAATTTTTTGAATTATTGATATCATACCCAGGATTCGCCAGTCAGAAACATATTATGCAATATCTTTTTCATCCGTTTCGACTTTTTCATCTGTCTTCCGCGATAGCAGAAACATCGTAATCAGAATCAGCGCACTGCCAATCCAGTCCATGCTGTTAAATACCAGATTCAGCCCGATGACTGAGAAAAATGCAGAGGCCAGCGGCTCAATGCAGGCAAACAGGCTGGCATAGGTGGCGCCAATCATCGTTACACTGACCAGATAAATATAGAATGCACCAAAGGTAGCAAACAGAATAATAAACGCAATCATCAGAAAACCTGTCATGTCAATGTCACCAGTAAACGCCCAGAACGGATGATAAAAATTCAGTGCAATACCGCCGAACAGCATCCCCCAGCCTATAATCACGGGGGAACCCCAGCGCAGCTGCAAACTGCCCGGATACATGGTATAAAAGGCCATCGCCACAGCAGAGGATAACCCCCAGATTAACGCTTCCACTGTAATATTCAGCGTATTCGGATTGCCGTGGGTCACCAGCAGGAAAATCCCCACCATGGCCATAATAATTGCCGCCACTTCTTTTTTTGTCGGCAGCTTTCTGCCGCGCAGCGCGGTGTATAATACAATCAGTACCGGGAATACATACTGCAGAATGGTAGCCGTCGGCGCATTGGATTTGGCAATCGCCACAAAATACGTCAGCTGTACTGCCATCAAACCGAATACCGCAAAAATCAGCAGCCGGCCTGTATCTTTTTTATCATGAAAAACCGCCAGTGTTTTCTCCTTGCTGACCGCAAAACTGATGATTAGCATCAGGCTGCCCGAAATTAACAGCCGTGTTGTCACCAGCCACTCCGCACTAATGCCCCGCTGCTGAAACAGATACTGGCCAAACACACCGGAAAGCCCCCAGAGAATGCCAGGAATTAACGCCAGCAGCGCACCTATGATAAATGATTTTCGATTCATATTGCTCCCCCTTTCTACTTATGATACGGCTCCCCTTTGATAATACGGTAGCTGCGATATAACTGCTCCACTAAAATCAGCCGCATCAACTGATGGGGAAATGTCATCTTTGAAAAAGATAATAACAAATCTGCCTGTTTTAAAATGCTGTCATCCAGCCCCAGCGAGCCGCCAATCACCATCGTCACATGGCTTTTTCCGCTCAGCCCCAGTTGTTCGATTTTTTCAGCCAGCTGCTCCGAGGTAAACATTTTTCCTTCAATGGCCAGGGCAATCAGGTAGGTATCCTCTTTGATGTACTTCTGAATCCGCTGCGCCTCTTTCGCTTTAATCTGCAATTCCTCCGCATCCGATGCATTGTCCGGCGTCTGCTCGTCCGCCACTTCCACAATCTCCACCGCAGCATAACGCTGCAGCCGTTTCAGGTATTCCGCAATGCCATCTTTCAAATATTTTTCCTTCAGTTTCCCTACCGTAATAATCTGAAATTTCAAACGCATTCACCTCATCCGCATAAAAATTTCTCACATAACATCTACCCATATTAGTATTATATGATATCAGCCCTCTAACGGCAAACATTTGTTCTATTCAGTAAACACTGTTTGCTGAAGTTATTCTCTTCTATAAAAAATAGACGCAAAAACTGCGTCTAAAATGATATTTACAATGCATTTGCAGAAATATCGGGACATCTCCGGCGCAGAAGTGCGCGCCAGTGAGGCCCTACTTTTTCTGTCAGAACACGGGAATTATTTTCTTGCAAAATGTTCAGGACGCAGGAATTTTTTTGTTTGACCAGGCGGCTTTCAAATTTGTGACGCGACGCGTACTAGTGGTACGCGAGCAAGCGAATTTGAAAACAACGCAGTCAAACAGAAAAATAACAAGCCCTGCCTTAGATTTCCCAGCGCCCCTCAAACGCCCGTGCCAACGTCACCTCATCGGCATACTGAATATCGCCGCCCACCGGCAGCCCCTGGGCAATACGAGTCACTTTCATGCCAAGCGGTTTCAGCAGATTACTGAGATACATGGCGGTGGCCTCCCCTTCAATGCTGGTGTTGGTTGCTATGATAACTTCCTCGGCAGGATGTTCCTGCAAACGCTGAAGAAGTTCTTTCACCTTGAGCTGTTCCGGACCAATCCCGTCCATCGGAGAGATGGCACCGTGCAGTACATGATACAGCCCGTGAAACTGATTGGCTCTTTCCAGCGCCAGCACATCGCGGGCATCCTCCACCACACAGATAACAGAACTGTCTCTGTTCGGATTCCCGCAAATCGGGCATAAGTCCTGATCGGTCAGATTATAGCAGAGTCTACAGTAGCGTATTTTCTCTTTCGCCTCGATGATGGCCGCTGCCAGAAGCCGCGCCTCTTTTTCCGGCTGTTTCAGAATATGAAACGCCAGACGCTGTGCCGACTTGCGGCCGATACCAGGCAATTTCGCAAGCTGATCCACCAGATTCCCCAGCGCATCAGAATAACCGCTGCTCATTAGAACATACCGCCCATGCCGCCCGGCATTTTAATCCCGGCAGTTAATTTACCCATTTCTGTGTTTACCATATCCTGTGCTTTGCGCAGCGCTTCGTTTACAGCAGCCATCACCAAGTCCTGCACCATTTCCGGATCGTCCGGATCCAGTACTTCCGGTTTGATTTCTACAGACAGCACTTCATTAGAGCCATTTACAACCACTTTTACAACACCGCCGCCAGCAGTTGCTTCCACTGGAGTCTGTGCCAGTTCCTCCTGTAATTTAGCCATTTTTGCCTGCATCTGCTGCATCTGTTTCATCATTTTCTGCATATTTGCACCCATTTTAAAAATCCTCCTTAAGGTTTTGATTCATTATATTTTTAATTTAATATCATACCGCACCATAAGGCGCAGAAAAATTTTCGCAGAACAAGGCGGCTTTTGATTTTTTGAGCGACGCGTACTAAACGTACGCAAGGCGAAAAAAATCAAAAACAACGCAGTTATGCGGAAATTTAGCAAGCCTCATACGATTTCGATTGGGACATCCCCAAATAACTTCCTCGCCTCATCCACCAGCGTCAATTCCTGCTTAATGTAACCATCTTCATTTTCCAGCTCCACAGTCACTTTCACAGGCTGACCGGTCAGCTGGCTTACCACCTGGCTGATTAACCGGAGGTTTTCCTCCTGGTTCACCATATTATGATGGAATTTATACTGTAACCCAAACCGCAGAATCAGTTCTCCATTTTTGAACGATGCCGGTTTCACGTCATTTAGAAAGGCATGTAATTTAATGCTCTTTCCTTTAATCTGTGCCATCACTTCAGACCACTGCTGCAGCAGTTCTTCGCTGGCAATCAGTTTCTGCACCGGTCTGGTTTCCGGTTTCTCCACATCTGCGGGCGATGTTTTTGCAGGTTTCCCGGCTGCAGTCTGTACCGGCTGGCTGACAGCAGGCTCTAAACCCTGAATCATCAAATCAACAAAAGCAGCCTCTAATAAAATCTGCGGCTGATTGGAATATCGCAAGTCTTTTTCTGCTGCGGTCAGCCGATTAATCATACGGCCTAAAAATTCCACCGGCAATGCACTTGCCTGTTCCCGCGCTTTGCCGATGCTGTCCGGCGAAAGTTCCACCAGCTGTTCCTTTGGCGCAACTTTCAAAAGCAGCAGCTGTCTGCAATACTGAATGCAGTCCCGCAGAATCTGTTTGATATCTTTCCCCTGCTGAATAAAATCGTTGAGTGATAAAAACATCCGGCTGTAATCCTTCTGTATCACTGTATCCACCAGCGATGCGGTCGCTTCTTCGCTGACTGTGCCCAGCACCATTTCCACATGCTCCAGTTCAATTCTATCACCGGCAAAGGCAATGCACTGATCCAGTACGCTGATGGCATCACGCATACCGCCTGCTGCCTTGCGTGCAATGGCATTCAGCGCATCCTCAGAAATCGATACGCCTTCCTCCTGCACAATATCCGCCAGATGATTTCCAATCTCCGCGGTGTTAATCTTGCGGAAATCAAACCGCTGGCAGCGGGATAAAATGGTCAGTGGAATTTTCTGCGGCTCTGTGGTAGCCAGAATAAACAGCACATGAGCCGGAGGCTCCTCCAGCGTTTTTAACAGGGCATTGAACGCCTCGTTGGTCAGCATGTGCACTTCGTCGATAATATACACTTTACGCTTGCCCTGCGACGGTGCAAACCGCACCTTGTCACGCAAATCACGGATTTCATCAATCCCGCGGTTGCTGGCAGCATCAATTTCCAGTACATCCAAAAAACTTTCCTCGTTGATTGCCTTGCAGCTGGCGCACTGGTTACACGGCTCCCCGTTCTGCAAATCCAGGCAGTTCACCGCCTTGGCCAGAATCTTCGCGGAACTGGTCTTCCCCGTTCCGCGAGGCCCGCAGAACAGATAGGCATGGGCCAGACGCTCTGTTACAATGGCATTTTTCAGTGTTGTGCTGATATGATCCTGCCCCCGCACCTCTGAAAAAGTCTGGGGCCGAAACACACGATACAGGGCACGATAGCTCATAACTGCACCGCTCTCCTTTAAGATTTACTCGTAATGTTTATTATACCATGCAGACCGGAAAAGAAACAAGTCCGCAACGGTCTGAAAAGCCAATCTTCTTATACTCGTGTGAACCTGTACCAGACACAGGATTTTTTCTTTTTGAGCAGTCTACAGCAGCGGCGAGAATAAACGGCAGAACGACTCTATCATCTTTCTCCCGAATCCTTTCTTCTGGAACTCCTCCACCGTCACACGGCGGGAATTCTTCAAATCCTGTTCAAACATCTGATACAGCTGGTTGACTGTTTTATTATCATAAATAAATGCATTGATTTCCGAGTTAATCATAAAGCTGCGGATATCGATATTGGCGGTACCTACCGATGCAATCTCATGGTCAACCAGTACCACTTTGGAATGCATAAAAGAAGGCCTCGGCTGTCTGTCGTAAAAATATACCTCTGCGCCAAGGCTGGTTATCTGCTCCAGATAGGATAGCGACGCATGATATACAGTAAAATGGTCCGCAATGCCCGGAAAAATAATTTTAATATCCACTCCAGACATGGATGCCGTTTTCAGCGCGGTCAGCAATGCTTCGTCCGGTACAAAGTAGGGGGTTTCAATGTAAATGGTTTCTCTCGCCTGCGCAATGGCATAAAAATAAGCTTCGTAAATGGTTTCATTTTCTGAGTCAGCACCGGATGTAGCAATCTGAACAATGCTGCTGCCCTGAACCTGCTCCAGCGGCGGAAAATAGCGGGAATCCAGCAATTTTCGTTCGGTTAATGTCAGCCAGTCGGTGATAAATACGGTCTGCAGGCTGTACACAGCCGAACCCTCTAACCGCAGATGGGTATCACGCCAGTAACCGAATTTTCTGCTGCCGTGCACATATTCATCACCGATATTCAGGCCGCCCACATAACCGATTCTGCCGTCAATCACACAGATTTTACGGTGATTGCGGTAATTTAACTTGCGATGGATATAAGGGAACCGCGCCTGCACATAAGTTTTTGCTTCCACACCGGCAGCGCGCAGCCCGTGCATAAACATCGGATTCAGATACAGCCGCCAGGAGCCGATATCATCGTACAGAATACGCACCTCCACACCCTGCTGCGCTTTTTCAATCAGTACATCCCGCAGGCCTCTCGCCAGCTCTCCGTCTTTGATAATAAAATACTCCATATGAATGTGGTCTTGAGCATTACGCATATCCTCCAGCATCTGCGCAAATTTATCCCGGCCATCCGTGTAGATATCTACCTTGTTGGACACAGTGATAGGCGCTGTACCGGAACGCATCACCAGCTGCATAATGCTTTTGTCCAGCACATCATAATACATATTGTTCTGCTCTGCCAGCTTGTTCAGCGTTTCCACATTCTCCGGATGAAACGCTTCTTTCGCTTCTTCCGAATCCAGAAACTCCTGCACGGTTTTCCTGCGGCGGCTCCATTTTCGCCCGCGCAGATTTTCACCGAATAATAAATAAAATACAATGCCGAGTACCGGCACCATAAACAGTACCAGTAACCAGCATAACGTCCGGACCGGGTCCCGTTTTTCCAGAGAAATGACCATGGCAATCCCCAGCGCTACCGATACAATCCACCAGGACGATTGAAAAATAAACGAGTAATGTTCCATAAAAAATTCCAGCATGCCACAGCCTCCTTTCAACGATGTTGCGGACTATTTCATATTATTCCTGTCATATTTCTTTATTATAGCACGATTCTCTCCCGGCGGGAAAATTTTTCTTTGTTGCGCATACGGAATGGGTTATAATAAAACAGAAAGTAAACTATACGTAGAAAGGATTCTCGCATTTCTATGAAACCAAAAATCAAAGAAGTCATCGTGGTGGAAGGCAAAGACGATGTCAGCGCCCTGCGCAAAGCCGTAGAAGCTGATATTTTAATCACAACAGGTCTTGGACTGAGACCGGAGAAAATAGAAGAAATCAGAATACTGGCAGAACGCCGCGGTGTGATTGTATTCACCGACCCGGACTTTCCCGGCGGCAAAATCCGCCACATTTTAAAAAACAAAGTGCCAGGCTGCAAACACGCCTACATTACAAAAGAAGAAGGTCGCTGCCCCAAAACCGGCAAATTCGGCGTGGAATATGCATCACCGGAAGCAATTCTGCGCGCATTGAAAGCTGCCAAGGCGGAACAGCAGCAGTATGATATTTTATACGATTTAAACGATTTAGTGCAGTGGGGCTTATCCGGCCTGCCGGACAGCGCCCGGCGCCGCGCAGAATTGTGCGACAGGTTATCCATCGGCCACTGCAACGCCAAACAGCTGGTGAAAAAGCTGAACAGCTACCAAATCCCCCGGGAAGAAATCGAGGCGATGTTATGAATTTGAGAGATACTTTACAAAAACATAATTTTAAATTCAAGAAAAAATTCGGGCAGAACTTTATCACCGACGGCAATCTGCTGCAGAAAATTGTAGATGCCGGTGACGTTGGCCCGGATGACGTGGTTATTGAAGTCGGTCCCGGTGCTGCCACTTTAACAAAAGCACTGGCACAGCGGGCAAAAGCAGTCATTGCTATCGAGATTGACCACGACCTGATTCCGATTATTGAAGAAACCATGGAAGAATTCAATAATTTTTATCTGGTGCAGGGTGATGCGCTGGAGCTGAATCTGGACGATTTGATTGTGGAAAAACTGGGCGCACCCCATCGCTACAAAGTAGTGGCCAACCTGCCGTATTATATCACCACACCGCTGGTGATGCATTTTCTGGAGCAAGGCTTCTCCATCGACCGCATTGTGATTATGGTGCAGAAAGAAGTGGCAGAACGCTTTGCTGCCCAGCCCGGCAAAAAAGATTACGGCGCCATCACAGTATCGCTGAACTATTATGGTTCCGTGCGCAACGCATTCACCGTGCCGCGCCATATGTTTACACCGCAGCCTGATGTAGACTCGGCCGTGGTGGATATCCAGCCGTGGGCGGAGAAGCCTCTGCAGGCCGATGACGAAGAATTCTTCCACCGCCTGGTGAAGGCAGCATTCGGCCAGCGCCGCAAAACATTAAACAACGCACTGAAAACATTACAACTGGACAGCGCACTGGTACAGTCCGCATTGGCCCAGTGTGCTATCGACGGCACCCGCCGCGGCGAAACACTGAGCGTTGCCGAGTTTGTGGCACTGAGCAATACGATTGCTGCTTTATTAAAATAAGATAAAGGGAATCCTGCGTTTTAATGCACGATTCCCTTTGTTTTTATCCGTTATTTTATTTTTTCCTGGAGTTTCCACAATAAAACCTGTTCCATTGGTTGCATTTCTCCAGCATGATATACAACACCTAATTCACAGCTCCATTTTAAGTCCTGAACCATAATTGGTTTCAATAATTTCTGGTATTCCGCTGAATTCTGGTAAAGTCGATCCGGCAAAGAAGTAAATGCATTCTGCCGAACCAGATAACGAAGTCTTAATTGCTGGTTATTGATAATCTCAACATCTTTCTCATAGCCATAAGACTGCAATAATTGTTTGCTATGTTCTGCAACTACACCATTTCCGCCTGTAACATAAGAATATGGAATCACATCCTGCATATATACTTCTTTTTTCTCGTGCAACACATGATGAATACCTGCATAAAGCCTTACCTGATCCACGAACAGCGGCTGATATTCCAGCTTTCCTTCCTGAATTTGTTTTTGTATCGTTTTTTTGTCGGTGCTGTAAGTCATAATAACTCCTAAATTCAGTTCCTTATGCTCGACAGCTGCAATAATATCACTGCTGAATCCTTCACAGAATTGAAGTGTTACATTTGGATACTGTTCATTAAAGTTCCAAAGTATCTGTGCAAAAATATCACTTCCCCAATATCTTGTGACCCCCAATGATATTTTTCCATTTACATTCGAATTTATAAGCATTTGCTGATTGCGTATTCTTTCAACGCATTCCATAATTTGTTTCGCGTTTTGCAGAACTTGTTTCCCGGCTTCCGTAAACTCTACGCCACCTTTCGTGCGCCGAAGAATTGCATATCCCACTTCTTCTTCCAGTTCACGAATCGCTTTACTTACAGATGGCTGAGTGATAAACAATTTTTCCGCAACTTCTGAAAGGCTGTTGTAATTTTCCAGTGTCACAATCATTTCAAACTGATTTAATCGCATACCAAGCTCCTTTAAAGCATAGATAATCGCTCTGTACCTATATTTTCATCATACTAAAAACATCTTAAAAAGTCTATCAGAAAATAAATAAGTATTTTTGTAGAAATCAGTTTTTCAAAACACCTCTGATTTTAAAACAGCAGCAGTGCATAAGGAATCCCGGCAATGCAAGCAACTAAAAACGATGATACTACAATCAAAAATCCGTATTTATAAATATCACTCGTACGGCACCATTCGGTATTACCATGTAACAATGCTGCCATTGGTGAAGCAGCAGGTGTCAACAATGCAAAATGACAGCTAAACACCAGTAAGGATGTTAAGGCCAGCGGAGAAATATCCAATGCCAGAGCGAATGGATAAAATACTGGTAAAAGAATTGCACCAACTACATTGTTAACCGCAAAGTTTGTAATAACAACCGCAGCCGCAACTGCTATCGCCAAAAATGTCAGAGCTGTCTGCCCTTCAAAAAACGGACTCAGAACTTTTAATAAAAATGCTGTAATCCCAGCCTCCTCTGCTGTTAATGCACTGGAAATCGGCATTACAACAGATGTTAAGAAGATAACATCCCACTGCATACCTTTACTGCAAACCTGTTTGAAATTTATAATCGGTTCGCCGTCTACTTTTAAGCAGCACATGACAGCAACTAAAACCATTGCCGTACCAACTGCCTGAATCTTATTTAACAAAGCAGCCAGGAAAAATGTTGCTGGTAATACACTTGGAATCAGCAGCAGGATAATCAGTAAAGCTACAAAAAACAGTACAGCTTTCTGCCGCTTGTTCAGTGTCAAATCAATATCTGCAAAAGATTCTTCTGTCAGCTGACGTAATAAAGATACATCAATCCGGAAAACCAGTTTTCCTAAAAATGTGAATACCAGTATACAAAGCATACTTAATGGGATTGTGAAACAGGTATATGCCAGATAATTTACTGTAAGACCCGCTAAATCTTCTAAAATCCCAAATACCAGAATCCCTACCGGACGGAATGGGAATACCGATAATCCGAAAGTTGCAGCCATTACAATACCAACAACCATAAATGCCGGAAAAGGTTCATACGGCTTATAGCCAATCTGGTTGCAAATACTGTACCAGATAGACCAGCCTATGATAATGGTAGGGATTGTACTGGTAATTGCCGCCAGGAAAAAGATTGTCATCAGAAATACAAATGTGAAAACCCAAGGTTTCCCTAAAACAAATTTACGAGTAATAAAATACATCGCAATAAAACGGCTTACACCGGATTGTTCTACAATCCCTGCTACGATTACCATGAAGAAAATCAGAAGCAGTGTGGTACTACCCCAGCCAGACGATAACACCGCAGCCATTTTCATGTTGCCAACCAGTACCAGTGCTATACAGCCCATAATACTCGGCCAGATTAAACCAATTGTCATCCACCCGAACAGCAAACCGAAAAAGATGCCGAGGATATGCATCCCCTGGGCTGTAATTGGATCGATTGGCGGTAAATAACCAAATCCAAACATAACGAATAAACATAAAAACGCTTTCCCATAATATGATAAATCTTTTGTTGCTGTCATGTTACTTCCCTCCCTACTAGAGAAAACGGCTCTCCCAACAGTTCAGTATTGAGAGAGCCTGTTGTGTAATACTTATCTTGCTTTGTCACGGAATTCCAGCTGGAATCCATCTTTTGTTTTCGCGATTGTCTGGAACTTATTATTCAACAACGGATTTGTAAAGGTATAATCGGAACGGCGATGGCATCTGCCGCGGGATTCTTTTCTGTTTTCCGACATCAACGCAACAGCCTCACCAACATCAATTAAATCCAGTACTTCCAGAGTACGCATTAATTCATGTGCATTGTCCGCTTTTAACTGATTTAAAGAATATTTACGCAAATCACGAATGTATTTAATCCCTGCTTTCATCAAAGATTCCGAACGCAATTTCATACCTACATATTCACGCATAATCTGCTGCAGCATAGAGTTCGCTTCTCTCCAGGTTGCACCATTTTCTCTGCCCAGAATTGTATCAATCAGTTCGATTTCTTTTGCGATTTCCGCATGATTTGTAACATCATAATCAGGCTGTGTTTTTACATACTCGCTGGCATTTTCCGCACAAATATGGCCAAATACTGCCGCACTGGTGATATCCCCACGTACATTACCGGTGGCATTCCCTGCTGCGTATAATCCCGGCAAAGTCGTTCCGCCATCTAAACCGATATCCAGACCACGGGCCGTAAAGTTATATTCAAAGGTCCCAAATTCCACCATTTCTTTTCTTAAATTAATATCGTATTGATCCAAATAGTCTACGATGGAGGAGTCACCTTCTGATAAAAATGCATTCATCATATACTGCATGTCATCTTCACTGGTTTCACTGCAGTTCATATAAACCGGACCACTGCCGTCTTCCATTTTTTCTTCAAATACATTCTGCCAGATATCCGCTGTCACATCGCCTAATTCTTTGGTAGGTTTTGTAACGAACGGCCCTACTGGTTCACCATGGAAATCTGTCAGCACACCAATCCATGTAGCTTTCCCGGCACGAGCAAAATATTTTGGTCCGGAATGAACATATGGCTGATCCAGATTTACCAGCCGCGCACCAGCTCTTAATGCCATTGCCTGACCACTTCCGGTATCGGCAGGACAGTTCGCTACATTAAACGAATATGCCGGATTCTGACCTGGATATAAGCGCAATGCATTCCCTGTTGCAATAATGACTGCTTTTGTCTGGAAAACTACGATTTCGGGTACATCATTTGTAATATTAATCCCAATTGCACCTACAACTCTGCCTGCATCGTCTGTCAATAACTGGCGCATTACTGTTTTATTCATAATTTTAGCACCACGTGCTAATGCCGCTTTTGTTAATAATGGTTTCTGATCCTTACCATCATATTTCAAATGATACCGTCTGCGGCCAGGCATTGCATGCCCCATAAAAGACCATTGCCCTGTTGGACGCATTGGAATCCCGTAAGATTCCCATTTCAGTACCAGTTCATGAGACCGTTTCATCATAAGACGCAGCAAATCCATATCCTGTAACGGACCTACCAGTGTTTCTGTAACCTCGCGAATAATTTCATTAAAATCTTCTCCGTGATACTCTGGAATATAACACATAAAATGGTCATTTCCTGTTGCCCCACAGCCAGAACGACGTGTATCCGCTTTTTCTGCAACAATAACATCTACCCCATGTTCGGCTGCAGTGATTGCAGCCTGCATACCAGCAATGCCGCCCCCGATAATCAACACATCGGTTTTCACGATATCTTTTCTCACAGTTGCTTTCATAATTAAATACCCCTTTCCTGTTCATTAACTTCAATATGCAGCATCATATGGGATAATGGATACCGCAATTTAATCGCCTGTTTTGGACAGTCAATTGCACAGGCACGGCAATGCCAGCATTCATCCGGATACTTCACAACAATGTTCTTTTCATTCTCGACATTCTGCTCTACTTTAATTACATCCAGAGGACAAATTTGAGCGCATAGACCGCATTTTACACATAATTCCTGATTAATTACTGGTGGCATAGTTAACAGCTCCTTTTTCATTTTTTATAAGCTTCAAGGTTCATTTTGAGCGTCTTTCTCTCAACCGCTCTTCTTGCTTATATTATAAATAAGCCGTATTTATTTGTTAACTTCCCGCTCTCTATATCACCTATGCGCATTGCGCATAATCGCTTAACAAAGCCGTTTAACCTTTTCAACTGCAGAAATTATTTTACTTAATTTATTTTATCGAAATAAAGGTTGATTTTCCGGCGTATTCCTGCTAACATTATAAGGGAATATGTTTACTCATAACTCCGTTACTCAACATGCTTTGTGCGATGGCTTGAGTAATTTTTTTGTGTGAATAATACAATTAGAATAAATTGAAGGGGTTGTCATAAGCTATGGCAGGATTAGTATTATTAGGCGCTCAGTGGGGCGACGAAGGGAAAGGTAAAGTTACAGACTATTTAGCAGAACAGGCTACTACAATTGTACGGTACCAGGGCGGTAACAACGCTGGCCATACGGTGGTTGTAGGTGATGAAGAATTCAAACTGCGTCTGATTCCTTCCGGCATTCTGTATCCGGGCAAAACCTGTGTCATCGGCAACGGCGTTGTTGTTGACCCAAAAGTAATGCTGAGCGAAATCGCATATCTGCAGGAAAAAGGCGTTGATACCAGCGGTTTACGGGTCAGTGAACGCGCTCATGTAATCATGCCTTATCACATTGCTATTGACACTCTGGAAGAAGCCGCAAAAGGCGATAAAAAAATCGGTACCACCAAAAACGGTATCGGCCCATGCTACATGGACAAATATGCCCGCGTTGGCATCCGCATTGCTGACCTGATGGATAAAGAAGTGTTTGCAGAACGTCTGCAGACTGTTCTGGCTTCCAAAAACGATATCATCGTGAAATTATACGGCGGCGAACCATTCGACTTCGATGAAGTATTCAACCAGTACTGCGAATACGCAGACCAGCTGCGCCAGTATGTGGCAGACACTTCCGTATTAGTATCCGAGGCACTGCAGGCCGGCGAAAACGTTGTGTTCGAAGGCGCTCAGGGTACTCTGCTGGATATCGACCATGGCACCTATCCATACGTTACCAGCTCCAACCCGATTGCAAGCTACGCATGCGTAGGCGCCGGCGTTGGCCCAACCAATATTAAAAATGTTCTGGGTATTATCAAAGCGTACACCACTCGCGTAGGCGAAGGCCCGTTCCCAACCGAGCTGTTCGATGAAACCGGCGCTACCTTACAGCGTATTGGTCACGAATTCGGTACTGTAACAGGCCGTACCCGCCGTTGCGGCTGGATGGATATTGTAATGGTAAATTACGCAATCCGTTTAAGCGGTATCAACGAATTTGCTTTAATGAAACTGGACGTTCTGGATACTCTGGAAACCGTAAAAATCTGCACACACTATGAATGCAACGGCGAAAAAGTAATCCACTTCCCAACCAGCCTGAAAAAACTGGCAGAATGCAAACCGGTTTACGAAGAAATGCCAGGCTGGAACACCGACACCACCGGCTGCACTTCCTTCGATGAACTGCCTGAAAATGCAAAACGCTATGTAGAACGCATCGAAGAATTAACTGGTGTGCCAGTGAAAATCGTTGCTGTTGGCCCGCGTCGTGACCAGACTATCATCCGCGGCGGTTTATTTGAATAATGCTTCTTATCCGGCCCTAATCGGGCCGGATCTTCTATGCAAATAAAAAGCACTGGGTGCTGTTCCAGATGGAAACAGTACTCAGTGCTTCTTTATTTCTGTTTATTGGCAAAACAACTAAATTACCTGCAGAAGCTGCATAGTTTTTTCGTAAATTTCTTTCACAGCCTCTCCTGCCGCACAGTGGCGATCCACAATAGTCTGACCGCTGTTGACTGCCTGAACCGCCTCTAAATCAAACGGGATACGACCCATAAACGGAATATCATTACGATAGCAATACTCTTCAATTTTGCTGGTGTTCTCAATGTTAGTATCGTATTTATTGACGCACACCACCGGCAGAACATGGAAGATACCGGCTGTATGCACAATACGCTCTAAATCACTAATACCTGATACCGACGGTTCCGCTACGATTAATGCTAAATCCACACCGGAAAGTGATGCAATAACCGGGCATCCAATCCCCGGAGACCCGTCGATAATCGCAAACTCTGCGGTTTTTGCATTACGGCGCATCCGTTTTTTTACCTGTGTTACCAGCATCCCCGAATTTCCGCTGCCCATTTTCAGCTGGGCGGTGGAGAATACATTATCTTCATTTTTATACAGATTCATTTCACCGGCCAGCAGCTCTTTCATATCCACAGCCTCATTCGGACACACATACTGGCACACGCCGCATCCTTCACAGGCAAACGGATTCACCTTCAGCAAACCGTTTTCCTTCTCGATGGCATGGAACTGGCAATAATGCAGACAGCTCCCGCACTGCACACAGTTTTCCTGATTGATAACCGCTTTCGGCAGCCCGAAATAATCCTCTTTTTCCGGCTCAGCGGTACATTTCGTTACCAGATGCAGATTGGGAGCATCCACGTCACAGTCGGCAAAGGCCTGTGCCTGTGATAATTTTACAAAAGCACTGGCCACAGTTGTTTTCCCGGTGCCGCCCTTTCCGCTCAAAATCAACAGCTGCTTCATTGGCATTGGGAAACCGCCTCCTTCACCTGTTTTAATACATCCTCAAACAGTGTTTTATATTTGCTGCTGACACGGCTCACAATCTCTGAATTAGAGTTTAAATGCCCCAGCTCCTGATCAAACGGAATGCGGCCTAATACCGGCACCTGATGTTCAAGGCAGTACGCTTCGGCCGGGTTCTCCCCCTCAAAGCATTTATTCAGCACCACACCGTACGGTTTATTGAAAATCTGCACCAGTTCGTGTACCATGGCCAGATTATGCACGCCAAATACTGTTGGCTCGGCCACCAGCACACAGTAATCGGCATCAATGATACTTTCCATTACCACACAGGCGCTGCCTGGCGGGCAGTCAATCAGTGTCATATCATTTGGATTGGCTTTCATATCCTGCAGCATGGCACGGATAATCGGTACACCGGATTCTTCACCCATGTTCAGCATACCGCTGGTGATTGTTACATCTCCGGAAACTCCGCGCATGATTTTGCCAATCGGACGCTGCGTCTCGGTAATTGCCTTATTCGGGCAAACCAGCATACATCCACCGCATGGATGGCATACATCCGGAAATACCACAGCTTTGTCCTGAATAGATGCAATGGCATTGAATTTGCAAAAATCGGAACATTTCCGGCAGCCGTCACATAATTCCGCATTCACTTCCGGCGTTGTCACAGTGATGATTTCCTCCGTCACCGCCTCCGGTTTAAAAAACAGATGACCGTTCGGTTCCTCCACATCGCAGTCATAGTACACTGCATTGCCGGCCACCGATGCAAGGTTTACTGATACCAGCGTTTTGCCGGTCCCCCCCTTGCCGCTTAACACAGCAATTTTCATGTTATTTCCCCCTGTTTGCTCCGTGGAACCCTGGATGAATATCGGTTACAATGTTCAGTTTCTGTTCCAGAAACGCCTGAATGTTATCCTCAATCGATAACCCTACACTTTCATACAGTTTTACACCGGCAGCCTCCAGCACCTTTGCTGCATTCTCTCCGCAGCGAGGAACCAGAACCACTTCTGCTTTTGCATCAATGACGGTCTGCGCTGCTTTAATACCGGCACCGCCCGGCGCATTCATAGCTTCGTTTTCAACAAATTCCCCTGTTTTTGTTTCAGTGTCATAAAAATAAAACAGCGGAGTGCGTCCAAAGGATGGACAGATTTCAACTTCATTATCTTCTACTGGAATTGCAATAATCATATGATGTTCTCCTTTTCTCTTTTTTGTGGAATTTTGCTGCATTATAATCCATCTGTGGTTCCGCAACGCCCGTGCCCTGCATGATGTTTATGGCATCCACCTTTTCGACAGCAGCTATTCTGCCCGTCACAAAGCTGATAGTCACCGCCCTCAATATGAAGCACACGGCCTTCCACCAGCGCCCGGGCCAGTTTTTTCCGCGCCTCCAGATAAATGCCCTGCACCGTGGTACGAGCGATATTCATATGGCCGGCGCATTCCTCCTGGTTCATTCCTTCTACATCAATCAGACGAATGGTTTCATATTCATCCACCGTCATCTGAATAACCTCCTGCGAACCAGCGCATCCGCTTAACGGCCCAAACCGGTTATTATCCGGCAGACAGCAGACATTGCGCCATTTTCTTGGCCTTGGCACGTGCAGTTCACCTCCGTTTTATGACATATGTCATTTATTAAGACTATTATATCGTTTTTCCGGCATATGTCAATAACATATTTTTTGCCGTCTAATGAATTTCATGATACAATACAACTATTAACGAATACAACACGATTCATGCTTCGTGCTGACAATACAGGAGTACACCCTTATGACCAAACCCTATATCCCTTATCTGTGGCAGAAGATGGAGCAATTGCATCGGCAGAAGCCCGTATCGGGCCACACGCCAGGGCATAAAAACGGCATCTTTCTGCCTGAGCCACTGCAGTCCGCCTGGGGCAGCACCTTTGCATCCTATGACTTTACTGAGCTTGACGGGCTGGATAATCTGCATTTTTCCACTGGCTGCATTGCGCAAAGCCAGCAGCAGGCGGCAGAAATTTTCGGCGCCGGGCAGTGCTTTTATTTAGTAAACGGCACCACCGCAGGCCTGCAGGCCTCGATTATGGCTGCGTGCAGCAATCAATCGGTATTTGTGCCGCGCCACGTGCATCGCTCGGTATATCACAGTTTATTGCTGGCACACGCTCAGCCCATTTATCTGCCGCTGGAACTTGACGAGGCAACCAGCCTGCCGCTTGGCATTTCCGCCGATACGCTGAAACAATATATGGAAGACTATCCTGACTGCAAACATCTGATTCTGGTGAACCCGACCTATCAGGGCATTACTGCGGACAATGTGCGGTGTGTACAGCTGGCTAAACAGCACGGCCTCACTGTGATTGTAGACGAGGCCCACGGCTCCCATCTGCATTTTCACGATGACCTGCCGCAATCGCTGTTAGATGCCGGGGCGGATTTGGTGGTACAGAGCTGGCACAAAACACTGCCGGTACTGACCCAGGGCAGCGCTCTGCTGGTCAGTCAGGATTACAGCGGCCCGTCACCGGGACCATTTCTCAGTTTACTGCAGACCACATCGCCCTCCTACCTGATTATGGCCTCTCTGGAAGCCGGAAGCATCTATATGGGGCAGGAGTCCCAAATGCACATTGCTGACTCACTGCAGGCCATTTTTTCGCTTCACAGCCGCATTGCCGATACCTGCCAGACGCTGCGTGTGCTTTGGAATCCTGCATGGAAACAGGACCCGTTCAAGCTGTACGTTCTGTCGGACCGGTTATCCGGCGCAGAGATGGATGAATATCTGCGGGTGCATCACGCCATCTACAGTGAAATGCACGATAATAACGGCATTCTGTTCATCCTGCCGGTGCATACAACCGAAGCCTGGGCGGAAACCATTTATCAGGCACTGATGGCACTGGACCGATATGCACAGAAAAAAATCAGTGAAGCTGCAGACAAACCTGCCGCCAGTTTTTACTGCAGAAAGATCCCCGATCAGTGCTACCCACTGCAGGAAGCCTTTTATAAAGAAAAAGAGCAAATCCCATGGCGTAATGCTGCGGGCAGAACGGCAGGCCAGTTTATTCTGCGTTATCCGCCTGGTATTCCACTTTTGGTTCCCGGCGAAGTTATCACCCGGGAAATCGTGCAGCTTTGGATTGCCAGCGGCGGTACCAAAGAAGAACTGGTAACCGTATTAACCAAATAAAAATAAATGTAGGGGCCGTTGACCACAACGGCCCGTTTCAAGAAAGGATTTTTATCTATGAACGGAACATTATATGTTATCGAGGGCGTGGACGGCAGCGGCAAAGCCACCCAGACAGAGCTGCTATATCAGGCACTGCTGGCACAGGGAAAAAACGTGCGCAAAGTCAGCTTTCCGGATTACGACAGCCCGTCCTCCAGTTTGATTAAAATGTATCTCAACGGCGAATTCGGCACCGACCCGCAGTCGGTAAACGCCTTTGCCACCTCGGTCTTTTTTGCGGTAGACCGCTTCGCCTCCTTCCGCAAGGACTGGCAGCAGTTTTATGAAGACGGCGGCATTATTATCGCTGACCGCTACGTGACGTCTAATCTGGTGCATCAGGCCGGCAAAATTGCCGACACCGACGAAAAAGAACGCTACATCGCGTGGCTGTCTGATCTGGAGTACAACATCTTCGGCCTGCCAAAGCCAGACTGCGTTATCTTTCTGGATATGCCGCCTGCTTACAGCCTCCGCCTGCGCCAGCAGAGAGGCGAGTTGAAACAGGGCCTCTCCGCCGATATCCACGAAGCCGACCAGCAGTATTTACAGCAGGCCTACGATAACGCCATTGGCATTGCCAAGCATCAGAACTGGCACACCATCAGCTGTGTAGCCGACGGTGAAATCCGGGCCATCGACGATATCCATCAGGAAATTCTGCAGACCATATGCGGAGAATAAGACAAAAACAGCGGCCCCGCATTTTTTTGCAGAGCCGCTGTTTATTTACCAGATTCTTAAAAGAATCCTTACTTATTCAAATGTCATATACATCCATTGTCTATCCCAGGCTCAATTAACATAATATTCTCCGCCATACCCGTTCATCGGCAGACCGGTTAGCCCGTAGTCACAATGCTGTACTATTCAGTTTTTCATATTTATCTACATCATATCTCGGCAGATTTTCAAATGTGTATTTCCAGTTGCCTTCTTTATTGGCAAGCCTTACAGCACAATCACATCAAAATCATCCGGCACATACACCCAGCCCCCGAAATACTGTTTTGCTTCGGCGGTGTACGTATGTTTACGCAGGGCAAGCTGTTTATCTTCGGTGTGGAACAGAATCAGACTGTGCACCTGCAGCTGTTCGGCACATTCTGCTGCATCTTTTACAGTGCTGTGCTGGATTTTATGCGGATGGTAGATTGCCTCCTGGCTTTCCAGACACAGGGCTTCGTGCATGAGATAATCCACACCGGCTGCGTAGGCGGCGCATTCCTCCCGGTAAGGTTCATCGCCCAGATAGGTGATGGTTTTGCCGTTTTGCAGCTCCACTTTCACACCGTACTGCAGCGTTTTTTTACTGCGGGTGTCAAAAAAGGTTGTTTTGCGGCCTAAAATATCAAAGGTCAAGCCGTCGCTGAGGCAGTGGAAAATAATCCGTTCCCCAAACAGCGAAAGCAAACGAGCCGGCAGCATAAACTGACACATCTGCAACAGACCGTCGGCAAGTTCCTGATGACAGTACATATGCAGATTTCCTTTGTACACACCTTTCTCGATGCCGTGGCCAATCATGCGCAGCATCCACACAGCGCCCATCACGTGGTCGGTATGGCGATGGGACAAAAAGATATGGTGCACCTGCCCCAGCGAAATGCCGGCCTTTTCCAGATTGGTCAGTACGCCGTTTCCGCCGCCGCAGTCAATCATAAAATGTTCCTGGCCGTCAGATACGGTAAAGCAGGTGGTATAGCATTTTGTAGCAATGGCATAGCCAGTGCCCAGTGCAGTTAACTGTTCCATAAAAAACACTCCTTATTTTACGCCGCGCAGCGGCAGACTGGATTTCATCAGCAATGCCCAGCCGATAAAACTTACAATACCAGTAACACAGATAATCGTTCCCAGCCCCATAACAGCATTGCTGAACATGGATGCTGCCATCATCCCGATGCTGCCGAATACGGTGGCAACACCGCTAATCAGCGACGATGCAGAGCCGGTATCACCTTCCTGCTGCTCCAGCATAATGTTGGTGCTGAACGGACGGGTCACAGTGCCGGCCAGAGAAAACGGCATAAAGCCCAGCCAGAACAGGAACGGAGACAATCCGCCCGCCAGCACGATGACTGCCCCGCAGATTGCATAAACCGTAAAGCAGCATAATGCAAATTTCTTTTTATTGGCATTGGTCAGGAATCGTACATACAGCATCGGCCCAAGCATGGATAACCCGGCATTGGCCGCAAAGAAGTAGCTGTACACTTGTTCCGACAACCCGAAATATTCTACATAAATATACGACGACATAGAGATGTATCCCATGAACGCCAGATTATACAGCGAAAAAATAAAACACGGCACAATAAAGCTTACATTTTTGCCAACTGCGAACAAACGGCCGATGGCACCTGCCACAGAGCCCTCGTACTTTTCATCAGCAGGAAGGGTTTCCTGATACAGAACCGATAACAGCAGGCAGGCAAGCCCCGCAATGGTCAGCACCTGGAAAGAACCGCGCCAGTCGGTAAACAGAAGCAGAATCGCCCCCACCACCGGAGCCAGCATCGGTGCCAGCCCGGCAACCGTCTGTACAATGGCCAGAATGGTTTCGCGCTGCTTCCCGCTGAAACAGTCTTTAATCAGTGCCATAGAGACCGCCGTAATGGCACCGGCACCAATCCCCTGGGCCACGCGGGCACCAATCAGTACATATACCGTTGGCGCCATGGCACATACCATGCTGGCGGATGCATAAATGGCGGATCCCACAATTAAAATTTTCCTGCGGCCGTATTTATCGCTCATCGGCCCCCAGAACAAGGTGCCCACCGCATAAAAGAAAAAGAACGCAACCAGCGTCAGGTTGGTCAGTGTGGTCGGCACGCCTAACACTTCGCTCATACTTGGCAGTGCAGGCAGATACAGATCCGTAGACAGCGGAATAAACATATTCATCAGGGTGATAAACAATACCAGCCCTGTTTTCCCTAAATATTTCTGTTTTTCAACATTCTCTTTTGCGCCCATTTTTGCAGCAGCACTCCTCTCGATGCTCTATTATACAAAGTTTTCTGCCGGATTTCCAGCAGACATCTGTGATACAAATCATATGTAGAAAAATCACAAAAACAGGAGACACACTGTTGTGTATCCCCTGTCATTCCATTTTTGTCTTTAGCAGTTATACCGGTTTCTCCTTACATTGGAGAGAAGTCGCCGTCATCTTCGGTTACGCAGTTTTCAAATGCGCTTTCGTAACCAAATGCGTCTGCTACCATGGTTTCGTTGTCAATCATACCTTCTGCAGCGCCTGGAACGCGGAATGTTTTGTTGTTCAGCGGAGCAACTGGAATTTCTTCCGGTTTTTCCAGCTGCGGCACGTAGCTGTATGGATAACGATACGCACGGTAAATGAATGGATTGTTGAAATCGAATGGTGCATAGTATTCCCAAACCACTTCTTTGTCGGCAGTTACTTCAAACAGACGGCAGCAGCAGCCTTCGGTAATCAAGGTGTTACCGTTTGGCAAACGCTGTGCAGAGCTTACCAGCTGGCTGTAGAATTTGGTGTTTGCAACCATTGGCGCCATCCCCGGGCCGCCCATGTTTGCGCCGGTGTATTCCCATACTACCTGCAGTGTGATTGGATCAAACTCAACAATTCTGGAGTAGTCACGTTTATCGGTTTTGGAACCATCTTTGCTCATTCTGTCCGGCAGACCATAACCTGCCCAGCCGCCATTGTCGAATACCAGAATGTTGCCTTCACCCGGCAGACCTTTTGGAATCATGTGGCAGTGATGCTGCCCGATAATCTGGCCCATAATGCGCAGCTCTTTGCTGGTGGTAAAGTCTGGACCAATCTGCCATACGATTTTACCGGTTTCTTTGCTGATGATGGCCAGAATGTTGGATTCCCGCGCATCCCAGATGATGTTGTCCGGATGGAAGCGTTCGTCACCCTGGTCATACCATTTGTTTGGCCCCAGTGTGCTCATGGAGTTGATGTGCATCCAGTCTGCCTGACCGCCGCCGTTTGGATGGTTGTTCGGGTTTCTGAACAGAACGTTTTTGGCTGCTTCGGAGAAGCCCAGTTCGTTGAAATGTTTGCTGACGGTCCATTCCCACACAATGTTGCCTTCCCAGTCTACTTCGATGATGGTGTCATCCAGTAAACGTTTGTCGGAAATGCGTTTGTTGTATAAATCGCTGTGGCACAGCAGTAAGGTGTTGCCGCTGTCGGTTTTGCATTCCATATCAGGTACATAGTAGCCAACCGGGTTTCCTTCCCGCTGGAAGTCATGGTGCTGACGAGCAACCCACATTTCTTTACCGCCGTCGGTTACCTGTTCTTTTTTATTCCATTTCCACACTACATTGCCGTCCCAGTCAACCTGAACCAGGTCAGTCATATCCTGATATGCATATTTGGAGTCGCGCATGCCTAAAGAACCGAATACCTGACCGCCAGGCAGCAGTTTGTTCGGGAAGCCCTGCAGATTGCGCCAGGTTTTTACTACATTCCCGTTCATATCGATTAATACGGTACCAACGCCAACAACCGGCATTACAGTATAACCGCTCCAGGCTTTCTCTGGATCGTAAATGGTAGTTCCCATCGGATATACGCTAGGTGTGCCCATGATAAAAACCTCCTGAAAAATAAATTCAGGGACAGCCAGATTGCTGCCCCCGCTGCTTCGTCAATTCAAGTTATACGGCGGCATGTGGACATACCGCCCTACGATTATAAATTTTCACTGCGAGAAAAATCCAAAACAACGCAGTATTACAGAAATTTAGCAAGTCACTGCAACGCCTGTTTCGTAGATTTTATAACTATCTTCCCCATCCTGAACCAGTACTTTTACCTGGTATTCACCGGACAGACCGGTTTTATTGATGAAGGTATCTACTTCACGGCTGTCAGCTTTCTGGAAGGTACCTACGCACATTGCCTGGAAGTGTTTTGGAACAGTGTCGATGTTATAGCGAATAATGTCTACACCTTTTACCAACAGAACCTGTGCGATGGTGTTTTCTTCAAAGAAGCCATTTACCAAGAATCTGTCATCTTCTTCCACGATTTTTGCTCTGAATTCAGCTGGCAGCAGTCTGCCTGTTTCTTCTGCTTTTACTTTCATTTTGGTAGATTTTGTTTCAATTAAGCCACCCAGTACAACGCCTTTACCCAGCTCGATGGTTTCGCCGGCATAGTACAGAGGCAGTTTTTCTGCACGGTAGCAGTTTGCCGGCACGTGCAGTTCCAGAACAACTTCATCATCTACCAGTTCGCAGGTAATGGAGTTGAAGGTGTAAGTGTGTTCTTTGGATTTTACCGGGTCCATGGCATCCATAACCGCAAAGCCGTCACATGGTTTGCCGTCTTCATAACCGATACCGCCGGAGTGAACCATGTAGTGACCTTCGTTGTAGTATTCCACATTGCAGATGTATGGAGAGAAGAAGTCTGCGCCGCGTTCTTTCCCGTACTGCCATATCTGTTCAATTTCCATTTTTTCGGTGTCGATTCTGTAACGAACACCGCGGGAGAAATTGTCGTGGTTTGGAATACGTTTTTCCGGATTTTTGGAACGGAAGTGACCGTTGTCAAACAGCATGATATCACCATCCGGCAGAACTACACAAGCGTGCTGTTCATACTGCCAGTCAAATTTGCTCAAATCGCCAACTGGTTTGAAGAAATATTTCTGCATATCTTCCGGCCACATTTCAGGGTCACCAATAATCCAGTTCAGTTTGCATTTACCGTTTTCATCCAATTCATAATCCAGATTGATAACAGCATCCTGATGACGACCGGACAGGGTCAGGCTGTTTGTTTTTTGGTCGTACCATACAGCATTGTTGTGGAACCAGTCGTGTGCATCCTGGCTGCCGGAACCTGCAACGTCCTGTGGCAGTACATCTTTGTAATCCCATTTGCGCAGCACTTCACCAGTGTTTTTATCCAACAGTACACAAACATCTTCTACAGTACCAGAGTAACGGTCATAAGTCAGCATTAAGATGTTGCCGTCTTCCATTACGAACTGGTCGTGATGGTAACCGCCGATTGGACTCTGATATTCTTTGAAGATTTTACCGCTGAATGCCATTTCATAGATACCGGTTGTAAAGTATGGCATCTGGATTAAACGTTCCGTACCAATTAATACATGACCGTTTGGCATACGTTTCACGTCAAATGCGAAGTTTACGCTTGCGTACCAGCGCAGGTCACCTTTGTAGTCAAAGCCAACCGGCATAGAACGCATTGCAGCTGTTAAGAAAATCAGGTTGTCGCCCATGTATTCTTTGGTAGTTTCCATTTTGGTTGCCAGAGGCACACCAGGCATCAGTGGTTCAGTCTGAATTTTGATGGTGGATTTTTCACCATTGCCCAGAACGATTTCTACAGTGTTTTCGTAATCTGCATATAAACCATAGATTGGCAAAATGTGTTTTTTGGTTGCAGGGAATCTGTGGGTGATGTTGCCTTCCACTTCTTTACCCAGTACAGTGATGGTTGCTTCGCTTGCAGCCGGTGTTTCAAACATAACCACTGCTGTCAGCGGGCAGAATTCATACGGGTTCAGTTTTACCAGCGGGCTGGTCAGGGTGTAGCTGCCTGCTTCGAACTCAGCTAAGAAAGCCTGTTCAGCGGCATACTGACGTTCAATAATGTGCGGGATTCTTTCGTAGGTAATAGTTTCCATTAGAAAATCTCTCCTTTTAAAAAATATGTTAAATATATTCGTAATCGCATCATGCCTGAACAGATTATGTACCTCACCATAAATATTTCTGTTCTTATGTATAATTATAATGATTCTGCTGATTTTGCCAATTTCCGAATCCTTATACCCCCCTATTGCTGTTATCAATGACTGACTATCACTGTTTTATCAGGCAGCAGCATAAAAATTCCCGAATTTTCAGATTGTATTTCTTTACGCAAGTCTTTATAATAAATACTGTACAATTTACATTGCGAATTATCTTTTACAACAGATTACAACATACACTTTTCCCTTACCCGTCAGGTAGCAAAACAGGAGGAAGCCATGCGACTGGAACATTTTCAATACGTTGTAGAAATTGCACGCTGTAAATCAATGTCGAAAGCATCGAAAAAACTGTATATCACCCAGCCTTCGCTCAGTACCGCCATTCAGAACCTGGAAGATGAACTGGGCTTTCAGATTTTCAAACGGTCTGCGGCCGGTGTAGCCTTAACCGAAAAAGGCGAAGAACTGCTGAAAATTGCCGAAGAGATGGTAAAACAGCTGGGATTGATCAAAGATCTGTCCAACCCGGATCACGAAACCAACACCACGTTAAATCTGGTAGCAGTTCCTGTATTCTGTAATGCACTGATGATTCATCTGATTCAACTGCTGAAACGAAATCATCCAAATATCAATGTCAATATCATGGAGCTGCGCCCGAACAAAATCCTGCCGACACTGGTCTCCGGCCAGGCCGATTTAGCCATCGGCACGTTCTCACCCAGCACGAAGGAACAGATTTTTCAGGAGTCTGCCAGGAACAATATTATCATTGAACCAGTCTATGATGATTCCATGTACTGTTTTCTGCACCGTAATCACCCGCTGGCGCAGAAAAAATCCGTCACCTTCGACGAACTGGCCGACAGCAGCACCATCCCGGCATTCTTTAATGACCACGTTCTGATGGACAGCTATGAATCGGTACAGCAGGCAAACACCGAATACAGCAGCAATTATTACAGCTTCACGGATCGGGCCAGCATCAAAAAAGCCGTTTCCAAAGGTCTGGCTTACGCTGTACTGCCCCATCTGATGGCCTATGATGATGTTTACGTCAACTCCGGCATGATTATCCCGGTACCGCTGGTCGATGCAGACGTTTCACTGACCACTTATATTGCGTATTCCGCCCGCAATACACTGCCAAAATCAGCCAGACTGACCATCGAATTAATCCGCCAGATGTATCAGGATATCGCTGCAAAACATGCTGCCGACAGAAAGAAAATCGAACGGGAAGAAATCACCAGTAAAAATAATCAGTTTCTGCTGTATTAATGCCAATACTTATTCGGCGCACATGGAAAAAGCTGCCTCGTTGCAATCACGCATTGAGGCAGCTTTTTTATATTTGTTTTATTGTTGTGTCTATTATACTTACAGCACTTTGCCTTCAAAGGCCAGACGTTTTTTCAGGTCTGTCATCAGGTCATCAAATTCTTTGCAGTCCAGAGACTGTGCACCGTCGCATTTTGCTTTGCACGGGTTGTTGTGTACTTCAATCAGCAGACCATCCGCGCCGGCAGCAATAGCAGCTTTTGCCATGGTTGGCACCATCCACGCCTGACCGGTTGCATGGCTAGGGTCTACCACAACTGGCAGGTGGGAATATTTTTTAATCAGCGGAATTGCGGATAAATCCAGCGTGTTTCTGGTGTAGGTTTCGTAAGTACGGATACCGCGTTCACACAGAACGATATTTTCGTTACCGCCGGCCATGATGTATTCGGCACTCATCAGCAATTCTTCAATGGTGTTTGCCAGACCGCGTTTCAGCAGAATGGTTTTGTTGCAGTGGCCCAGTTCTTTTAACAGCTCAAAGTTCTGCATGTTGCGGGCGCCAATCTGAATCACATCCACATCTTCAAATAAGTCCAGATGGGCCAGACTCATCAGTTCAGATACAATTGGCATGCCGGTTTCTTTTTTCGCTTTCAGCAGCAGTTCCAGACCTTCCGCGCGCATCCCCTGGAAAGAGTACGGAGAAGTTCTTGGTTTGAACGCACCGCCGCGCAGCATTTTTGCGCCGGATTTGCTGACACTTCTGGCTACTTCTAAAATCTGTTCTTCCGATTCCACAGAGCATGGCCCTGCGATAATCTGAAAATATTCACCGCCCAGCTTCTGCTCCCCAATCTGCAAAATGGTGTCATCCGGATGGAATTTGCGGTTTGCTTTTTTATATGGTTCCGATACACGTTTGATATCTTCTACCAGCTCGTTGGAACGGATTAACCCCATATCCACGCTGCTGGTATCACCAACCAGACCTAAAATAGTGGTCATAGAACCGTAAATCGGATTTACTGTAACATTGGCATTGCTTTCAATCCAATGGGAAATTTCGCCTACCTGTGCTTTATTGGCACCCTGTTTTAAAATAATAATCATTTCAAATCGACCCCTTTCACAGTATGTATGTTATTTTAGTTCATTTTATCACCATGTGCAACATATTTTACATAAAATAAATTTTAGAAAAAAGATATTTTTTCTGAAAAGCGGGTAAATATGAACTAGATAATTATGTTACAATATAGATAGAATATTACTGCTTTTTTATTGGGCTCAATAAAATGAATTTTTCAAGGAGTGAATCTTATGCCTCAAGCTGTTTCCAGAAGAAAATTTATCACATTGCTGGCCGGTACCGGTGTTGTTGGTGCTGGCATGTTAACCGGCTGCCGTCCGGTAACCGACCCGAGCGGAACAGGCTGGCTTCCAAATCAGTATCGCAGTGAGTCTGCAGCGGCACCGGTTGTAAAGGGTCGTGTGCCGATTGACCCAAACGACCCGTCCATTATGCGAAAAGACGAAAAATGTATTCTCTGCGGGCAGTGTGTGGAAGCCTGCGAGAAAGTACAGAGCGTATTCGGCTATTACGAATTGCCTGTTATTGATGAATTTATCTGTGTGCACTGCGGGCAGTGCTCTTTATGGTGTCCAACAGGCTCCATTATGGAACGGGACCAGGTGGATGAAGTATTAACTGCCATTCAGGATCCGACACTCACCGTTGTTGCGCAGCCATCCCCATCAACCCGCATCGGTATCGGGGAGGAATTCGGTCTGCCGGCCGGCACCTGGAGTGAAGGACAGCTGGCAGCCTCTATGAAAGAGATTTTCGACTATGCGCTGGATATCAACTTCTCCGCTGACCTGACCGTTGTGGAAGAAGCGGCGGAACTGCTCCACCGGATTCAAACCGGCGGCGTGCTGCCGCAGTTCACCTCCTGCTGTCCAGCGTGGGTGAAATTCTGCGAATATTATTATCCGGATCTGATTCCGCATCTTTCTTCCACCCGCTCGCCGATTGGTATGCACGGGCCGCTGGTAAAAACCTATTTTGCAGAAAAGCATGGCCTGGACCCGAAACAGATTGTAACGGTTACACTGACACCATGTGTTGCCAAAAAATTTGAGGCAAGCCGCAGTGAACTGCGCGGTGCTGCTGATTATCACGGCGACGATACCATCAAAGATAACGACTATATCCTGTGCGCCCGTGAATATGCAAATCTGCTGCGCAAAACCGGGTTCCAGCACTTTGCAGACCTGCCGGAAGGCAAATTCGACTCCTACATGGGGCAGGGCAGCGGCGGCGGTTTGATTTTCGGCAACACCGGCGGTGTTATGGAGGCGGCTATCCGTACCGCTTATTACTATGTTACCGGCGAACAGCCGCCTGAAGCACTGATGCAGCTGGATCCTGTCCGTGGTCTGGACGGCGTTAAAATGGCGGCAGTCAATATTCCAGGCGCCGGCGAAGTTCGCGTAGCCGTAGCCCACGGGCTGGCAAATGCCCGCCTGTTGTGTGAGCAGGTGCGTGCCGGAAAATTGGACGTGCATTTCATCGAAGTAATGGCCTGTCCAGGCGGATGTATTTCCGGCGGCGGTATGCCGCGTACATCGGTGCCACCTCAGGACTGGGTACGAAAAGCACGTATGAAAAGCATGTACGACAAAGACGCCAGCTACACGCTGCGCAACTGTCATGACAACCCGGAAATCAAGCAGCTGTACGAAGAGTTCCTCGGCGAACCGCTGGGACATGTATCTCATGAACTGCTGCATACCCATTTCCATTCCAGAGCAGAACATCTGAAACCAATTACACCGGAAAACAACGAATAACATAGGAAAAACAAAAAGAGCTGCTGCAGGAAGCCAGATAATAAACACTTCCTGCGACAGCTCTTATTTTTTATACTCGTTTTTGATGTTCCCTGCGCATTATTCTTCCGCAAAGGCTTCCTGCAGTCGTTTTACATAATCTATCTGCCATTGGCTTCCGGCTGTCTGGCTCTGGTACACAGGCTGCACACCGGCTTTAAACACGTCTATTTCCTCCGGTGTCAGTTCATAATAGTGCACGCCTTCCGCGTTCTTCAGTATTTCGATATAGCCGACCTCCTGCTCCGCATAGGCCTCGCGTGCCTTCTCACGGCCGTAAGCCTCTGCCTCCGCGATGGCTTCCTGCACATTGGCCGGCAGGCTGTGAAACCAGTCCGGATTGGTCATCAGAACATAATGCATCGGGCTGTGCCAGGCCTGTACCATCTGGCTCTGCACATCCTGATAATTGTTCAGTACGATAGTTTGTACCGGATTCTCCTGGCCTTCTACTGTGCCATTTTGCAGTGCGCTGTACAGTTCCGTGTAAGTGGTCGGGACTGGCTGTGCCCCCCAGTTTTCATACTGGGCCTTTAACACCGGCGAGTTCAATACTCGCATGGTCATGCCCTGAAAATCTGCCGGGCTGTGAATCTCTTTGCCGCTGGTGGTAAACAGTTTATACCCGCTGTACCAGAAGCCCAGCCCTTTCAGATTGCCCTGTTCCAGACGGTCAAGGGCCTCCTGCCCAAGCGATCCATCCAGCACATCAAAAATCTGTTTTTCATCGGCCGGCATCAGATATGGCAAATCCATCACTTTGATATCATCCACAACAGAAGCCACGGCTGCTGTCGGCTGCATGGTGAGCTGAATTTCTCCCAGCTGCAGTTTTTCAATCTGCGTATCCATATCGTACATCTGCTGCGCCGGATATAACTCGATACGCACCCGGTCGCCCAGTGTATCATATAATTTTTGCACCATCGCCTGGGCACCGATATCTTCCGGTGAACCTACCGGCTGATTATGACAGAACACAATATGAATCATTTCTTCACTGTCGGCAGGCTGATTGTTCTGTGCTGCACGGTCTCCGCTTCCACCGCATCCAGTCAATGCAATCGCTGCCAAAAGCAATGCGCCGGCCAGACAGACTCCTAATTTTCGTTTTATCAAAACATTCGCTCCTTCTGAAAGCGTCATTTCGCTTTTCTATCTATTAGTATTTCCCGCATCCTGTTACTTATTCGCACAGTTTATAAGTATAGCGCAAAACAAAACAGCGTACAAGTTTTCTTCTGCATAAAATATCTGATAAAACCTTCCATTCGGCAGTGTACAGCACAAAAAAGCTGCTGTACCCGATTCAGATGAGCACAGCAGCCTCTGTTCTTTCTATTTGCAATTATGCAGTGTAAACGGTCACGCCGTCTTTGATGGTTTCTACTACTTTGATCTCTCTGATGGTCATCGGATCTACTTTCAGCGGGTTACCGCTCAGCACCACCAGATCCGCCCGTTTTCCTTCTTTGATAGAACCCTTTTCGTTTTCTTCAAAATAAGCGTATGCAGCATTGATGGTAATCCCTTTCAGCGCATCGTACACACCAATCTTCTGGTCTTCGCCAATCACAGCACCGCTGCGGCTTACACGATTGACTGCAGTCCACACGGTATGCATCATATCTGGTTTCACAACAGGTGTATCCATATGGAAGTTATATACCAGCCCTGCATCCAGCGCATCTTTTACCGGGCTTACACGATTGCCGCGTACCGGCCCGAAATTTTTCACATGCACATCGCCCCAGTAATTTACGTGAGCCACAAAGATCGATGGAATCATGTTCAGTTTAGCCATTTTTTCAATCTGGTCTTTCCGGGCAGTCTGGCAGTGAATCATGGTGAACCGCAGATTTTCTTTGTTTGGATTATCAGACAGCGGCATCATTTTTTCCACGCTGTTCAGAAACTGATCCCCGGTGGCATCGCCGTTGCAATGCGCCAGCAGCTGTGTATTGCAATCCAGCGCCATTTTTACGCATGCTTCTACTTCTTCATCCTTTTTGATTGGCAGACCGTATTCTTCTGTGCCTTCATACGGCTCGGTCATCCATGCGGTTTTTGCCTGCGGAGAACCATCCAGAACGATTTTGATACCGCCCACTTTTACGTGCCCGTTATATTTGCCGTGTACATCTTTTAATGCTTCCAGCGCTGCATCCAGACCAGGTGCATAGGTTTCGTATGCGATTACATCCAGTTTTACCATACCAGCCTGGTCGAACATTTTCAGCATATTCACAACATTGCTGTCAGAGCCGCCATCCTGTACCGTAGTGATACCATAAGACAGATACATATCCTGTGCCACACCCCACAGCTGACCCATTTTTTGCTGCATGGCAGTAAAGATGCCGCCAATCAGTGCATAGGAAGCAGCTTCTGCCAGATAACCGTTTAAACGGCCATCTTCATACCGGCCGATTTCGCCGCCCGGAATGTCCGCCATTTCTTCCGTATAATTTACACCGGCCAGCGCCATGCTGTTTGCCACTACCATATGTACAGAAACATGCAGGATAGTGATTGGATGTTCTGTAGAAACAGCATCCAGCAGGTCACGATGCGGATGCGCTTTTTCTGCCAGGAAGTTGTCATCGTAGTTAATCCCTACCACCGGCTGACCGGCTGGAATCTGATTTTTTTCAATATATTTTTTCAGTTCGGTCACAATATCATCAAAATTATTGCAGACCGCCAGATCACACAGGCTTGCAAACATCGGCGCCATCGTGGCTGCGTGGCTGTGTGCATCGATAAAAGCAGGCATCAGAGTTTTGCCCTGCAGATCAACCACTTCGCAGTCTGCACCTTTCTGCGCTGCGACTTCATCATAAGCACCGGCCGCTTTAATTTTGCCATCGGCTACCAGAACCGCTTCTGCATATTTGCCTTCCCCCTCCATGGTGATAATATCGCCGTTGAAATATAATTTTTCCATAATTACGAATCCTCCTACGCATTAGAAATAATCATTATAGAACCGTACAACTAGCTATATAGTAAATTATACATAAAAATATAACAAATAAATAATATTATTTGTATTATAATAGTATAATTCCATTCGCATATATAACAGATATAAATCAAACGCAGCCGAATTATCCGGCTGCGTAGAATATTTTTGGCTTACATTTTATAAACTGTTACACCATCTTTGATTGTTTCCAGAACTTTGATGTCTTTAATGTTCATCGGATCTACTTTCAACGGGTTCGCTGTCAGAACTGTCAGGTCGGCACGTTTCCCTTCCCTGATAGAGCCTTTAGAGTTTTCTTCAAAGTATGCATAAGCTGCATTGATTGTGATCGCTTTCAACGCATCATATACACCAACTTTCTGTTCCTCACCGATTACTTTACCACTTCGTGTCACGCGATTTACCGCTGCCCATACCGAATGCATCAGATCTGGTTTGGTTACCGGGGTATCGGTATGGAAATTATACACCAGCCCTAACTCCAAAGCGTCTTTTACAGGACTTACACGGCTGCCTCGAACCGGACCGAAGTTTTTCATATGAACATCGCCCCAGTAATTTACATGGCCTGTGAAAATGGATGGGATCATATTGTATTTCGCCATTTTTTCAAACTGGTCTCTGCGGGCAGTCTGGCAGTGAATCATAGTAAAACGCAGATTTTCTTTGTTTGGATTATCCGATTCAGCGTACGCCGTTTCAAATGCATTCAGGAACTGATCCCCAGCTGCATCCCCGTTACAATGTACCAGTACCTGCATATCATCAGCTAATGCCTTGCGCATACAGTCAAGTACGAAATCATCCTGCAAAATCGGCACACCGCAGCCACCGCCCACATACGGTTCTGTGATCCAGGCCGTTCTGGCCTGTGGAGACCCGTCGAGTACCAGTTTATATCCACCGATTTTAATATGACCCTTATATTGTTTCCACTGATCAGCACTATTTTCCTGAATTTCCTGAAGCTCTCCGCCCAGGTCGCCAAACGAAGGAAATACAACAACATCCAGTTTTACCTTACCAGCCTGATTCAGCGCATTTAAAAGCTGCAGGTTCCCTGCATTTCCGGCACCTTCCTGAATTGTAGTAATCCCGTTGGACAGATATAGATTCTGGCCAAAATCCCACAGGCTCATTGTATCCGACATTACTTTTCCCAGCATCCCAAATAATGGATACATCGCAGCTTCTGCCAGATATCCGTTGATACGGCCATCCTCATAACGGCCCAGATCGCCGCCTGGAACATCTGCCATATTATCAGTATAACCAATACTCTTAAGCGCCATACTGTTTCCGCAAGCCGCATGGATGGATACATGTACAATGACAACTGGATTTTCTGCCGATACCTGGTCTAGAATTTCACGGGTCGGATGAGCCTGTTCATCCAGAAAATTATTATCATAATTTACACCCAATACCGGTTCGCCTGCCGGTATCTGACGTTCGTCTTTAAAGGCTTTCAGAGCTGCTACGATATCATCAAAATTATTGCATACCGATAAATCACATAAACTTGCAAACGCCGGTGTCATTGTCGCATGACCATGTGCATCAATAAAACCAGGCATTAAGGTTCGGCCTTGTAAATCAACCAGTTCACATTCCAGACCTTTCTGTGCGACCACGTCACCATAGGCACCAGCCGATCTGATTTTACCGTCTGCTACCAGCACTGCTTCTACATACTGTCCTTCGCCTTCCATGGTGATGATATCACCGTTAAAATAAAGTTTTTCCATAAATGCTCTCCTCACTGTTTTTATTGCTGTCATGTTTATTTACAAACGCATTCTATACCTCAATGTATATCAATTATTATATAGAAACGCTTTATAAATGAACAATATCATTTAGTAAATATTATCGCTTTTCTACTTAGTTGATTTGTTATAATTTCAGCTGTACCCTTTTCCACATGCAATGAAATATCAATTATCAAAATTCTTTTCGATGTAGAAAAAAATTGCTACTGCTTTTTCTTTTATGGTATACTATAATTTAAGAGAATGAGTGTATACAATATATTCATTTACTGATTTGTTAACATTGTTCTTTCAATAAAATTTTTATAAAAGAAAGGTGATTCAAACATGTCTAACTATGTAAGCAAAAAAGTTGTTGATCTGCCACCATCCGGGATTCGTAAATTCTTCGATCTGGCAGCAACTGTAGAGGGCTGCATTTCCTTAAGTATCGGGGAGCCAGACTTCGTAACTCCAAAACGTATGCTGGATGCAGGTATTGAATCCCTGAACCAGGGCAAAACCGCATACACCTCCAACGCTGGTTTAATGGAACTGCGTCAGGAAATCTGCAAATACCTGACCAAATATGAACTGAGCTACGATGCTGCAACTGAAGTACTGGTAACTGTAGGTGCTTCCGAAGCAATCGACCTGGCTTTCCGCGCATTATTAGCACCTGGCGATGAAGTTTTGATTCCAGACCCGTCCTTCGTATGCTACGGCCCATTAACCACAATGGCTGGCGGTACTCCAGTATCCGTAAACACTTACGAAAAAGACGAATTCCGCTTAACAGCAGAAGAACTGGAAAAGAAAATCACACCAAACTCCAAAGTGCTGTTACTGCCATATCCAAACAACCCAACTGGCGGTATCATGAAAAAAGAAGATTACGAAGCAATTGCGGACATCGTTGTAAAACACGACCTGTTTGTAATCTGTGACGAAATCTACAGTGAACTGGTATACGGCGGCGAAAAACATTACTCCTTCGCAGCTCTGCCAGGCATGAAAGAACGTTCTCTGGTACTGAACGGCTGCTCCAAAGCATTCGCTATGACCGGCTGGAGAATTGGTTTTGCATGCGGTCCAAAAGATGTAATCGCAGCTGTTACCAAAATCCATCAGTATGGCATCATGAGTGCTCCAACCATGGGTCAGTACGCAGCTCTGGAAGGCTTACGCAACGGTGAAGAAGATGTGGCTAAAATGGTAGCATCCTACGATGAAAGAAGAAAAGTAATCGTACAGGGCTTCCGTGATATGGGTCTGTCCTGCTTCGAACCAAAAGGCGCATTCTACTGCTTCCCATGCATCAAAACAACCGGCTTAAGCAGTGAAGAATTCTGCGAAAAATTACTGAACGCGGAAAAAGTTGCTGTTGTTCCTGGTAACGCATTCGGCGCTAGCGGTGAAGGTTTCATCCGTTGCAGCTATGCTTCCTCCATGGAAAACATCAAAGAAGCACTGAAACGCATCGAACGTTTCATCAACAGCTTAAAATAATTATTTAATAAATCTTTTGCGAAGCACGTGTACCAATTTTCTGTCACCCTTGTAACATGGACACGCAGAAAATGATACACGTGCTTCTTTTTTGATTAATAGTTCCAGCAAATTGTTGTAAACGCTTCCTCCTATTCTTTCGTAAAATACAGGTAAAAAACAGGGCAGAACACAGGGAAGCATAAAAATATCTGGACAAAACATCGTTCAAATACAGCTCTGTACAAAGAAACTTAAAAAAATCCAAAAAAAGTTGAAAATTTTTCTTGACTTTTTGTCCAACTGCCTGTATTATATATAACTGTGGCTGGCACGAAGCAGTCACAAAGCCCATGCGCTATTAGCTCAGTCGGCAGAGCACCTGACTTTTAATCAGGGTGTCCCGCGTTCGAGTCGCGGATAGCGCATTATTTATGGCATGTTGGAGAAGGGGCTTAACTCACCAGCCTTTCACGCTGGCATTCACGGGTTCGAATCCCGTACATGTCATTTTCATATGGCGCAGTAGTTCAGCTGGTTAGAATGCCAGCCTGTCACGCTGGAGGTCGAGGGTTCGAGCCCCTTCTGCGTCGTATT
>JAFYPD010000106.1 GCA_017547685.1 Peptococcaceae bacterium
GACCGGAGATTTGCTAGCCTCTTCCTTCAGATTCCACCTCTCGATGGACACCCTTGAGGTTCACTATTACCTTCCCGCTGCCGGGCGGTTTCGGGACTTTCACCCTTTAGACTACTCACATGCCGAGCGCACCACAAAAAATCCGCACA
Source organism: Peptococcaceae bacterium (assembly GCA_017547685.1). Taxonomy (GTDB): domain Bacteria; phylum Bacillota; class Peptococcia; order Peptococcales; family Peptococcaceae; genus UBA7185. Next base: position 150 of record JAFYPD010000106.1, read on the forward strand.
GCCACAGCCATGCGGATTACAGAACCTTATTTCTTTTCTTTTCGTTTTCTCCAGCGGATGCCGGTTAACACTGCACCGGTAAAGCTGGTGCATGCCATAAAACGGCACACCCACTGCATGCCGGTAACAAAGGCCTCTTCCTCGCCTGGTGAAAAACTCATTACCGGATAGCCCAGCTTTGCACTCATAATGTTATACAAAAACACGGTGGAGAGCGAAATCCCGAACACATTGCCCAGATTTCGCGCAAGGCCGTTGATGCTGCCTGCAATCCCGGTCTGGTGTTTTCCTACATTTGACATAATGAGCGAGGTGTTAGGCGACTGAAACATGGCATTGCCCATAGAGAGCAGAATAGCACCTGCTACATAAATCAGCAGCGAGGAATCTACGCCCAGCGCGGACAGAATCAGCAATGCCCCCGTGGCAATGCAAAGCCCCACAAAACAGATTAACTCTGAACCGATTTTATCGGAAAGCTGGCCGCTAAACGGTGCCACCACAAACATGGTCACCGAGGAAACCATCATTAGCATACCGGTATGAGCCGCATCCAGCATCTGTACCTTCTGCAGATAGAAGGACTGCAGAAAGAGAACCCCCGACATAGAAAAAAACATCAGCATGGCGCAGAACACACTGACCACAAACAGCTTATTGCGGAACATATCCAGATTTAACAGCGGATGATCACTTTTTTTCTCCCACCGCACAAACATTCTGCCAAACACGAAAGCTGCAGCCAGCAGCAGCACACAGTACAGATAATAAGCACTGCCCGCCTGTAAAAACTTCACGCCGGTGTAAACACAGAGAATCATCACCATAAATAAAAGCGCACCGCCCACATCCACGCGATAGTCCTGCTTCGCATCATCAAACTTCGGCAGGAACTTACTGCACAGAGCAAAGCTTAACAGCGCAATCGGGATGTCCATTGCAAAAATCCAGTTCCAGTTCAGAAGCGACACAATAAAACCGCCCAGAGACGGCCCCACCATAGTGCCGAGCGCCACGGTACTGCCCGACAACCCCAGTGCCTTGCCGCGCTCGTGAGCCGGGAACACCTGCACAATGAGCCCCTGGCTGTTGGCCATGGTAGCCGCCGAACCAACACCTTCCACCACACGACCGATAACCAGCATGCCATAGTTCTGTGCCGAAAAGCAGATTGCAGCCCCTGCCAGAAAGCCCAGAATACCGGCTTTAAATACTTTATCCTTGCCGATGGTATCACCCAGCTTGCCAAACACCAGAATCAGGCAGATAATCACCAGCGTATAGGCTGTTACCACCCATTCAATGCTGGCCATAGTTACGCCCAGTTCATCGGCCATGCCCGGCAGCGCCACGTTCACACTGCTGGCATCCACACAGCTGATAAACGTGCACATCGTAATTGCCGTAAAAATCAACCATCGCCGTTTATATATTTCCTGTATCGATTCCATCCGCTCGCCCCTCATCTCAATTCATTCTATAGCATCGTATTAATTTACATATTATAGCATATACGGTGCATGATGAAAATAACCTTTCCGTATAAAAGCAGAAAAAGCCAGCCGACAAATCGACTGACTTTTTCTGCTTTTTATATTTTGAGGGGATATAAAACTATTTTACGAACTGAGTCAGGAACATAGACAGCGGCGGGAAGTAGGTTACCACTAACAGCACCAGAATCATCAGCCCTAACATCGGCAGCGCCGCCTTGGCAATATCAGCAAGTTTGACACCCGATATCCCGCTGGCAACGAACAGGTTTACACCTACCGGAGGTGTGATAAACCCGATTGCCAGGTTCAGTACCATGATAACACCAAAGTGTACAGGGTCTACACCCAGCGGTGTTACGATTGGCAGTAACAGCGGTACCAGAATGATGATAGCAGCCAGTGCTTCCATGAAAGTACCTACAATCAGCAGCAGGATGTTGATTAACATCAGGATGAGAATTTTGCTGCTGGTTAAGCCCAGGATGAAGTTTGCAACCATGGTCGGGATACGTTCAATCGACATGATGCTGCCGAAAATCTGTGCCATGGCCATCAGTACGATAATCATGGAAGAAGTACATGCGGAACCAATCATCGCTGGAATCAGATTTTTAAGTGTAATTTCTTTATGAATAAAGACACCTACAATCAGGCCATAGAAAGCACCTACCGCTGCTGCTTCGGTCGGGGTCATGAAACCGCCGTAGATACCACCCAGGATGATAACCGGCACCATCAGCGCCCATTTGGATTCCCATACAGCAGCCAGTTTTGTTTTCGCTGTACGAGGACGTTCTTCCCCTCTCCAGCCTTCCTGTTTTGCTTTCCAGTAGCTGTATGCCATCAGTACAGCAGCTACCAGTAAACCAGGCAGAATCCCTGCCATGAACAGTTTCCCTACGGAAACGTTGGCAGAAATCGCATATACAACGAACGGGTTGCTTGGCGGAATCAGTACCCCGATTGCACCGGCGCACGCTACGATAGCAGCGGAGAATTTCTGGTCATAGCCGCGTTCCACCATGGCCGGTACACACAGTGCACCGATAGCTGCTACCGTTGCAGGGCCGGAACCACTCATCGCACCGAACAGTACGCAGGTAACAACAGTAGCCAGAGCCAGACCGCCGTATGCGGAGCCCAGGAATTCGTCGGCCATGGCAAACAGTCGGCGGGACAGACCCCCAACCCCCATCAGGTCACCGGAAGCAACAAAGAACGGGATACACATGATAGCTGTTTTGTCAATAGATGCAAAGGACAGCTGCCCTACATAAGACATTGCAATTGGTGCATTCATCCAGATGGTAAAGATGGATGCAATCCCTAACGACATGGAAATCGGAACGCCCAGCGCCAGGAAGATAACGAAGTAGCCAAACAGCACTGCGATGGTCGGGAATTTCACCGGCAGAATCAGCGGAATACACAGCACAGCACCAAATACCAGTGCAATGGCGGTGTCTTTTACACCGCATTCTTTCATCTGTTTCACAATATCCTGCAGCGTACGCAGAATACATAACCCGAATGCAATCGGCAGTACCAGATACAGCATCCAGAACGGAATATTCAGTACAGGTGTTGCAGATACGAATTTCATCAGTCTGGTAATCTGCATAGCACCTTCGTATGTGATAACACCTGCCCAGATTAACATGCAGGCATCTACGATAACCCAGCTCATTTTCTGGATGCGTGCCGGCAGTTTATCATAAATAATATCTACACGAATCAGGTCACGTTTTTTGATAGCAACCGGAACAGCCAGATAGGAAATCCACACAAAAATATAACGGGCGATTTCTTCCGGCGCAGCTGCTACCATAGTGCTTGCACCAGATGTAAATTTGGTGAAAATGTAACGATAGCCTACCTGCCAGGTGATTAAGAAGATAATGGCCAGCATACCGCCAACCAGAAAAATGCTTTCAAAGTTTTCATCTAACCACTGGAGAGGACTCTGTTTTTTCTTGTTTTCATTTGTTGCGACAGCTTCTGTCATGGAGTGCTCACCTCTTAAATATGCTAGAACCCTTAAAGGTCTCATTCGCGCTGCGGTTTCTGCTTTGTAAGCCTCGCAGCCGCCGGTTATCTTGCAATACCGGCTGATAAGTACATATTTTTTTGAAAATAATGCCTATGAATGCCTATGTTTGAAAATTATCAAAAAAATTTTTTCGTTTATATACGCCTATTCATTTAGCGTTTTTTAAGCGAAACGGTCATAAAGAAAGCAGAATTGCCGCAATAATCTGATGCGCAAATTTCACCGCAATTCTGCTTCTCTACTTACCTGTAACGGATTATTATACTGCTTCTCAGCTTAAACCTGTGTTGCTCTAATCAGGTCTACAGCTTCCTGAGAGATTACAGCCGGAACCATTTTGTCGTATACGCTGGCAGTAGCCTCTGCCCATTCAGCTTTCTGTTCATCAGTCAGAGTAACGATTTCAACACCGTTTGCTTCGAAACCGGCTTTTGCTTCGTCTTCCATAGTTGCGGATACTTCACGCTGCCATGCAACTGCTTCAGCAGCTGCTTCATCGATGATAGCCTTCTGTTCGTCGGTCAGAGCCTGATAAGCATCTTCCGCCATGAACAGGATGTGCATGGAGTAGTTGTGTTCGGTAGTAGCTGCATATTTCAAAACTTCGTCATGTTTTGCAGCATGCAGCAGACCGAATGTGTTGGATTCACCGTCAACGGTACCCTGCTGTAATGCAGTGTAGGTTTCGCCCCATGCTACTGTCTGTGCTGGTGCTGCCAGTGCTTCTGCCACCGCCAGTTCTACCTGAGAGCTTGTTGCACGCAGTTTCATATCTTTCATGTCTGCAGGGGATGTGATTGCTTTAGAAGAGGAGTGGAAGCAACGGAACCCGTATTCGCAGAACAGTAATGGATGCAGGTTCTGAGCTGCCATCTGTTCACGGTACAACGCACCCAGTTCGCCGTTGTCGATTGCATCGTACAGAGCGTCCATTTTGTCAGCACTTACGATGTAAGGTAAGGACAGAGCCAGAATATCCGGGCAGAATACGCCGAAGTTATCGGAAGAACTGTTTGCCATATCCAGAGAACCGGACTGTACCTGCTGTGTAGTGTCAACGTCGTTGCCCAGTTCTGCATCGGAATGAACATCGATAATCATCGTGCCGCCGGATTTCTCGTTTACTAATTCAGCGAATTTTTCAATGCCCAGTGTTACGTTGTTGCCGGTAGCCATTACGTTTGCGCAGGTAAAGGTAATGGTTTCAGGTGCATTACTTGCAGCCTGCTGTGTGTCGGAACCGCCGCCGCAGCCTGTCAGTGCAGTTGCTGCTGTGAAGGATGCCAGTAATAAACCGGCAATCAGTTTTTTACTTTTCAGTTTCATAAGATTTGCCTCCTGAATTCGTACTTCATGTTTGTTACTTGATTTCGTTGTGTAATACTTGATTGATCATGTGAAATTGTGATTTTGTTATGTGATATGGGTGATAAATTCTATGTCTTCATCCAGACATATATTTTGGTGAAATGCCTTCTGCTCTCCCTCCTTCTTTGAAATTTCACAGCATCTCACGAAAAGACAATCATATATATCATTCCGATTATGTTTTTCTTGGAGAATCATTTACCTTTTATTCCTAAAAAATCATTATAAAAATTCCAGAATCTAGTGTGCAACAAAGTATACTTTTCTGCACACTAGATTCTGGAAATAAAAAAGTGGATATTTAGGGGCTTATCCCTAAATATCCACTAGATATAGTGTTATATCGGTAAAACTGCTGGGAAAAAATAGTGTTCAGAAAAGTATACTTTTTCGGACACTAGAAAACGCGTTTATCTTATTATCTGTTTTTTATAAATTAGAAGCTATGCAATTCATGCTTTGTCTAGTATAAATGGTTCTTATGCAAATTGCAAGTGCATTCTGTGCATCCGTTACAGATTTCATCTGCAACCGTTCAGCAGTTTCTCAAAAATGTTATAACCTAATTTAATTTGTGCTATAACACTATTTTGCAAAAAGAAAAAGCTGTAAATATAAAATCTTCCGAATCTTACATTCACAGCTCTCAATTGTTCCCCGTTATACCTCTTCTCCCGGCGCAGATTCTGCTGCTGCCAGTACCGCTTCATATTCTTTCAGCACGGCTGTCTGCACCATTTCCCGTACAGCGCTGGAAATTGGATGCGCAATGTCTTTGTATTCGCCGTCTGGCATGCGTTTGCTTGGCATTGCCACGAATAGCCCTTTGTCGCCCTCAACCACTTTGATGTCATGCACCGCAAATGCATCATCAAATGTGATCGATACAATTGCTTTCATCCGTCCTTCTGCATGTAATTTTCTGATTCTTACGTCTGTGATTACCATACCGGTCACCGCCCTTTTGTCATAGTTCTTATTGCGTCATAAGTATATTAAATCAATAAAACCGATTTATGACTATAGTATATATCTTACAATACTTCTTTGTTTTTTTCAAGGCAGTATCTGGAAGAGTGTTCTCTCTGTAAAAACAGTTGTCCGCAATCGTTTTTGGTCAGAGGACTTTTGTGTATTTTATATTGTTTTCCGCATAAAAATAGTCTCTGTCCGAGATAAGTATTGGTGTGCATAACTGACCCTTTTATTCATTTTTTGTGAATGCCCATAGGCAAATGAAAAGGAGCAAGGTGTATTTCAACCTTGCTCCTATCGGTCAGTATTCAGTTCAACAAATTGGAATTTATCTAATCAATCCTCCGAAACCCTTGTATTAGCAAGGGTTTCGTAAGGATGTTTTTCAGATTTAGGATTATGCGGTATGGCATGGGATATGCTATACCGCATTTCCTTTCCAGAGAGTGACCTTTGAATGGTCAAATTCTCCGATATGGTTATAGATGATTTCAATTTCCTGTAACCGTCTGCCGCTGCTTTTATCAGGTGCATGGACGATAATCTTGTCAACAAACTCCCGTAAAATTTCAGGCGTCAGTTCGGTCAAGTCTGTGTATTTCTTTACGATGGCAAGAAAGCGTTTCAAATCAACACTTTTCTTTTCTTCCTGCTGAAGCTCATTCTGAATGATATCCGCCTCGGCCTGTAAGGTGTGCTGTTCTTCCTCATAACCTTTCGACATTTTCATAAACCGCTCGTCAGAAAGTTTGCCAATGATGTTGTCCTCATAAATACGCTGGAAAATGGTATCCAGTTCCCCGATACGCTTCTGTATTTCAGCCAACTTCTTTTTCTTCTGTGCCAGTTCCCGGTTTTTCTGCCGCACATCGGCGTCCATCACCATCCGTACAAATTCGTCCTCATAGTTGGAAACATAATGGATGACTTCTTTCAGGTTTTCAAGGACAATCCGCTCCACTACCACATTACGGATATAGTGCATGGTACAGTTGGAAGTGTTGCCTCTGTAATTCCCGCAGACATAATTGTGCTTTTCAGCCGGTTCATCAGCTTTGCGATGGAAAGTCAGCTTACTTCCGCAATCTGCACAGTAGAGCAAGCCGGAGAACATAGGCATTTCCCCCATCCTGGTCGGGCGTCTTTTCCCGGCGCGGATTTTCTGGACGATCTCAAAAGTTTCTTTGTCGATGATGGCCTCATGGGTATCTTCAAAGATTTTCCATTGGTCGGGGCTGTTATGAATTGTCTTGTGGTGCTTGTAGGATTTCACATGAGTCTTGAAATTCACTGTATGCCCCAGATAATCCATCCTGTCCAGTATCTTTGCGACTACCGGCCCGTTCCATGCGTATTTATGGTGAGGGAGCGCCGTGCGTGGTTTCTCACCTCTTTCCAATGCGTAGTAGGTGGGGCAGAGGATTTCTCTTTCCGTCAGCATATTTGCGATCTGGGTAGGACCGTAACCGCTGACACACAGACGGAAGATTTCACGGACCACCTTGGCAGCTTCTTCATCCACGATCCATTCCTTTTTGTTTTCAGGATTTTTCCTGTAACCGTAAGGAGGATGGGAGCCGATATGTTCACCGGCCATTCCCTTTGAACGCTTCACCGCACGGATCTTCTTGCTGGTGTCCTTTGCGTACCACTCATTGATGATGTTGCGGAAGGGGGTAAACTCATTATCTTCCTGGTTGCTGTCCACCCCGTCATTGACTGCGATAAAATGAACATCATGCTCCGGGAAGAAGATTTCCGTATACATGCCTACCTGCAGATAGTCACGGCCCAGGCGGGACATATCCTTGACAATAACCCGTTTCACCTTGCCGCTCTCCACATCTGCGATCATGCTCTGGAATCCAGCTCGGTTGAAGGTTGTACCTGAGATACCATCATCAATATAAAACTGGATGTTGGTGTATCCCCTGTCCGTTGCGTACTTTTTGAGGATTTTTTTCTGATTTATAATGCTGTTGCTGTCGCCCTCCTGTTTGTCGTCCTGGGATAACCGGCAGTAAAGAGCGGTGATTTCATCCTGGCTCAAAACTGTAAAAGGAAAACTGTTCACGGCAGGGCGGGTGTTTGACTGTAACATTTTAACCTCCTTATCCGACAGTCAAACAGACAATGCTTTTCCTAACTTCATTATACCGCGCTGCCTGGAAACTGTCTGCTGCCTTTTGCTATTTTGCCGTATTTTTTCGGAGGTCATTTCGGATCAGACGCTTCACTTTGGAAACGGCATCCTCCGTGGCGTCAGGTCTGGAATGGGATTTCACAACATAAGTTGTGTTCCCGATTTTATATTCACGCACCATCTGCGGTGCGGTTCTTTTCTCGTTTTGCATATAGTTCACCCTTTCAAATACAAAACCATTTCATGTATCAAAATAGGCTGAACGGACGGCTGCTGGCGCAGCTCCACGGGAGTTTCACCCCGGCCCATGCTGATGGGTGCGGCGCGCAATGCTTTGAGGGCGTTCAACGCGCGAGTATCTTTAACCTGCCTGTACGTCGTCGCCCACAAGCTGCCACGCTTGTTTTGCGGCCTGGTTTTAATCGCTCGCCTGTTTAGTAGGGGTCCCGTCCTGCGGACTTGCAACAGGGTCATGGCGCACCGGCCGTATGGCTCGATACAGAGCAGAATGTATCCGTCTGCCTTATGCTGCGCCGGAGGCCTCCCACCGGGCTTTCTTTGTCAAAGAGCATGGAGCTTCACTTCCGGACCGTTGGGACAGGGAAAGGGAGAAGAAACCTGCCCCGCTGGTTTTAGACCGGCAGTACCTTGAAGTTCGTCACAATGCTGTAAATCAGCTTCGTTTCAAGCCTGAGCCGCATATCTTCATCGACATACAGGTATGTATTCCCGTATTCATCCTTCAGCGGCCTGGTGGCAAGAGCCCGGATGTAATTCTGATAGTGAGCGACCACGGCGGCAAGGGCGCCCTCGTCACCGTTCACGGCTGCCAGGATCACAGACACCGGGATAGGTTTCACTTGTCCGGCCATTCAAATCCCTCCTTCATCAGATATTCACGCAATTCCTTCAGCGTGGTAAGCCGCCGTTTGGATATGGTCTGCCGGACGACATTCAGCCGTTCGCTGATCTCACGGTCACTCATACCCAGGAAGTAGGACAGCAGGATCACATCCCGCTTGCCCCCCGGCAACTGCGCTATGGCGTCAGCCAAAAGATTGCCGGTCACGACTACCGGGAGACCCTGTACTTCAAAGACATGCTCATCCATGAAATACTTGTCCCATGTGGCGGTCTGCTCCAGCTCGGAAGCTGTCAGTTCGCCCAAGGGCTTTTCCTGGTCTCGGCGGCGGGTGCATTCACGCTGAATATATCTTGCCTCGTTTTTCAAAACCGTGGTGCAAAAAGCGCCAAACTGATTCTGAATACGCTGCTCATTGGAGTCTTTCATTTTCTCACCTCCCTTCGCGCCCGCAGGTGCGGGGTGGTGACTTTCCTCCCTTTCGCCTCAGTAATGCAGAGGTGGCGAAATCAGCAACCGCTGATGGAGAAAAACTTTTATGAAAGTCTCTGCTATGTAATAGAGACCAGCATAAAACGTAAAAAGCGCCCGTCCGCAAAATGCGGACGGGCACACAGGATATATTGACATTTACATGATGATGTGTGTATTCACCGTCATAGCCGGAATATCCCGGCGACGGGACAAGACTTTTTTTGATTGCAAACTATTCGGCGGGTTTGAAAAAATAAAAACGGACATGACAATACCTCCCGGATACCGCCGTGTCCTTAGAAAAGGGCGACTTCAACACACCCCCCGCAAATCCATTTTTTAAAAAGGAAAACGGCGGCTTTGATTGTGATTTCAAAACCGCCGTTATAGAGGCATGAGTACTTTCTACTTCATAAGCGGTTTTTTTTGTTTCCTGCTTATGGAGTAGATATTTCTTATTTGATTGTAAATTCACAAGATAAATTGTATGTGTCGTAATCCCAATCTCTCTCATGCTCAAAGAAAGCAAATTGTTTAATCAAGCGATAGTGTCCAGCGGGCAGCTCTCCATAAAAACTTTTGACATCTATTTTTAATGGTAACTGTTCATCGGGCTTAATAATACAATCTGTTTCATTATTCTTTGAGGGGTCATTAAGCTGTTTTAGCTGATACCAAGTACCGGATTGTTCGGCTTCTATTTCAAAATATTCTGGTGAATATCGGTATTCCTTATCAGAAGTATTTTCGATTAGAAAAGAAAGCTGTTTCAAATCTAAATCATTTTCTGTACTCAATGAAATCTTTAAATCTTTCAAAGTGTCAAGTTCTTCTTCATTTCCATAAGGAGAAACCTCATATTCTTCGGAATAATCCTGCACTAATTGATTACCACTATCCTCTGCTTGACTGCACCCAACAATACACACCAATAATGATAACATAATAAACATACATATTATTTTTTTCATTTGTCCTTATCTCCTTTCTTTTGAGTATATCTTAGCAACTAAATATCTATTTTCAATCAACTTTCACTATAATTTATTCTTACGGTAACACAAGCTCCACCTGTTTCGTTATTGGAAATTTGAATATTTCCACCATGCCTTTCACTTAAAATCTTACAAATATTCAGACCCAATCCTAAATGTTCAGTAGATATTTCTTTTGATGATTTATAAAATGGCAAAGTTGCTTTTTCGATATCGCTAATTTTAAAACCACAACCATCGTCCGAAACAGATATAACTAAATCATTATTTTGTATTTCTATTCCGATAGTAATATTATTTTTTGCATATCTGATACTATTGGAAAGTAAATTTTCATATATCTGCATGACCGTATCTAAGTTAATAAACAAGGCTATATCATCATTTTTTGATGTGATCGTAAAGCGTTTGTCACAACAAAGGGCTTCTGCTGTTTCATTCAAGCTGTTTATTAGTGAATGGAATTGAATATACTGGCGTGGCATTTCAATATCTTCCAATCTATATAAGTTTGTCATGGCATTTACATATTTTTCAAGCCGCACAACATTTTTTGACATAACAGATATTTCTTCCATTATTTCTTCCTGTGATACTAAGCCTTTTGGGATAAAGGAAAGCAACGTAGAAGCATGACCTTTTAGTAAGGTTAAAGGAGTGCGTAAATCATGTGAAAAGGCAGCATTTAAACGTCGTTGTTCAGCAAATTGCCGTAACATTATTTCGTTGTTTTTTGCTAAACAATCTTTCATTTTTTCAAAAGCACAACAAAGTTTTCCCATTTCATCATTCAAGGGATATGATAACGCAAAATCCAAGTCATTTGCTTCTACTTTCTGATACGCATTAGTTAATAACTTAATGGGTTTTGACAATTTCTTTTTATAGAAAATTGTTACGCAACATATCATACTGATAGATAGTACAGTGGGAATAATTGCAATATTTAATGTACCTAAAGCACTATCCACAAGTCTGTCATGTTTCGTAAAATTAGGCGAAACTTCGATGTATGAAACATGGTTCGGGTAAACATATTCATGCACTGGACGCTCTTTTTGATAATCCACATTAAATGTACATATTTTATTTCCTCTGGAATCGAATATGGCATATTGTGTTTGGTCACTACTGTATGTGGCTGTAAATGAACCATTTTCCGGTATATCATATCTTACTGTCATGTTTTCGTACTTATAGTTTAGATTTATTCGGTATCTATCGATCATTGAGATCAAAGAAATGCAAATGATTATTCCAATCAGTAATGAGCATAAAGCATAGAAAACAAAAGACGCTCTGATACTCAAGTTATTTAGACGATCGAACAATCCTTTTTGCCTTAGTTTCCCCATTTATACCCACACCCCCAAACTGTTTCAATATATGGTGTATTACCCAAGGATAAAAACTTTGCTCGAATACGTCTGATATGTTCTGTGACAACGGTATTATCTCCAGTTCCGTCTAACCCCCAAACCTTTTCATATATAGTTTCTCGGTCAAAAACAATCCCTTTGTTTTGTGAAAGAAAAGAAATTATATCAAATTCTTTTTTGGTAAAAGTCATATCCTTGTTCTGATAAAACACAACGCGTGATGAATAGTCTATTACTATATTATCATCAAACTGCACTTTGGAAGATACATTGCGTCTTTTTTCTCTACGAAGATGTGCTGCAATGCGGGCTTCCAATTCATCAACAGAGAATGGTTTGATTACATAGTCGTCTGCTCCGATAGAAAACCCTTTTATTTTATCACTATCCTCAATACGTGCGGTCAAAAAAATAATAGGGCAGGAAATATAATCTCGTATTTTTTCGCAGACCGTAAATCCATCTATATCTGGCATATTTACATCTAACAAAATAATATCAGGATTTTTTTCTACCTCTTTTAATGCAGCATTTCCTGCTGTTGCAGTATATACCGTATATCCAAGTTTACTAAAATAATGATACAGCATTGATACAATTTCTTTTTCATCATCTACAATTAAAATACTTTGTGACATGGAATATACCTCCTCTTGAATAACAACATTAACAAAAAATACTCTATTTTTAATCAATTTCTTTTGCTTTTTACGACGGTTGTTGAATCGCCGTAAATATCATATTACCCCGTATCGGCTCCTGCTTCAAGGTGTAAAGTGTGAATAATATGATTTATTTCTATCAATACTATGAGATGTACAATCATATTCCGAAAGAAAGGTGAACGGTAAGATGTAATGGGGTGAAGTAAAGAATGAAGAGAGAAGTCGAGAGATACGATTTTAAGGCTTTCGGACAGGCCATAAAAGCAGCAAGAAAAGCAAAGGGCATATCCCGCAATCAGTTAGCGGATAAAATGAATATTGCGCCCCGCTATATCGCGTCCATTGAGAACAGCGGACAGCACCCAAGTTTTCAAATCCTTTATGAACTTGTTACCCTTTTGGATATTTCGGTAGATCAGATTATATTTCCTCATAAGGAAACGGATAAGTCCACAGAACGGCGGCAGCTTGACGGTATGCTTGACGATATGAACAGTCGGGAACTAATGATAATGACCGCCACAGCAAAGGGAATACAGGAAGCTAGACAAACCGGGAAATAACGCCCCGCATATTGAAAATGAGTATTGCAGCCGTTTTGTGCTGCAATATTTTTTTGCTCCGAAGGTAGCAAAAACCATCGTCTCGGGATTACTTAGGTACGGAGAGATATATTTGTAGCAAGCACAGCAAGTGTAGCCACACTTGCGGATTTTTCCCATTTTCAAGTCCCTTGCCCGAAAATAAAAAATCGCTTGCTGGGATATCCCAGACCCTTATGAAGAAACGGAGGTACACGCTATGGTGATGTTGTACAATAAATGTTGACAACCTATTCTCAAGGATTATGATATATAATCAATACAAGAATAGGAGAAAAGCAACATGGCAAGAAATCAAAGAACATATGACAAAGAATATAAAGCCGAGGCTGTCAAGCTGGCCC
>JAFYPD010000107.1 GCA_017547685.1 Peptococcaceae bacterium
AACCATCTCCGGATATCGTATTAAGTCAAATTCTGCCTTTATATTTAGCAAACCAGGTATTCAGTGCATTAACAGAAGCGAAAGCAGGGGAACATGGCGCTCGTATGACTGCTATGTCTGCAGCTAGTGATAATGCAGCAGCACTGGTAGCACGTCTGGATCTGGAATACAACCGTGCTCGTCAGGCTGCTATTACAAATGAAATTACTGAAATCTGTGCCGGTGCAAATGCACTGAACGGCTAATATACAGGTAACTATGTGAAGAAGGAGGTTTACCAGTCTTGAATAAAGGTAAAATTATTAGAGTCGTTGGTCCAGTTGTTGACGTTGAGTTCACTGCTGACAGTCTGCCTGCAATTTACAACGCTGTTGTAATCCGCACAGAAGACCAGGACAATAAAAATTTTGAAGTTAATCTGACATTGGAAGTTGAACAGCATCTGGGTAACAACACCGTAAGATGCGTTGCAATGTCTGCTACAGATGGTCTGGTTCGTGGTATGGTAGCTGTTGATACAGGTTCTCCAATCACTGTACCAGTAGGGGATGCTACCCTGGGTCGTCTGTTAAACGTAGTTGGTGAAGCCATTGATGAACAGGGTCAGGTAGAAGGTGAAAGATGGGGTATCCATAGAGAAGCTCCTACTTTTGCTGAACAGAATGCTGCAAAAGAAATTCTGGAAACAGGTATCAAAGTTATTGACCTGATCTGCCCATACGTAAAAGGTGGTAAAATCGGTCTGTTCGGTGGTGCCGGCGTAGGTAAAACCGTATTAATCCAGGAACTGATTCGTAACATTGCGTACGAACACGGTGGTTACTCCATTTTCGCGGGCGTTGGTGAACGTACTCGTGAAGGGAAAGACTTACTGGTAGAAATGACAGAATCCGGCGTTATTAATAAAACCGCCATGGTATTCGGTCAGATGAACGAGCCGCCTGGCGCTCGTATGCGTATTGCTCTGACAGGTCTGACCATCGCTGAATATTTCCGTGATGTTCAGGGTCAGGACGTACTGCTGTTCATTGACAACATCTTCCGTTTCACCCAGGCTGGTTCTGAAGTATCCGCTCTGCTGGGCCGTATGCCTTCCGCAGTAGGTTATCAGCCAACACTGGCTACTGAAATGGGTCAGATGCAGGAACGTATTACATCTACAAACAAAGGGTCCATTACATCTGTACAGGCTGTATATGTGCCTGCCGATGACTTAACTGACCCAGCTCCTGCTACAACATTCGCACACTTGGATGCAAAAACTGTATTAAACCGTGCAATTTCCGCAAAAGGTATCTACCCTGCAGTAGACCCGCTGGATTCTACATCCCGTATTCTGGACCCACTGGTAGTAGGCGAAGAACACTACAATGTAGCCCGCGGTGTACAGCAGGTACTGCAGGAATACAAAGAACTGCAGGATATCATCTCCATCTTAGGTATGGACGAATTAACTGACGAACAGAAACTGACCGTAGCACGTGCTCGTAAAGTAGAACGTTTCCTGTCTCAGTCCTTCTTCGTTGCGGAACAGTTCACAGGTAACCCAGGGCAGTATATTCCACTGAAAGACACAATCCGTGGCTTTAAAGAAATCCTGGATGGTAAACATGACGATCTGCCGGAAGGTGCATTCCTGATGGTAGGGACCATTGAAGATGCCGTAGAAAAAGCTAAGAAAATGATGGCGTAAGGGGGATTGGCAAATGGCTGATAATACCCTGAAACTGGAAGTTATTACTCCGGAACAGATTGCTTTACGTGACGAAAGTACTTCTGTTGTGGTACCTGGCGTAGATGGTGAACTTGGTATCTGGCCAAATCACGCACCGCTGCTGGCAGGGTTAAAACCTGGTGTAATCACTTATAAAACAGCATCTGGCGAACAGAAACTGGTTGTATCCGGCGGTTTCATCGAAATCTCCAACAATGTAATCAGTGTTATTGCTCCGGCTGCTGAAAAAGCTTCCGATATCGATTTCGCGAGAGCAGAAGCTGCGAAAAAACGCGCAGAAGAACGTCTGGCACAGAAAAATGCAGATATCGACATTGCGAGAGCGCAGGCTGCTCTGGCGAGAGCAAAAGCTCGTCTGAGCGTACGCTAAACAATCAGGAACCGTTTCCTTTGGGAAGCGGTTCTTTTTTTGATTAAACAGGAAAGAAACAGTCCATACTGGATATAGCAGCAATATTGAGGCAATTCTGTATGGAGGTTTTCTGTATGATGAAATATAAACTGGCAGCTGTTACAGCGTTAAGTGTACTGATGAATCTGGCTGTTCCGCAGCCTGTTGCAAATGAGAGAGCAATCTGCGATTTAGAGCGGTTATACTGGCTTTGTACCGATTATCAGATGCTGGTGAAGGGGTATGTGGTGGAGGGTTGGTTTGAGATGCCGAATCGTTTGCTTACAGCAGATGGCCTGGAACAGCAGCTTCAGGTAAAAGAAGGAGCGCAGCAACAGCGTCTTGCCGATGACAGCGTATGCAGTGCCAATGTGATAAGAAATCGAGAGAACTGTTATGTGGAACTGCAAGTGGTAACAAAATCTATTGAAACAGCAAAAAACTATCATAGATTGTGGCAGAATTTTGTATATGGTCACGGGATTTCGCAGCCGATTGGAGCTACAATACTTGCTGAACTGCCAGAAAGATTGGATGAAAACGCGATGCAACAATGGAGTGAAGAACTGGCGCAGAGCCTGCAGGCAGAGCGGGTTGCGCAGACAACTCTGGCCCAGGGCTATCAGATGGCTGGATACTCGCCGCAACTGTCCGACTATCTGGAAATAGACGGACAGAAAATCAATTTTAATCTGGTGTTTCAGGCGAATGAGAACACAACGGTGCTCTATCTGGGTACGCCGGTCATATATCAGCAATATTAAGCATTTTGTTACCAATTTTTTGTTTGACCAATAGCCGAAAATACTGTATCATAAGAAAAGATGTGTTATGATGCAATTCGTGTCATTGATTGCGAACATTACCGTATGATTTGCATATAATAATCGCATAAGGTACAAGAACACATATCGCGATGAACAGCAAGTGCATCTGTGCTCTTGTATACTATGCGAATCAATAGAACGACTCCTAGAGGGAGGGAACAGGAACTTGGATAAACTGATTGTAACAGGCGGAAACACCATACGTGGCGAAGTCACCATCAGCGGTGCAAAAAATGCTGTACTGCCGATTATCATTGGGGCGTTACTGGCTGACGATGTCACTGTGCTGCACGATGTACCAAATTTATCCGATGTGGCAACAATTAAAGAAATTTTAGAAACACTGGGTGCAAAAATCACCTTTGAACACCATACCATGACCATCGACTGCCGCGATGTAAACAATTATACAGCACCATACGACTATATTCAGAAAATGCGCGCCAGCGTCCTGATCATGGGGCCGCTGCTGGCTCGCTTTGGAAAAGCAAAAATCTCTATGCCGGGCGGCTGTGCCATCGGTACACGGCCAATTGATCTGCATTTAAAAGGGCTGGAAGCATTAGGGGCTGATATTCAGATTAACCATGGTGATATGAATGCAGGCGTATCGGGCGGTAAACTGCAGGGCAACCGGATTTATCTGGATTTTCCAAGCGTGGGTGCGACCGAACACATTATGATGGCGGCTGCTACCGCTGAGGGTACGACAGTGATTGAAAATGCAGCGGAAGAGCCTGAAATTGTTGATCTGGCCAACTTCCTCAACAGTATGGGCGCCAATGTGCGCGGGGCCGGTACCAATGTAATTAGGGTGGACGGCGTGGAAAAACTGCATGGCACTACTTATACAATCATTCCAGACCGTATTGAAGCGGGCAGTTACATGATTGCTGCTGCGATTACAGGCGGTGATCTGCTGGTGAAAAATGTGATTGTGGATCATCTCAAACCGCTGACAGCCAAATTGGAAGAGTGCGGTGTAGAAATCCGGGAGGAAGGCAGCCATTTGCGTGTAAGAGGCAATCTGCCAATTAAAGCGGTGGATATCAAAACCATGCCGCATCCAGGATTTCCGACTGATATGCAGGCTCAGTTCATGGCTCTGATGACTGTGGCGGATGGAACCAGTGTTGTGACAGAAACGGTATTTGAAAACCGGTTTATGCATGCCGATGAATTGCGCCGTATGGGAGCTAATATCAAGACTGATGGTAGAAATGCAATTGTGGAAGGTGTAAGTCGCCTGACCGGCTGCAAAGTAAAAGCGACTGATTTGCGCGCCGGAGCAGCATTGATTATCGCTGCGCTGGCTGCCGAAGGAGAAACCGAAATCAGCGGGCTGAACTATATTGATCGTGGATACGAAGACTTGATTGAAAAATTCCAGAGTATCGGGGCAGATATTGTGCGGATAAACGCTGGCGAAGCAGAATAAACAGATTGCAATAGAGAGGATTCCTTGTGAGGGGTCCTCTTTTTTGTTGCTTTTGTGATGTTGCCGATGCTGGCAGTGCTGGTATTTTATAAAACATTACTATAATTATTTTCTCATTTTTGCAGTTTTATGAAAAGTGCCAGCATAGTCAACATAACCCTATTGGTTGAGCAGAAAGTGCTAACATTTTCGGCAACACATGCCAACATTTTTTCTCCTAGAAAATGTTAATAAAAAAGTTATGTCAACTTTCATTTTGTCCCAAAACTCATGAGTTATGAATACGTCCGCGATGGAAGGACAGCCTGACAAGGCGCAGACCAGGGGGTATCCCCTGCGCCCGGCGCGGCGTTAATCCGACCAAGAAATATCCTAGGAGGGAAATAAATTGAAAAACAAAAAATTATTTGCGATTCTGACATTACTGTGCTTTATGTTCACTTTAATGCCAGTTGCTGCTTTCGC
>JAFYPD010000108.1 GCA_017547685.1 Peptococcaceae bacterium
AACAGTAAACGGTCAACTGCACAGCTTGTAACCGGAAAAGTGCAGGTGAATGGCAAAGTAATTAATAATGCCAGTGAGAAATATCCGCTGCTGCTGTATCGGGATGTCACCTATTTCCCGCTGACATGGCGGTTTGCCGTGAATGAATTCGGCTGGAAGTATCAGTTTGATAGTAAAAACGGGTTAGTAATTACATCTGACAATACACATACCGAAAGCCTGATTCTCGATGATGCTCGCAGCGGAGAATACGATATGTTTTCTTATGCGGTAAACAACGGATATCTGTATTATGAGGGGAAACAGGGCGAAATTTATCGTCGGCCGCTGGATGATTGGAATAATGCTGCAAAACGTGAGAAGATGGCACAGATAGAAAAGGATTACGAATCTGATGCATTTTATCCGAAAGCCAGCATTTATGCCGAGGGCGGCAGTGTATATTACCGTTATCATTCCGGTGGTCCAACTATGGGAAAAGATTTACTATACCGGATTTCACAGGATGGTACGGTATCGGATGACCTGATAAAAGGCAGAGTGGATATCTATGAGGATTTTGGAAGCACAAGAGTTCAGATTCCACATTATCCGGTCGGAAATGTGCCGGATAAGATTTTTGTGACAACGCTGCATGGAATAGATGATGGATATACTAGAGAAATTGGCGAAGAATACACAACGTATTATTTATGTGAAAATGGCTATGACCATCATGGTCAGCTGCTGTATGTGCTGGCAGGTGACTGGAATGTAGAACTGGGTGTTACGCGGGAATACTATCTGCACATGCTTGATATAGGAACGGAAACATTTACAAAATTATTCGATGAGCCGGTATGCAAAGCAAAATATTGTTTTGACGATGAGCTGTATATCTGGCAGAATCTGAAACGTCAGGTGATAGACGGTATTGAGATGGCCGGGCCGGAAAGCACCTACAAATATGATTTGTACTGGCTGAATCAGAAAACAGGCGAAAAAGTGCTGATTGACGAAGTAAACAGCAATTGTGCAATAAACGCCAGCGGTGTCTATTATCAGGACACTGAAACAAAAAATTTAATCTTCTGGAATAAGAAAACTGAAAAAGCAACAGAAGTACACGGCGACAATATCATATCAAATATATTCAGTGCTGAAGAGTATGTAATTGCTGCTTTTAAAGAAAAAGACGATAATCATCGCCGGTTAATGGTTTTTGACACAGAAGGAAAACAGGTTTACACTAGTGCTGATATAATCGACAGTGTCAGCATCAGCGATGATGGCGTAATGGTTTACCGCTTAGCTGGTACAAATCAGCTGGTGAAGGTGCAGCTGTAAGTTGTGGAATTATGAAGCTGCATGGGATACAAGAGAACAGTTTATCAGCGATTTTCTGGAAGTAAACAATATTACACCAAATGAAAAGGCGCCGGTGCTTTCAAAGAAAACGCATGAAGAAAAAAGCAAATATCTGAAAGGCCTTTTTGCTTTACAAGGCGTATCGGTATGACATCAAGGGGAAAAAATATATTGATACACCGTTAAAATATTATTTTTCAGATGTGGGGTTGCGGAACGCACGGTTGAATTTTCGTCAGCAGGAAACCAATTCATTGAATCGGGTGGAGGATTCCTTTAAGAAAATCGTTGTGGTAAAAGAGGACATTATTCCATGGCATGATGAAAAAGGGATTTTGTATGTCGGCATTGAAGAATTTCTGCTAAATGAATCCGTGATGGATTTGTAATACAAATAAATAAGAAACCGCCTGCTATATTTGAAGTATCCAGTTTTCTGAGTACATGTCAAATGACAGTAGGCGGTTTTTATATGCAGTAATCAGTTTAAATTTCCACCGGCACTTCTCTCCGCTGTGCGAAAGTGGAGATGCGGGTGTAGCCTAATGCTTTCAGCACGTTGGCTGTTTCGGCGGCTTTGTAGCCCACATGTTCGGTGCGGTGGCTGTCGGACCCGATGGTGATGCGGGTGCCGCCCAGCTGGCGGTAATGGCGCAGAATATCAAAGTGCGGCAGACACATCGCCGAACTGTGTCGATAGCCGGACGTGTTTACTTCGATGCCCTTGCCGCGTTTGATGAGCTCGTTCAGGATTTCCGTAATCAGATCCATGGCAATCAGATGGTCGCCCGGTTCGTAGGCAAATGGCGCGTATCGTTTGCAGTAATCCAGATGGCCAACCACATCGAAGTTATCGAACTGGCGGATGCAGTCCAGCATGGTGCTGTAATATTGCCGATACACCTGTACTTTTGTTTTGCCCTGAAAGAATGCTTTCTGGCTCACAGCAACACCGCCGATTTCGTGCACCGAACCGATGACGAAGTCCAGCGGATGTTTTTTCAGAATTTTTTCATATTCGCTTAACCGGTGTTTTTCCAGCCCAATCTCCAGCCCGGCGCGGATGGTTAACCGCCCGGCATATTTTTCCTGAAAGATGGCAATGGTATGGATGTAGTTGTCTAAATCATGGACGTAGTGATTTTCATACTGATGCGGCCAGGTGAGGTCCATGTGGTCGGTAAACGCAATTTCAGTCAGGCCGGCTTTCAATGCTGCCTGGCAGATTGCGTCCATATTGGTGTGGCTGTCGCAGGAAAACTGCGAATGCAGATGATAGTCAATCAGCACGGAAATCCTTCCTTTCTGTAAAATGCGATATACTTTATTATACTATATGACCGCCGAGGCTTGTCAAGCTGCGGGGCAATTCTTGTGCTGAAACGCGTATCTTTTTGGACTGGAAATACACGGAATCCCGTGGTACAATAAAAACCACAAAAGTATGTTCTGGTTTTAAAAATAATCGAAAGGCAGGTGGCATCTGATGCATGTGGATGATTCTATCACGGTATTAAAAGGGGTGGGCAAACAGCGGGCTGCGGATTTGCAAAAGCTGGGGATTGCAACCGTGGGTGATTTGCTGGCCCATTATCCTTATCGGTATGAGGACCGGTCCCGTCTGAAACCGCTGCGGGAGATGCAGGAGGGCGATACGGAAACGGTAACCGGTATCATTGTGCAGGCGCAGGATATTTATCCGCGCCGCGGATTAAAAATTCTGCGGGTGAGTATCCGCTGCGCCGATGGCAATGCGGTGCTGGTGTGGTTTAATCAGAACCACCTCAAAAACAAACTGCAGCCTGGCTTGCAGATTGTGGCCACTGGCAGGGTGGGCAAGGGCTCCCTGCGGCAGATATCGGTGACGGACTTTGAGTTAATTGAAGATGAAGAGGATTTGAAGAATTTTCAGCGGATTGTGCCGGTGTATCGGGGAACGGAACGAAACAGCGGTAAGCAGATTCGCAAACTGGCAGCGCAGGTGCTGGCGCAGAACGTTGAGGGGCTGGAGGAATTTCTGTCGGAAGAACATCGGCAGCAGTACCATCTGATGGCGTACGGGGAGGCCGTGTATCAGATTCATTTTCCGGAGGAATGGCAGCAGCTGAACCAGGCGCGGCATCGGCTGGTATTCAATGAATTTCTGGAACTGACGCTGGGGCTGCAGCTGCACAGTATCATCGAAAAGAAAGACGGCATTGCCCACGCACAAACGGAGCAGCTGGCCGCACAGTTTTTTCAGGGTCTGCCCTTTGGACTGACCAATGCGCAGAAAAAAGTGATTTTAGAGGTAAAAAAAGATATGGAGCGGCCCGTTGCCATGAAGCGGCTGGTGCAGGGCGATGTGGGCAGCGGCAAAACCATGATTGCGGTTTATGCATTGCTGAAAGCAGTAACCGGCGGCTATCAGGCGGTGATGATGGCGCCCACAGAAATTCTGGCAGAACAGCATTATCTGAATTTAAAACGGATGCTGGAACCGCTTGGTGTGGAGCCTGTATTATTGACCGGCAGCCTGACAAAAAAAGAGCGGGAGACCATCTATGAACAAATCCGTGACGGCACCTGCAAAATTGCCGTAGGTACCCATGCGCTGATTCAGAAGCAGGTGCAGTTTTCTAATCTGGGTGTGGTGGTTATCGATGAGCAGCACCGGTTTGGCGTGCGGCAGCGGCTGGCGCTGGAGAATAAGGGTCTGGCCCCTGATGTGCTGGTGATGACGGCTACGCCGATTCCGCGGTCGTTAGCCTTAACGCTGTACGGTGATATGGATTTATCCATTATTGATGAGCTGCCGCCGGGCCGTCAGCAGGTGAAGACGTATTGTATCGGCGAGAACAAACGGAAAGATTTATATGGCTTTCTGGGCCAGCAGATTGCCGCCGGGTATCAGGTGTATGTGGTGTGCCCGCTGGTGGAAGAGTCGGAAAAGATGGATTTGGAAAATGCAACCCAGCTGGCCGACCATCTGGCAGCCAATGTGTTCCCGCAATATGAGGTAGGGCTGCTGCACGGAAAAATGAAGCCGCAGGAAAAAGCAGAGATTATGGAACGGTTCCGCTCCGGGGTCTTGCAGATTCTGGTGTCTACCACAGTTATCGAGGTTGGCGTGGATGTGCCCAATGCCAACGTGATGGTCATTGAGAATGCGGAGCGCTTTGGTCTGGCACAGCTGCATCAGCTGCGCGGACGTGTTGGCCGCGGTACCACACAGGCCCACTGCTTTTTAGTGTCGGAGCCAAAAACCGATGAGGGCAAACGGCGCATGCAGGTGATGGTGAAGAGCGCTGACGGTTTTGTGATTGCCGAAGAGGATTTATTGTTGCGCGGTGCCGGCGAGGTGCTGGGCACCCGGCAGCATGGCCTGCCTGATTTGAAAATCGCCGACCTGGTGCACGACATCAAAATTCTGGAGCAGAGCCGTATGCTGGCAGCCGAGATAACAGAGGCAGGATTAGAACAGCCCCGGTATGAACTCTTGCGGAAAAAAGCGGAGAAGGTTTATCAGCGAAAAATAAATTTAGGGGAATAAGAAAAGGCAGAGACCGTTGCGGTTTCTGCCTTTTCGTTGGTACAGAGAAGTTGCTAGAATAAATCACTGTGTGAACCGGTGCGGGACAAAGTCAATACTAATACATCATCCTCTATCCGATAGATAAGCAGCCAGTCTGGCTGAATATGACATTCCCGATGTTCTGACCAGTTTCCTGTCAGTGCATGGTCTTTATACTTCTCAGGAAGTGTTTCGCCCATTGCTAATAATGTGATTACTTCTTTCAGTAAATTCATTTTGCGACCTCGACGCATTGCCAGCTTGTAATCTTTTTTAAAATGCGTGGTGGTCTTTACCTGATATTTTGTCATTTTTCTAAATCGGCGAATAACTCGTCTAAATCAGTATAGGATTTTACGGATGGATCTTTTGCAATTCGTTCGGCCTCTAACATGGCTGCGATAGTTTCTTTGTTTGGCTGGTTGAGAGAGATATCAAAAGGAATACGACCTTCCCGAAGCGACTGACGTACAAAAATATTGAATGCGGTTGAAAGATTCATTCCCAGTTCATTAAATAAAGCGTCAGCCTGTGCTTTTAATTCGGCGTCCATACGAATGCTGATGTTGGTAGTAGTAGAGGTTGCCATAAAATCATCTCCTTTCAACTGGTACTTATATTATGCAATGTTTGCACGAAAAATGCAATACAATGTACGTAAAAAGTGTGAAATGCACAATAAGAAAAGGCAGAGACCGTTGCGGTTTCTGCCTTAATTGCTTAGTCTTCCAGACCGAATACTTTATTGAATTTGCCGTTCTGGTGCAGTTCGATAATATTATCGTAGCCGCCCAGAAAGGTGTCGTCATCTACAAAAACCTGCGGCAGGGTTAAAAAGCTGGTTTCGTCCTGCAGCATTTTTAAGGTTTCCGGATGTTCCGATGTATTGATTTCCGTGAACTCTACGCCCTTGCGTTTGAGGAACAGTTTTAACTGCAGGCAGTACGGGCAGCGGTTCATGGTATATACAGTAACTTTTTTCGACATGAAAAGATCCTCCAGTATGGTGCGAATAATCTATTGCTCTTATTGTACCTTAAAACACAGGAAATTGCGAATAAAATATTTTGAAAACAGGAATGTATTTGCATTTTTCTGAAAAACAGGTATGATGATAGTATATGATAAACAGGGAGCAGGAATGATATGGCTGAACAGCAGACATTTGAACAATACAAACTACATAAAACGATTTTGAAAGCCCTGGATTTACTTGGTCTGAAGTATCCGACACCGGTGCAGCAGCAGGTAATTCCGCAAGTGCTGGCACAGAAAGACCTCATTGCCCAGGCACAGACCGGCAGCGGCAAGACAGCTGCTTACGCCGTTCCGCTGTGCCAGATGGTGGACTGGGATGAAAACAGGCCGCAGGTAATGATTTTAACGCCAACCCGGGAACTGGCCATGCAGGTGCAGCAGGAAATTTTAGATATCGGGAAACTGAAACGTATTAAGATTCCAGCGTTATACGGGAAACATTCTTTTCGTATGCAGGAGAAAGATTTGAAGCAGAAATCTCACATGGTGGTGGGAACCCCGGGCCGTGTGCTGGACCATCTGGAACGGGGAACACTGTTTACCGGCTATATCAGCTATCTGGTTATCGACGAAGCGGACGAGATGTTTCACATGGGATTTCTGGAACAGGTAGAGCAGATTTTATCCTATTTACCGGAAAACAGGGTGACGCTGCTGTTCTCGGCTACGATGCCGAAGGAAGTGGAACGGCTGGCACAGCAGTATCTGAAAGAGCCGCTGCGCATCAAAATCGAAGGGGATCCAATCAGCAGCCGCAAGATATCTCACGGCTGGTATGACTGTGCCGATGCAGACAGAATTGATTTGCTGCGGGATTTGTTAAAGGTGCATAACCCGGACAGCTGCATTATTTTTGCCAATATGCGGGCCGAAGTAGAGCGCATTTACGATGCACTGTGGGATGATGGATTCAGCTGCGCACGATTGCACGGCGGTATGGAGCAGTGGGAGCGCACCGAGGTAATGCGGGATTTCAAAAAAGGAATGTTTCGCTATTTAGTGGCTACCGATGTGGCTGCCCGCGGCATTGATGTGGAAAATATCTCGCTGGTGGTGAACTATGAACTGCCGCCGGAGCGGGAAACCTATATTCATCGCATTGGCCGCACCGGCCGTGCCGGACTGCCCGGACAGGCCATCTCTTTGCTGGAAGGCTGGGAACAATCTGGTTTGCAGCATATTGAAAAACTGCTGCAGCAGAAAATCCCGCAGCTGGAGCTGCCGACCGAACAGCAGATTGCCGATGCCGAGGCGGCGTTCCGTGCCAAGATGGACGAAGAACCAGAGGCAAAAGGCAATAAAAATGCCGCACTGCATGAACAGATTTTAAAATTACAGATTGCTGACGGCAAAAAAGCGAAAATCCGTCCGGTGGACATCGTGGGCACCATCTGTGCCATTCCAGGCGTGGAAGCGGCAGACATCGGCGTCATCCATATTATGGACTGGACCAGTACTGTGGAAATTCTGAATGGAAAAGGCGAACTTGTGCTGAAAACTTTGCAGAAGAAACCAATCAAAGCAAAAATACGAAAAGTGACAAAAGCAAAATTTTAGACAAAATTGTTTGATAAACGTTTTATAAGCGCGAAAAAGGAGCGAATATCATGCGGTTAAGTCAATTAAAATTTTTAGTGGAATTAAAAAAGTATGGAACTATCTCCAAAACGGCACAGAATCTTTATATCAGCCAGCCATCCCTGAGTACGGCAATTAAAGAACTGGAAGAAGAACTGGGGTTTGATATTATTGAACGGAGCAACAAGGGGGTAGCCTTTACGAAGCGCGGCGATATGGTATTGAAATACAGTCAGGATATAATGGATGCTGTGAACAGTATTGAACGGATGGGGAAATTACAGACAAGGGTGCGCAAAGGATATCTGTCTATTGCTTCGATTCCGTATATTTTTACAACGATTGTGATGGATGCATTTATGGAACTGAAGGATCGATATCCAGATCTTACAACTAGCTTGCGGGAAGAAAACAGCTATAACATGGTGGAACTGGTGGCGAACAAAGAGATTGATTTAGGTGTTGTCATGATATCTAATTTAGAGGAATTGAATTTCCAGCAGGTGTTTGAGAAATACAACATGCAGTTTTATAAATTGTTTGATGACCAGATGTATTTTGTGGTGGGGCGAAAAAATCCGCTGTTTGGAAGGAAAGCGGCCACTATGGCGGAACTTCTGCAATATCCTTTTGTAACCCGGAGAAATTTTCTGAACCAGTATAATATAAATATGCTCCAGCAGTATAACAGGGAGATAGAATTTATTCAGATTGACGATAGTGATGGCTTGATTAAATATCTGATTAATTCACACGGTGTCTGTGTGATGCCGACCTGTTCCTTCTGGAAGACATCACATAAAGTTGGCGAACATCTGCATGCTGTCCAGATTAAAGATTTTGTGTGGACAACAAAATTGGGCTGGATTTTTCCGAAAAACGAGCATTATTCTGTGGAATTGGAGGAGTTTGTGGAGCTTCTGGAAGAAAATTATATGAATATGAAAATGATATAGCAAAATGATGCAGTAAAAACAGGCTGTGAAATAAGTCATTTCGCATAGGGCTGAACCTATGGAATATGGCTTGTTTCGCAGCTTTTTTGTTATAGTTGCTGGCTATAGGCTGTATAGTGGATTCCGTATTTTACACAAAAATAAAGCAGGTTTATAATAAATATAAATAAAGCGCGCTTATAAAACGAATTATAAAATTTAAGAGAATTGCAAAATTAAAAAAGAGAGGTGTTTTGTATGAAAGCGGCAGTTATTGGTGCTGGCGTAATGGGCCCCGGTATTGCACAGGTGTTCCTGGAAGGTGGTTTTGATGCGGTTTTGATGGATATTTCGGAAGAACAGCTGAAAAAAGGTGCAGCCACTATCGAACTGGTTCTGACGCAGAAGTACAACAAGAAGATTTTAGCAGAGAAACCGGAATATTATCTGAAAAATCTGAAAACAACAACCGATATGAAGGAAGCTGTTGCCGATGCCGACGTGGTTATCGAAGCAGTTCCGGAAAAAATTGATTTGAAAAAACAGATTTATGATCAGTTAGACGCGTACTGCAAACCGGATGCACTGATTGCAAGTAACACATCGTCGCTGCCGCTGCCGGAAATTTTCCCTGATTTCCGAAAAGGCAATTTCTGCGTGGCTCACTTCTACAATCCGCCGCCAATCTTGCCGCTGGTTGAGATTGTGAAAAACGATGATGCAGATATGGAAAAAATCGCATGGCTGAGAAAAGTTCTGGAAGACTGCGGCAAAACCGTTATCGTACTGAATAAGTTTATCGAAGGGTTTGTTATCAACCGTCTGCAGACCGCATCGGCCCGCGAAGCGCTGTATCTGGTGAACGAAGGTGTTATTTCCGCAGAAGACATGAACCTGGCGACTCCGGCTTCTATCGGGTTTAAATCGGTATGGCAGGGCTCCTTCCAGACAATGGACTTTATCGGGCTGGATACGGTGGCACATGTGTATAATCTGCTGTATCCGAAATTATGCAACGATACGGAAGTTCCGGCCTGTGTAACCGATAAGGTAAAAGAAGGCAAGCTGGGTCTGAAAACCGGTGAAGGTTTTGCAAAATACACACCGGAAGAAGCAAAAGCGACCAGTGAACAGCGGATTGACCGCCTGCTGGATCAGCTGAAACTGTGGAACAAACATTACCACGGTATCGAAGTGGAATAAAAAACGAATTACAAATGAAATAGTATCTGAAATAGTCTGGCTCTGCATCCGTTACAGGGTCAGACTATTCAAACAGAAAGCGCAAAATCAGAAAGGACAAAATTGTTTTGTTAAGGAGGGACTGTTATGTCAAGTCAGAGTAAAGCGAAGGATTATATCTTTTATGTTCATATTGCAGTAATCTTATTCTTTATGTTCGGGTTCGGGCGCATTTTTGCTCCAATCAGTACGTTAACACCATTAGGCATGCAGCTGCTGGGCGTATTTATCGGTGTTTTATACGGCTGGACTTTCTGCGGCATTCTGTGGCCGTCCATTATGGGCTGGGTAGCTATCTGCAGTACCGGTATGCTGGATGCGGCAACTTATATCAAATCCAGTTTTGGTAACGACACAATCGTATTTATTATCTTTGCCAGTATTTTTACAGGCGTGTTAAAAGAATCCGGGCTGACCGATTTTATTGCCAACTGGATTCTGAGCCGCAAGTTCTGCCAGGGGAATGCGTGGAACTATTCGGCAGCTGTTCTGATGGCATCGTTCTTTACAGCAAACATTAACATGCTGGCAGCTGTTCTGGTATTCTGGGCAATTATTTATTCTACTGCAGAAAAAGCTGGAATGAAAAAAGGAAACGCATGGGTAACCTGGATGATTTTTGGTGTTGGCTGTGCAACACAGTTCGGCGGTCTGGTATTCCCGTTCCATATGGTGCCGCTGGTAGTATTAGGGGTGGCAAGCGGTGTGACCGGTCAGGAAATCAATTTCCTGCAGTATATGATTTTTGCATGGCCGACAGCAATTGCTGCTATGTTGCTGTATATCGCAATGGGTAAATATTTTTTCCGTTTCGATGTATCGGAATTAGAAGGTATGGACTTTGACGTTTCTGATAAGAGCAAATTACAGCTGAACGCAAGACAGAAAATTGGTGCTGTGTATCTGTTATTATTCCTGGTTCTGCTGTTAATTCCAAATATGCTGCCGGAAGGAAACATAATTCGTGCAATCCTGAAACAGCAGGGTAACGTAGGTTTAACCTTCATTCTGCTGGCATCCATGTGCTGGATCAAAGTAGATGGCAAACCGTTTGTAAGCATTCAGAAATGTGCTGCCGGCGGTATTCAGTGGGATATTGTAATGATCTTTGCGTTTGTGCTGCCGTTTGCAACTCTGTTCACACACGATGCAACAGGCGTAAAACCTGCTGTTATCGGTATGTTAGGGCCGATTTTAGCGGGTAAGGGTGAATTAATGTTTATTGTTCTGATTCTGATTATGGCTGGTGTTCTGACCAACTTTGCGAACAACATGGTAGTAGGTTCTATTACCGTAGCATTGATGAATATGGTAGCCGGCAGTCTGCAGATTGATATCATGGCTGTTTCCTGCGCGATTATTCTGATTATCAGTTTCGCATTCGCAACTCCATCTGCATCCACTGCTTCGGCAATGTGTTTCGCAAATGAATGGTGTGATAAGAAAACAGCGTTTAAAGTAGGCATTCTCTATTCGGTAATCGGTATTATCATTTTTATTCCGATTGCGTATGTATTAATTGGCTTGATTTTCTAGTCTGAACCAGAAGACACATTTGTAAGCTGCGGCTGGTTCGCAGCTTGCAGACTGTAATGAAGAAAGGTTATAAACGGAACTGTACGGAAATACATTTTTAAGGAGGTCATTCTGATGGCAAAAGAAGTAAAAACAGGCGCATTGATTTCTCATGTATTAAAACAGGAAGGCGTAAAATATGTGTTTGGCCTGCCTGGTGGTCATATCTATCCAACAATGGAAGAGGCAGAAAAATTAGGGATTAAATTTATTGGTACCCGTGATGAAATGTCGGCAGCGTATGCGGCGGAAGGCTGGGCGCTGACAACTGGCGAGCTGGGCGTATGTACCGGTACTGCCGGCCCTGGTGTTACAAACCTGTTCACCGGTATGGCAAATGCATGGATGGGTCGCTATCCGGTATTCTATATCGGAGGGAAAGCCCGTGTAACCGAATACGATCGCAATGAATTACAGGACTTCGACCAGATTTCCATTATTCAGACTATGACAAAACATGCACGTACGATTTATGAACCAAAGCGTGTTCCGGAATATACGGCTCGTGCAATTTCACATGCTGTGAACGGCACACCTGGTCCTGCATATATCGAAATTCCTCGTGATATTACAGACTCTATGGTAGATTTTGATGAAGTGAACTTTGCAGAAAATCACCGTGCAAAAAATCGTGTAAAAGCAGAAGAGGAAGCAATTGCAAAAGCTGTAGAAATGATTCAAGAAGCGAAAAAACCGCTGATTGTTGCCGGCAGCGGTGTATGGTGGTCACAGGCCCAGGATGAACTGACTGCATTTGCAAATAAAACAGGGATTCCTGTATTCACCAGAAATGCAGCACGCGGCTGCTTCGATGAAAAGAGCCCGCTGTATGTAAGCTACAAGGCAAAAGGTCCTATTCTGGAACAGAGTGACCTGATTATCATCGTTGGCACCAGAGCAGGCTATACCTTCAGCCAGAAAATGGTTCGCAAAGATCAGAAAGTCATCCGTATTGATATTGACCCGGTTGAAGTAACCAACCAGTGGGATGCAGCGCTGACCATCGTGGGCGATGCAAAAATGGTACTGGCACAGCTGACAGAAGCTGCTGCAGAAGGCAGCTATCCGGAATGGGCAGCGATGCCGAAAATCGTGGACATGAAAGTGTGGGAAATGTTCGAAAAATTATGTCCGGATCCAAAAGCATATCCAATCAACCCGATTGCATTCTATAAAGAACTGCTG
The DNA here is from genome assembly GCA_017547685.1 of Peptococcaceae bacterium. GTDB lineage: Bacteria > Bacillota > Peptococcia > Peptococcales > Peptococcaceae > UBA7185. The sequence continues at coordinate 12,454 of JAFYPD010000108.1, forward strand.
CAGGAAATTGATGATGATACCATCGTGGTTATTGACGGCGGTGACTCTGCAACATGGTCCTACACATTCCTGCCGGCTTACGGGCCAGGGCAGATGCTGGGGATCGCCGGTAATGCATTCGGCCCTCTGGGGGTTGGTATGGGTTATGCCATGGCAGCAAAACTGGCACATCCAGACAAAAAAGTACTGTTTATCACTGGTGACGGTGCATTCGGTTATGGGATTTCGGAATTTGACACCTGCATGCGTTACGGGATTCAGATTACAGCTGTTATCTTCAATGACGGTCTGTGGGGCATGATTAAACGTTCCGAACAGCGCAAAGCACCGGGTGAAACACATTTCGTCGGGCTGGATCTGGAACAGCAGACACATTACGAAAAAATCGTAGAAGGCTTCGGCGGTTACGGGGAACTGGTAACCCATATTGAAGATTTGCGTCCAGCGATTCAGAGAGCGGCTGCATCTGGAAAACCAGGCTGCGTTAACGTTATGGTTAATCCTGCCATTGGTCCAAAAGGTGCGGGCTGTTAAAAGAAAAGCGGTATAATGAATAACTGCCAGGTGACATCTGGCTGAACTGGTGCAACAGCAGAGTACCTTTTCTGATACAGAAAGACGGTATTCTGCTGTTTTGCATCCCGCAAAAAATAATGTGTTTTACAGAAGCGGCTGATGTGTGTTAATATGGATACAGAAAACGGGGATAAGCAGGAAGGGAACAGGCAGAGTTGCAGGAAGTGAGGGATACATATGCGGTTAAACCAGTTTCGATTTCTGGCTGCGTTAAAAAAATATGGAACAATATCCAGAGCAGCACAGCAGCTGTATATCAGCCAGCCATCCTTGAGTGCTGCAATTCGGGAACTGGAGGAGGAACTGGGCTTTGAAGTGGTGAAACGAACCCGGAAAGGTGTTATTTTTACTGCCCAGGGAGAACAGGTGCTAGAGCACAGCCAGAACATTTTGCGGGAAATAGAAAGCATTGAGCAGCTTAGCAGCACGTTTGGCATGCGGTTTAAGGGAACCCTGGCGGTAGGCTGCGTACCGTACATTTATCACAGCATTATTCTGGATACGTTAATGGAAATGAAAAAGAAATATCCCAAAACGATTACACGGCTGCAGGAGGACAGCAGTTATGCGCTGGTGGAACTGGTGCATCAGCGGGAATTAGACCTGGGCGTAATTATGATGTCAAATATTGAACAGGCCAACTGGGGGACTTCCTTTCAGAAATACCAGCTGGAATATCAGAAGCTGTTTGATGACCAGATGTATTTCTGGGTGGGGCAGTCTCATCCATTATATAAACAGCAGTCCGTCAGAATGGCAGATGCCTTGCAGTATCCGTTTATCACCTATCGAAACGTATTGAATGATTTTAACCGCAATATGCTGCTGGAATACAATAAAGAACTGGATATTATTCAGATTGATGACAGGGAAAGCCTGTACCGGTATCTGCGTAAATCGCAGGCAATTACCGTAATGCCGATGTGTACCTTGCAGCAGGACAACAATTATATGGACGGACTGGTAAAACCGTTGAAAATTGTTGAATTTGAATGGACAACGCAGGTAGGGCTGATTTATTTAAAAGATGAGCCGCTGTCTATGGAGCAAAAAGAATTTGCAGCAATGCTGCTGCAGAAAATTCCGTATCATAATCAGTAACAGTAGGAATCCTTAGAACGACGGAATACAATAAACAGAATATGCATAAACAGGATAGCCGCTGTGATTCCGTAATCTTCCGTATAACAGGCAGATGGAATTGCAGCGGTTTTTGTATTGTCTTCTGTCAGATAAATTATATAGGCAATGGCTATAGTAAAGCATAAAGAACATGTCTTTTACAAAAGCGGTTTACAGTGCGATAATAAAATATATAAAGTGCACTTATGAGAATGAACGAAAAAGAAAAATTAAAAATGTTTGGAAAAAGGGGAGATTTAAACTATGCACATGTTAACAGGAAAATGGAAAATTGTAGCGACAACAGCACTGGGTGCAATGGACCTGGTTGCAGATTTTAAAGCGAGTGAAGACGCAACAACCTTTACAGGCAGCGTATTTGACGAAAAAAACAACAAAACCTATGAAGTAATGAACGGCGTATTGAACGACCATCATATCTCTTATGATATGGTAATCAAATTTGGCCTGATTCCATTTAATTTCCATCTGGAAGGCGAATACACCGATGATGGCAAATGCCGTGGTGAAGGGAAAGCCATGAAAATGGAAGGTACCTACGAAGGGTATAAACTGGCTGAATAATAAAACTTTAATCAATCAATTCCAAACAGGGGGGATTGTATATGACTGATTACAACTTATGGGATTATTCCGTGTGGGAATTTGTGATGACCCTCACAATTTTGTTAACCGGGATGCTTGTTGCCAATGCAATGATTCGCCTGATTAAACCACTGCGTAATCTGTTAATTCCAGGTTCGGTACTGGGCGGTTTCTTACTGTTAGGTGTATTTTCCGCCTATAAAGCAGCTACCGGGTCTGCGCTGGTGCATGCAACCACACTGGAACTCTTAACTTACCACGGTCTGGGTTTAGGCTGTACCGCGGTTGCGCTGAAAACCGACAAAAAATCGGAACGCAAACATGCACAGCGAGATATTTTCAACTCTTCGCTGGTGACAACCTCCACCTACATTGTGCAGGCACTGTGCGGTCTAGGCGTAACCTTTGCATTATCTTTTGTGCTGCTGAATGTATGGCCTGCCTCCGGTATGCTGGTTCCAATGGGCTTCGGTCAGGGGCCGGGGCAGGCATATAACTGGGGTCATACCTATGAAATGAGCTGGGGCTTTACAAACGGTACCAGCTACGGCTTAACCGTTGCTTCTATCGGTTTTATCGCATGTTCCATCGGGGGCGTTTTATATCTGAATATGATGCGCCTGAGAAAAAACAGCAAAGTAACCTGCCGTGTAGAGGATGAAGACTGTGAAGAAATCACACTGGAAGAAGTAACCGGTCCAAGAGAAGTACCGATGTCCGATTCTCTGGACAAACTGACCGTGGAAATGGCTCTGGTATTTATCACGTATGCTATTGCATACGGTATTACAATGGTGCTGAGCAATTTATGTGACCGTTCCGGTATGGAGCTGTTAATCAGTACTGTAAAACCGCTGCTGTGGGGCTTCAACTTTATCTTTGCTGCTCTGGGCGGGATTATTACAAAAAAATTCCTGGCATTCTTTGGCAAACGCAATATCATTCAGAAAGATTATGTAAACAACATGTTTATGGACCGTATCTCCGGTCTGTTCTATGACATTATGATTGCTGCATCCATCGCAGCAATCAATCTGAGTGCGTTTAAAGAACAGTCGTTTATTATTCCGCTGCTGGTATCCTGTACCGTGGCAACGATTGCAACCTATATCTATGTAGACCATGTTACAAAACTGCTCTTCCCGGATTACAGCGAAGAATCGTTTCTGTCGCTGTACGGGATGCTGACTGGGGTCGTTGGTACCGGTATCATTCTGCTGCGTCAGATTGACCCGAAACTGGAAACACCGGCAAGTACCAACCTGATTTTCCAGACACTGTGGGCCTGTTTAACAGGCTTCCCGCTGCTGCTGTTAATGGGTTTTGTGCCAAGATCGATTACCTGGGTAATGATTGCACTGGGCATCTTTGCCGTAATGTTCTTTGTATTCTACGGCTGGATTCGTCTGGCTGCAAAAAAAGTTGCCAGAGACCGTTAATCGGTTAACACAGAATATTTAACACAGAATATTTTAACTTGCAAGAAGTAAGTAAACAAATCTTGTATATTATTTAGGAGGAATTTACTATGGCACTGGTAAACGGTGGAAAACTGATTCAGAAAGTTTTTGAAAAAGAAGGCGTAAAATATATCTTCGGGATTCCAGGCGGTCACATCTATCCAATGATGGAGGCCTGTGAAGCGGCGGGTATTAAATTCATCGGCGTTCGTAACGAGATGAACGCAGCATTCATGGCAGAAGGCTGGGCATTCGCAACAGGGAAACCTGGTGTATGTACCGGTACAGCTGGTCCTGGTGCTACCAATATGGTTACAGGTGCTGCCAATGCATACTGCAACCAGGCACCAATGATTTTAGTTGGCGGGAAAGCCAGAGTATGTGAATACGAAAGCAACCAGCTGCAGGACTTCAACACCATGGACGTATTCAAAGCCTGCACCAAATATGCAAGACAGATTCCAGACGGAAACCGTATTCCGGAATATTTCGGCAGAGCATTCGCAGAGGCCCGCAGAAACACCCCTGGCCCTGTTTATGTAGAAATTCCAAGAGATAAAGTAGAAGCCTGCGTATACGAAGAAGACACCGTATATCTGCAGGATACCTGGCAGTGTGAAACACGCCCTGCTGCATCCCAGGCTGATATCGCAAAAGCGGTAGAAATGATTCAGAATGCAAAAATGCCGGTTGCAATCGTTGGTTCCGGCGCATTCTGGTCCGGCGCAGCAGAAGAGGTAACTGCTTTTATTGAAAAAGGAAACATTCCTGTATTCACAAGAAACGCTGCAAGAGGTCTGGTTCCAGATTATCATCCGCTGGCAATGTGCATCGGTTCCGACAAACATCCGGTATGTGCTGCCGCGCTGCAGAATGCGGATCTGGTAATCATGATTGGTACCCGTACCGGTTACACCTTATCCAAAGAAGCATTCCCGAAAACAGCAAAAATTTTAAGAATCGATATCAATGGCGCTGCCATCAGCGACCAGCTGGATATCGCAATGGGTCTGGTTGGCGATGCAAAAACAATCGTGGCGCAGCTGACTGAAGCAATGCAGCCTGGCGACCATAAAGAATGGGTTGGCCAGCTGGTAGAATCCCGCGATGCAATGGTAGGTTTTATGAGTCAGGCGTTTATGAGCCCTCAGGTTCCGATTCATCCGTTAAGACTGTGTGCAGAACTGCGTCAGCGTATTGATAAAGATACCATCGTAGTGATTGATGGCGGCGATACTGCTTCCTGGGGTAATATGCTGCTGCCGGCAATGGGTCCTGGTCAGCTGTTAACCATCGCAACCGGCAGCTTCGGTCCTCTGGGTGTTGGTGTTCCTTACGCAATGGCTGCCAAACTGGCACATCCGGACAAAAAAGTAATTCTGCTGACCGGTGACGGCGCATTCGGTTATGGAGCCATGGAATACGATACCATGATGCGTTACGGCATTAATATTACAACTGTTATTTTAAATGACTCCTGCTGGGGTATGATTAAAAACTCCGAAGCAAAACGCAGCGGTCAGGATAAAGAATTCGTAGGCTTGTATCTGCGCGATACTAACTACGAAAAAATGGCAGAAGTGGTTGGCTGCTACGGTGAACAGGTAACAAAACCGGAAGAAATCGGTCCGGCAATCGACCGTGCTCTGGCCCAGGATAAACCATCTATCATCAACGTTATGACCGACGTAAAAATCGGCTTTGCATTCTAGGAGGCGTTTCAATTATGAGAGAATTCAAAAAAATCGGTGTTGTAGGTTCCGGTACAATGGGCCACGGTATTGCGCAGACCTTTGCAGCGCACGGCTATGAAACTGTTGTAATTGACGTGAAAGAAGAAGCGCTGGAAGTAGCGAAAAAAATGGTGGCTTCCAATGTTCAGATTATGCTGGAAAATGAATTCATCACCGCTGAACAGGCAGCTAACACAGAAAAAAATCTGTCTTACTCTACAGATTACAGTGCAGCAGCAGATGCGGATTTAGTGATTGAAGCAGTTCCAGAACATCCTGAAATTAAAGCAACTGTATATGCCGCTCTGGATCAGGCCTGCCGTCCGGATACTGTTTTAGCAAGTACCACGTCCGCTATGAACGTATACGATGTTGTAAAAGTAAGCCATCCAGAACGTGTTCTGATTGCACACTTCAACAACCCGTCCCATGTAATTCCGCTGGTAGAAGTGGTTGCAGGTCCTGAAACCACAAAAGAACTGCTGGATGATATTCGTGCTCTGTTAGAAAGCATTGGCAAAGCACCTGCAGTCTTAAACAAATATGTACCAGGCTTTATTGTAAACCGTCTGACAGCAGCATTGCTGCGGGAATGCAGCTATCTGGTAGACAATGGTCTGGCCAGCCCGGAAGACGTTGACACCGCATTTATGGCAAACCAGGGCTTAAAAGCTTCTTTTGAAGGCCCGCTGGAGCTGATGGATTACATCGGCTGGGATGTAGCGGCTGGAGTTGGTCAGCTGATTTATCCTACCCTGTGTGCCGATACTCAGCCAAGCCCGATGGCAGTAAAAATGCTGCAGGCCGGCACTCTGGGTATCAAAACCGGCAAAGGTCTGAAAGATTATTCCGGCAAAACAAGAGAAGAACTGAACGCACAGAGAACCCTGAACGTTCTGAAAATCTCTAAAACAACAAAAGAAATTCTGAAAAACAAATAAGTCATCCATAGAAATGTAAAACATAAATGGTGTAGTATTTTCTGCACCATTTATGTTTTTCTGTTTGAACTTATTTTGTAACAGCATTTCAGGCGGGAAAGGAGATATTGATTTGGAAAAACAGTTTATCTGTCCCAATTGTCCGAACCACTGCCAGGTAACTTATACTTTTCAGAATGGCAGTATTGTTGATATGAAAGGATGTCCGTGCCCGAAAGGTATGATGACTCTGCTGGCAGAGCTTCTTCCAATGAATCAGAAGACAGACTCTGCTTTGCCGAAGGAACAATCTTGTAAGGCGAAAACGAGTATGATATAATCAGAACTGTCGGCACAGTTTCTGATGGATTACATTCTGCCGTATACGTTCCTGGGTCTGGCCGGGTTCTGGGGGTATCAGAGCAGAGGCAAAGTATTTCTGGGCGCTGTGATTGCGGTGCTGCTGAGCGTAAGCTGCAATATTCTCTCCGGGGCCATCTATTTTGGCAGCTATGCGCCGGAAGGGATGAATCCGTGGATTTACTCCATTGTGTATAACATGATGAGCAACGGCCTGGAAGGGGCGTTGAGCATTTTTGTACTGATGCTTCTGCCGCTGCAGCGGTTTGCCGATACAATTTTGAAAAAATAAATTTTATAGTCTGCGGTTTTTTAGCAGAATCAAATTTATGTTTCGGCTCATTCTGTTTTATAAAAAGTTGCCAGCATGATTTTACTGCTGCTGCACATAATAGAGATACCTTATCCAGTCAGATAAGGATGTGAAGGACTTACAGTGTTTCGATGAATCAGCGAGGCCGCCGCCGTTAGTTGATTTGCTGTAAGTCTTTTTGTTTTTATTTTGTCTGTTTTTTGTGCGGGGATCGCTTTTGCTGTCAGAAGTTTTATTGTATAATCGTATCAGAATAGTCATATCAGAATTGTTGAATGAATGATGCAAAAGGATGTGTTGTATATGTTGCCAAAACCAATCTGGCTGGAAGGGGAAAAGGTATTTTTAATTGACCAGACAAAACTTCCCGTGGAACTGGACGTGCAGGAAATTATCACGGCGGAGCAGATGTGGGATGCCATCAAACGGCTGGTGGTGCGCGGTGCCCCGGCAATCGGGCTGGCTGGCGCGTTCGGTGTGTATTTAGGTGCGGCGCGCAAATTGGAGGCTGGTATTTTAACAAAAGATAATTTTATCGCGGAAGTAAAAGAAACCGGCGCTTATCTGGATACTTCCCGCCCGACGGCGGTAAATCTGCACTGGGCTGTCACCCGGATGGGCGATGTGGCCGAACAGCTGGCGGCATCTGCGGATGCCTGTGCCGGCGCTGCAGAACTGGTGCGAGGATTACTGCAGGAATGTGAACGGATGCTGGCGGAGGATATCGCAGCGTGCCGTGCTATCGGCGAATACGGCGCCGACCTGCTGGAACAGATTCCGGGGTTTGAAGCCATGCTGACCCACTGCAATGCGGGGGCGCTGGCCACCAGCATGTACGGAACGGCACTGGCACCGGCCTATATCATGCAGGAGCGGCAGAACCCAATCGCTGTGTATTCCGATGAAACCCGGCCATTGCTGCAGGGTGCCCGCCTGACAGCCTGGGAGCTGAGCCAGAGCGGGATTCCGGTTACTACAATCTGTGACAATATGGCTGGCGTGGTGATGGCGCAGGGTAAAGTGCAGGCCGTTATTGCTGGTGCTGACCGCATTGCGTCAAACGGCGATACCGCCAATAAAATCGGCACTTACACGGTAGCAATTCTGGCAAAAGAACACGGGATTCCGTTTTATGTGGCTGCACCGCTGTCCACTGTGGATTTTGCCATCAGCAACGGTACACAGATTCCAATTGAACAGCGCAAGGAAGAAGAAATCCGGCAGTTTTACGGCCGCCAGACGGTGCCGGATGCAGCCAGTGTCTTTAATCCGGCTTTCGATGTGACACCGCAAGCATATATTACAGCAATTATCACGGAAAAAGGTGTGGCATTTCCGCCGTTTCAGCAGAATCTGGAGGCACTGCGCAAAGGGGAACCGGCGCTGCATTGTGATGGCAGAGCGCTGCAGCAGCAGGTGGTTAACGCGGCAAAAAATATGGCGAAGGATGGTCTGGCCAGCGGCAGTTTCGGCAATGTGAGTGCGGCAGACAGAGCCCACAATCTGTTAGCGATTACACCGTCCGGTGTTTTATATGACAGTATGAAGCCGGAGGATATCTGCCTGCTTCAGTTAGACGGCAGCGCCGCGGAAGGGGTGCGGAACCGATACAAACCATCGTCTGAACTGCCGATGCATTGTGCCATCTATGCGGCGCGGCCGGACTGCAGTGCCATTATGCATACCCATTCGGCGTATTGTACGGCCTATGCGTCCAGCGGCCGGCAGCTGGGGCCGGTTATCAGCGAGATGGGCATGATTGCACCGGGCAGTGTGCCGCTGGTGCAGTATCATCAGCCGGGCAGCGAGGCACTGGCAGATGCGGCTGCAGAAGCACTGAAAAATGCCAGCGGCTGTCTGCTGGCCAACCACGGTGCGGTGACCGTATCGGATACGATGGACAGAGCCTATATGCTGGCGCAGATTCTGGAGGATGGCGCCAGGGCGGCCTGTCTGGCGAAACAGATTGGCACGGTGCAGGAAATCCCTGCCGCCCATAGTGCAGCGTTATATGAAAAAATGAAAGACTACGGCAGATAGCACCTGTGCCTGCTGTTTCTCATAAGCTGTAAGAAACAGTGAGGTGAGGCAGTATGATTTGTCGTGCCATATATACAGTCCGTCACGTCAATCCGCTGGAGCAGAAGCTGATTCGGGAAACGGTGTCCGACTGGAAACAGCAATCTATGCAGCGCATTGTGCTGCAGCAGCTGCAGGATGGATTTCCCACGTTTCGCCATTACGGCATTGCGTTGAGTGACGGCACAGTGGTTCATTTTAAAGGAAAACTGCAGGATATTCACGTTGATGCCTGGATTCAGCGCACCAGCTGTGCGGAGTTTGCCAGGGGCGGGGCAGCCTGTGAAGCCTGCGAGGTGCGGTTTGCCTTTCCGCCTGAAGTTGTCGCACAGCGTGCGTTAAGTCAGGTGGGAGGCAGGTTTGGCGGGTACCATTTTCTGTGGAACAACTGTGAACATTTTGTCAACTGGTGTGCCTGCGGGCACCGAATCTCCCGGCAGGTGATGATGCGGGAGAAGTTTCAGGAGGAATAAGCATTGAAGATTTTATTTGCAGGGGATATTACAGGCCGGGCTGGTATGGAAAAGGCACAGCAGGATCTGGGCCGTTTAAAACGGCAGTATGGCGCTGATATTGTGATTGTCAACGGCGAAAACGCTGCAGAACGAAATGGTATTACCGAAAAACAGTTCCGGGATTTACGTTTTGCCGGAGCCGATGTGGTGACACTGGGTAATCACGCCTGGGCCAATCAGGAAATTTACAATTTTATTGACAGAGAGGATGCCATCATCCGGCCGGTGAATTATCCGGCGGGCACACCGGGCAGAGGTTATACTATCGTGGACATGGGGCGTGTGCAGGTGGCAGTGGTCAATCTGCTGGGCAATGTGTATGTCAGCACGCTGCCATCGCCATTTACTATGATTGACGCGCTGCTGGATGAATTAAAACAGCAGGGTGTGCGCCATATCATCATCGATTTTCACGCAGAAGCCACATCGGAAAAGATTGCGTTTGCCCATTATATCGATGGTCGCGTCAGTGCGGTGCTGGGTACGCACACCCATGTGCAGACAGCCGATGCCTGCGTGCTGCCGAAGGGTACCGCCTATATCAGCGATGTGGGTATGACCGGCGCCATTCATTCAGTGCTGGGCGTAAAAACGGAGCTGTCCATCCGGCAGTTTATCACCCAGATTCCGGTGCGGTTCCAGCACGCCGAGGGAGATACGCGGCTATGTGCCGTTGTGGTAGAGCTGGACGATAAAACAGGACTGGCAAAATCCATCACACCGGTTCAGGTATAACGAAATTGAGAACTGGGAATTTTCTGGAAAAATAATTTTCCGGAAAACAGGAATACGTTCTGAGTTGTTGAATATATATTAATATTCCAGATATTACTATTTTCAATTACTCAGGAGGTAACGTTTATGGAAGTATTAAAAGTTTCAGCAAAATCGAATCCAAATTCTGTGGCAGGGGCACTGGCCGGTGTCATTCGGGAACGAGGCGGCGCAGAAATGCAGGCCATCGGCGCAGGTGCACTGAATCAGGCAGTGAAGGCAGTGGCGATTGCACGAGGATTTGTAGCGCCCAGCGGAATTGATTTAATCTGCATTCCCGCTTTTACCGATATCATGATCGATGCGGAAGAGCGCACAGCCATCAAGTTAATTGTAGAACCGCGCTGAATATTAAAAAGTTACCGCGGCAGAAAACGCAGAATTGAGATATAGTACTGGATGAAACAAAACATGCAGCCAAGATGCAGTAATATACTTTCTAACGGACACAACGCAAACAAAACACAGAAAATGGATTCCGGAAGCAGTCTGATTCATCAGGCTGCTTTTTTGCTGTTGACAATAACGATAATCGATAATATACTAAATATATAATAACGATATTCGATAATATGAGCTGCGGAAAAGGGGGCGGCCGAATGCCGAGAGAAAAATTTCAGACACTGACGGAGCAGATGTTTTACATTCTGCTGTGCCTGCGTATAGAGTGCTGCGGCATGGATATTATGGAGCAGGTGAAACAGATGACCGGCGGCAGAGTAACGGTTGGCCCGGGGACGCTGTACAATCTGCTGGAGCAGTTTGCGGAGGCCGGTATGATTTATGAAACAAAAGTGGAGGGCCGCAGGCGCAGCTATCTGTTAACAGAGAAAGGCCGCAGCCGGCTGGAAGAGGAATATCAGCGGCTTTGTGCACAGATTGCGGATTACCAGCGTTATCTGAGAGAGGAGGAAGTACCGTGAAACTGTCTGAAGAAAAAAACGTAAAACATCGTCTGGAAAGTTTTCTGCTGTTTGATTATCACGGGGTGGAAAAACATCTGTGTAAAATGGCACAGAACGGATGGAAACTGGAGGAAACAGGCCGGTATTTCTGGAAATATCGTAAAATCGAACCGGCAGATTTGAAATATGCCATTACCTATGTACCGGATGCATCGGACTGGAATCCCGAGCCGACCGACAGCCAGCTGACGCTGGAAGAATACTGTGCCGAAGCTGGCTGGGAGAAAATCGGCGACTGGGAACAGATGCAGATTTTCTGCAGTGCAGCAGATAATCCGGTTCCTGTTGAGACAGATGAAAAAATGCGTCTGGATGTCATAAAGAAATCAATGAAGAAGACATTTATTCCGGCACAGATTTCTGTACTTCTGTGTATGCTGATTTTTCTGGTACAACAGTTTGCGTTATCGTTCCAGCCTGACCCGATAGAATATCTGTCGCAGAACCATACGCTGCTTCTGGCTGCGTTTATGGTGTATGTAACGGTTGCGAATCTTATGAATCTGTTCAGCTATTTCAGCTGGTGCCGCCGTTCGGAAGCGGCAGCGGCAGAGGGCGGAGCCTGTGCTGAAAGCCCGAATTATCAGCTGATTCAGAAAGTAACGCTGGTGCTTACTGTGCTGTTTGTCATTGCATTCACGGTTACCTTTATGCAGGAGAGCGGAAATGGTGCAGGCGCTTTTATGGTGCTGTATCTGAGTATATTTGCTGCCGTGTGTGTTACGGTGGAACAGCTGCGTCGCTGGCTGAAACGTTCTGGTGTATCGAAAACGACTAACTGGGTGGTTACCATTCTGGCTGCAGCTCTGCTGGCATTTGTTCTGATTGGTGTTACTGTATTTGTATCGCTGCAGAATAACTGGCTCAGCGAAAAACCGGCAGCGGTATACACCGCAGCGGACGGACGGGAATATGAAATTTACAGGGATGAGATTCCGCTAACGGTTCAGAATCTTCAGGATGCTGACCACCCGAACTATTCTTACAGAGCACAGGGGGGCAGTTCTCCGCTGATATCCCATTATGACTATCGGCAGCATGTATGGTATACACCTGGGGAGCAGAAACTGCCATCACTGGATTACGAAATCACAGAAGTAAACGTACAGGCGCTGTATGACTTCTGTCTGGCTGAATATTTAGATGATACAGATAGTAAAATTATTTTTGGTGACACAGCAGGTTACTATCCGGCGGATGCCGCACCGTGGGGAGCTGATACGGTGTATCAGTATCACTATGAAGGCGATGCTGCCAACGAGTGGATTCTCTGCAAAGATAACCGCATTGTACGGCTTTATGCCAGCTGGCCGTTAGATGCGGAACAGATGGCCATAGCGGGGCAGAAACTGCTGGGAGAACAGAGAATAAAATAGTAACAGAACGTCATTTGTTTCGTTGTAAATAATAAAAAATCTGATTCATGTTATACTGGACACTGTAGGTGGTGGATGAAAAACACTATTTACAGTGTTTTTTCTTTTAACGCTGGAACTCTGTTGCTTTATGTATGCTGTATACAAAAAAAGACGTTTTTATGCTGAAATAAAGAAAAAATATGCAGATATATGAATAAATTTTTAAAAAATGAAAAAGGAAGGTTGCATTTTTGTGCTGAAATGATATAATAGAGCAATATTTATATTATATAACAAATGTTATTTGCGAAAATCTGTTGTAATACAAAAATGAAGAGGTGTTAAAATCGTGGCGGGTGTAGATTTATCAAAAAAAATTGAAGATGGCCTGAACGATGGTGAGGCATGGAAGGGCCGTCAGCGTGCGTTCGGTTTTATTCGTCCGGGAATGCAGAGAATGGTGAAACGCTATCCGGAACTGACACACCAATTACGTGCAGTAAAAGAATATTCTATCAACCATGTGGATGAATTGCTGGAACAGGCAACAAAATCGCTGGAAGCAAAAGGCGTAAAGGTTTTTGTTGCAAAAACCGAAGAAGAGGCAAGAGACTATATTGCCAGAGTAGTAGGGCAGAGTCTGGTAGTAAAATCGAAAACAAATGCCGGGAAAGAAATCGGTATTACAAAATATTTGAGTGAACAGGGTGCCAAAGTAATCGAAACAGATTTAGGGGACCGTCTGGTGCAGCTGGAAGGCAAGGATAAATCCACTCACACACTGGCGCCGGCCATTCATATTCCTATTGAGGATGTCACAACATTATTATCCGACAATGTAGGCCGCGAACTGGAATGTGATTTGAAAACACTGGTGCGTGCAGCCAGAGAGAGTCTGCGCGAATATCTGACAACTGCGGAAGTAGGTATTTCCGGGGCCAATGCTATCGATGCAGAAACCGGCTCCATCTTCCTGACAGAAAATGAGGGGAATATTCGCTGTGTAACCAGTATGTCTCGTGTGCATATTGCCATTGCCGGGGTCGAAAAAATTGTTCCGCGCCTGACCGACGGTCTGACAGTTGTGAAAGCGGCGGCTGCTTACGGGGTAGGGCAGGATATCGGTACGTATGTATCAGTCATTGATGGCGTAAGCCAGTATAATAACGATGAACTGGCATTTCTGGGTTCCGGGCAGGGGCCTGAGGAAGTGCATGTGGTATTCCTGACACAGGGACGTCAGAAAGCTATTGACGACGGCTTCGGAGAGGCACTGTACTGTATCAACTGCGGCAGCTGTCTGAATTTCTGTCCGGTATATGCAGAGATTGGCCAGAACTACGGCTACAAATATCTGGGCGGCCGCGGTGCCGTATTCTCCGCATTCCACGGAAACGGGCTGGATAAGGCACAGGAGGCAGGGCTGTCGCTTTGTATCGGCTGCAAACGCTGTGAAGAAGCCTGCGCTGTTGGTATGCATACACCGGAAATGATTTCGGAACTGCGCTCGAAAATCGTGAAACAGGATGGTATGGGTACCGCAAAAGAATCGGTATTTAAAGTGCTGGGCAGCAATAAACTGGCTCCATTGATGAAACTGGCACGTAATGTGCAGGGGCTGGGGCTGAAACCTACAGCTGGCGGTGCAACTGCCCGTATCAATCTGGGGAAAATGGGGATTCCAAGCGATCGGTTATTACCGCAGCTGGCACACAAATCTTTTGCAGAACAGATTGCAAAAAAATCGCCTCTGGCCAGACCAGAAGCAAAAGTAGCATTCTTTGCAGGCTGCCTGGTAAATTATGCAACACCTGAACTGGGCATGGATGTTTACGATATTTTAGCTGCCAACAATGTGCAGATGGTAACTTACGAAAAAGAGGCATGCTGCGGCCTGCCGGCAATTATGAGCGGTGACAGCAAAGATGCGCTGAAGCTGGCGAAAACCAATATCGGATTATTCTCCAGTGATGAATATGACTATGTCGTGTTTGCATGTCCATCCTGTGCAACAACAGCCAGACAGGAATGGGCAGAGCTGCTGAAAGGAGAACAGGACCCGAAAGTGCTGGCAGATTATCAGAAAGTACAGAAAAAAGTGATTGATCTGAACGATTACCTGGCAAATGTGCTGCAGGTGAAAATGCCGAAACTGAGTGAAACTGTGACTGTGACATATCATGATTCCTGCCATATGGCACGCGGGCTGAAGGTAACAGCCGAACCTCGCCGGCTATTGCAGGATGCCGGTGCAGAACTGAAAGAAATGGAAGATGCAGCGAGCTGCTGCGGCTTTGGTGGAAGCTTCAGCCTGTTCTACTATGAACTTTCCAAGCGTGTGAATGACGCGAAAATCAGAAAAGCACAGGCCACAGAGGCTGACTATATCGTGGCGAGCTGCCCTGGTTGTGTCATGCATCTGAAAGACGGTGTGAATCGTGCCGGCGGTCATCAGAAGGTGGTACATGTGGCACAGATTCTGGCTGCAGCCTATCGTGGAGGGAAAATCAAATGAAACAGTTAGAAACAATTGCTGCAAAACGCGCAGCGCTGTTAGAAGAATACCAGGATGTAATTGCTGCAACGAACCAGGCAAGAGCCAAAGTGGCAGAAAATCTGGATGCGTATATTGCACAGGCAGAAACGACTCTGAAAGGCAAAGGTACCAGCGTGTACTATGCCAAAGATGCAGAAGAAGCCAGAAAGCTGATTCTGGAACTGTGTGCCGATAAACAGAAACTGGTACGATACGCCAATCCGGAACTGGAAGAAATTGAATTTGACCAGCTGATGGCGGAGGCAGGGAAAGAAGTTGCACTGACCGATGTAGGCGAAATTATAGTAAAACAGACCGGGAAAACCGGCAATAAACATCCACAGCTGGCAAATCTGGAAGGATTGAACCAGGCGGATATTGTAAAGGCGCTGCAGGCGTATGCCGGGGAGCCGATTGACAATCCGCAGGAATTAAATAAAGCGGTTCACAAAAAAATTCGTGAAGATGTATTATCGTCCGATTATGGCGTAAGCAATGTGCAGGGGATTATTGCCGAAAACGGCACCATCGTCATTGGCGAGAGCGAAGGGAATGGGCGCACGGTATCTAATCTGCCGTATCGTCATATTGTTATAGCAGGTTACGACCGTTTATATGACACTGCCGAAGAGGCATTGCGCGGGATACAGACAGCAGGGATTTACGGTCTGGGCAAAAAGAATCCGACGTATTATTCGCTGATTTCCGGTCAGAGCCGTACAGCAGATATTGAATTCCAGATGGCATACGGGGTACACGGTCCGCTGGAAGTACATCTGATTCTGCTGGATAACGGCCGTCGTGCATTGATGGAAAAAGGCTGCGGCAATCTGCTGAAATGTATCGACTGCGGTGCCTGCTATCAGAGCTTGCATACGCTGGCAGAACAGAACGGCTGGACCGATACACTGCTGACAGCCAAATATATTGGTTTACAGGCTGTAAACGGAAAATTGAAAGCGGAAAACGGGCTGGATGGGCTGGAACCATTTGTGTGTCCGGTGGGCATTACGGCTGATGATGTAAAAAAAGCATTTTAAGTTTATGCTGTTATTTGCAAAAGACAAACAGATACAGAAGAAAATATAAAAATGATCTTGGAGGATTTTTATGACTGTATTACTGGCAATCAGTCCGATTTTATTAGTATTAATCGGGATGACATTTCTGAAAAAACCGGCTATGCTGGTAGCACCGGTTGCTATGGTGTATACATGGGTTATTGCGATGGTGTGCTTTGGAGCAGATACAAATCTGGTTGCAGGGCAGACTGTATCAGGGCTTCTGGAAGGGCTGAAAATCATTCTGCTGATTTTCTCGGCGTTTACCATTTTGAAAGTCATGACAAAAACCGGTGCTATTGAAAAGGTAAAAGCGGTACTGGCAGAAATTACCGATGACCGCCGTGCGCAGCTGATTATCATCGCTGTCATGTTTGCAATTTTCCTGGAAGGGGCAGCCGGGGCGGGCAGCCCGGCTGCAATCGCGGCTCCATTCCTGGTAGGTCTGGGCTTTAACCCGGTTACAGCTGCGGCCTGTGCTCTGCTGGGTGATGCGACACCAGCCTCCTGGGGCGGTGCAGGCGTAACCACTATCATGGGGATGGGCGGTGTCAGCGATTATATGACCGCTGCACAGGCATCTGCAATGGTAGGCCGGTTCCACATGTTCGGGGTTGCTCTGATCCCGACACTGGTTCTGCTGGTTGCTTTTGGTCCAAAAGGGTTTCAGGGAATCTGGCCGTTTCTGATTTATTCCAGTCTGGTATTGTGTGGCCTGGACTTCTTTATTTCCAACTTCATCGGCCCGGAACTGGTAAGTTTAGGTGCCGGTTTATTAGGGATTGTACTGTCTGTAGCATTCCTCAAAGTTGTAAAACTGGATACACCGGAAGAATATCTATATCGTGTTCCAAAAGAAAACAGCGATGTTCTGAAAAAATACAGCGCTCTGCAGGCATTCGGGCCTTATCTGGTGCTGGCCATTCTGTTGCCGCTGGTTCGTTATACACTGGTAGCCAATTACTGGAGTACCATGACAAAATTCGGTTACGTTGTATGGGTTGGTGTGGTTGTATTAATCAGTTCTTACATCGGTTCTCTGATTTTAAAAACATCTCTGCGTGAATATGTGAGTTGTGCGGTGGTGGCGGCAAAAAGCGTATTCCCTGCACTGATTACCATGTGTACCCTGATTGCGGTAAGCAATCTGATGAAAAACGCCGGTATGATTATGGTAATGGCGCAGGCTGCTGCCGATTTGGCAGGGAATGTATATCCTGCAGTTGCGGTTGGAATCGGCGGCTTAGGTGCATTTATCACAGGTACCGGTTTAGGCTCCAACATTATGTTTGCAGCTATGCATGTAGAAGCCGCATTACAGCTAGGGCTGAACCCGATTGTTGTATGTGCCGGCCAGAATGCCGGTGCTGCGCTTGGTAATCTGATTTGTCCAAACAACATCGTTGCTGCGGCAATTACGGTAGGTTTAATGGGGCGCGAAGGGGAAGTTATGAAAAAAGTATTTCCTCCATTCTTTGTGATTGCCGGGTTATATATGGTGCTGAGTCTGCTGTACTCGTTAGTATTGTTCCCTGACTTTGGCATGTAAAAAACAAACAGGAAAGGCGTGAATCTTTCGGGATTTGCGCCTTTGTTTTTTTATGAATAAATGATTCAGATTTTTTCTGATTTCGTGTTGCACTTGCGCGGGCTGTCTGGTATATAAGGTAGAAGGAGGTGGTGAGATGGAACAGAGCCAGAATCAGATTATGCTGCAGGAACTGGAAGCGGGAGCAGATGCGTGGTCCAATGATGGGGATATAATTGCCTGCTACGGCAATATGGTGTATCGGCTGGCCTATGCAAGGCTGCAGAACCGGCACGATGCAGATGATATTTTTCAGGAGGTGTTTCTCCGCTATGTGCGGCGGGCGCCTGTTTTTGACAGCTATGAACACGGCAAGGCATGGTTCCTGCGCACCACAATCAACTGCTGTAAAAACCTGTGGATGTCGGCATGGCAGCGGAAAACCACAGCGCTGACAGAGATAGAGGAACAGCCGGTGATATATGATACCGGGGAAGCGCAGATGCTGGCCGAGGCGCTGGCTGAACTGCCAGTGAAATACCGGACGGTACTGCACTTATATTATTATGAAGGATTGACAGCGGAGGAAATCAGCCGGATTAAGCAGATACCGGCAGGCACCATCCGTATGCAGCTGACGAGAGGCAGAACCCTGTTAAAAGAAAAGCTGGAAGGAGGCGCAGAGAATGCAGGAATATAATCGGAACGACCCGTATCAGAATCTGTTTCAGGAACTGAATCAGCGTGTGGCACCGTCCGACGCACTGATGGAACAGACTCGGCAGCAGATGGCACTGGCCAGGCCGCAAAAATGGATTCCTCGCCTGCAGAAAACGGCGGCCATAGCGGCATGTACGGCTTTGCTGTTTACCGGTGCGGTGAATCTGTCGCCGGCCTTTGCAGCGGCGGCGGCAAAAGTGCCAGTGGTGCGGGAACTGGTGCTGGCGGTGGCCTTTGACCCGAGTATGAAAGCAGCCATCGAGCACAACTATGTGCAGCTGGTGAAACAGTCTGCCAGCGATAATGGCTATCAGATGGATGTGGAATATCTGGTGGCAGATCCGCGCAATTTGACGGTATACTACAGGATGGAAGAGATAACGGCGCGCAACGGGGAAAACCATGATGACTACCAGTTTGATTTCAATCTGCTTGCCGCCGACGGCACAGAACTGAAATGCGGCGCTACCTGGGATTATCCGATATCGGAGGAAGACAAACAGGCGCTGAATGAAGTGAAATTTCACTTTACCGGAGAAGAAACGCTGCCGGAGCAGGTACAGCTGCAGCTGATTGTAAAACAGGCGCTGCCGCTGCCGGAGGAAGAACAGGCGAAGATAGAGGCTGGCAGGGAACTTTCCGGAATAGAAAATGCCATTGCTCACTACGAGGAACCGAACCCGGAGTACGAACAGGTGGCCTGCATCAATATGCCGCTTGCTATTGACCACGGCAGTTTATTTAATGTGCGTACCCTGGAACTGAACCGCACGGTGGAACTGGAAGGCCAGAAGGTGATTTTTGATAAGGTGGAAATTTATCCAACGCAGATTCGGATTCTGTGGCATCCGGATGCAGCCAACACTCATCTGATTGACGGGATGCAGATTGCGCTGCAGAGCCGGGAACATGGCCGCTGGGAAGGTATCAGCAACGGGGTATCCGGTGTGGGGATGCTGGGCGAACCGCAGCAGATCTGGCTGGAAAGCAGCTGGTTTTCCTATGAGAATGAATATCAGCTGGCCATTGAGGAATACGCACTGATTCCAAAAGAACAGCAGAGCGTCACCTATGATTATGCCACCAACACATTCACCAATCTGCCGGACTATGCCCATCTGGTGGAAGCAGTGCCGTGCGATACCGGGCTGTTTATGCAGTTTGAGTTCCAGAGCACCGATAAGACCGTACAGGGCATGGTACTGCAGCATGCATCTGTGAACCAGAGCGGCAGCGGAACCGGCCGCGTGATTCGAGAAGGGCTCGGTTCGTTCTCTCGTGAAGAGGACGAAGAAAGCGGTATCTACTGGTTTTATAATGAGTTTATCGTATCCGGTTATGAGGATGGACCAATCACATTTGATGTGACCTGGGCGCCGCAGAAGACGCTGGAAGAGCCGATTATCGTGCCGCTGGATGTGGAAGCTTATTTAAAATAGTAGAAAGATGCAGAACAGCCTCGTACCGGTTATGGTGCGGGGCTGTTCTTTAAATAGATTTGAACAGTAAAATCCCCCAAGATTGCATTACCTGGTAACGCGTGATAAACTGAGGGCGGAAACAGGATGTAAAATTTGTTACATATATTTTCTGAATATTGTCCGAAAATACGGTTTTGTTTTGATATAGTGTAGTGAAGAGGGAATTTTGAGGTGAGAGTATTGAACATATTGGCCGTTTGCCTTGCTATGATTGAGGATGAATCAGAACAGCAAAAATTTGAGCAGATTTACTGGGCGTATAAAGATTTGATGTTTTACTGTGCCAAAGAAAAAGTGCATGACGATTATCGAGCAGAAGAAGCTGTGAATACTGCATTCCTGCATCTTGCCAAAAACATGAACATGGTGGAAACGGTCATTTCACCGCGCACGAAACGGTTTATGGTAACGATTGTAGAACGAACCGCAATTAATTTATATAATAAACGTCAGAAAGAATATAATCGTAAATTGCAATAATAAGTTGAACATTGATAACTGAAAATCCATATTAGGATGTATGCAGGGAGTAGATGCTGTCGAGTTCGTCTTCAAAGACTTCATCGGGTGTGCGGTAGCCGAGAATCTTACGAGGCAAGTTGTTGC
>JAFYPD010000018.1 GCA_017547685.1 Peptococcaceae bacterium
TGCTATGGGAACTGCATTAGGTATGATTGAACTGTCCAGTATTGCCCGCGGCATTGAAACCTGCGATTTTATGGTGAAAGCCGCACAGGTAGACATTGTACGTGCTTCCACAGTTTGTCCAGGTAAATACATCATCATTATCGGCGGTGATACTGCTGATGTAAGAGCCTCCATGACTGAAGGCATGAAAATCGGGGGGGCTTATGTAGTAGATACACTGCTCATCCCTAACATTAACGAACAGGTAATTCCAGCAATCTCTATGACCAACCAGGTGAACGACCGTGACGCTCTGGGCGTTCTGGAATTCTACTCCATCGCATCTGCAATCACTGCTGCCGATGTAGCTGCAAAAGCTGCTGACGTAACCTTAATCGAAGTTAGAATCGGTTATGCAATCGGCGGGAAAGGCTTCGTAACCTTAACTGGTGATGTAGGCGCAGTTCGTGCTGCTGTAACTGCAGCGAAAGAAAATGCTGAATTACTGGTTAACACAAGCATCATCCCAAGACCGGCAACTCAGCTGTTTGATGCATTATTATAATATCCAATAAGATGAAGTAAAATCTTGTTTAAGGAGAGAGATAGAATGGATTTACAGAAACTTCAGGAAGAGTTAAGACAGAAAGCGCTGCAGAGAGCACAGGCTGAAAAAGCGGCTTCCAAACCAGCTGCACCTGCTGGCAAAGTAAGAGGCCCAATCATTGACTTCCGTTATCGTCCAAACACCAAAAGCATCATCGGCGGTATCGCTGAAAGCCCGATTTTCCGTGCAGGTCTGATTGCAAACGGTGTTGATATTGATGAATTCTACAGCAGAGCAAGAACTATGCCGGAAATCATCGAAGACCTGAAAGCACACAACGTAATGAAAGCTGTTATCGTTGGCCGTGACGCTGAAACAACTTACGGTTACAAACCAAACAACCCTGAAATCCGTCAGTTCGTACAGGCTTGCCCTGAAATCTTCCTGGGCTACTACGGCGTAGACCCTCACAAAGGGATGCAGGCAATCCGTGACCTGGACGCAGCTGTAAAAAGCGGTGACTTCCACGGCGCAGCTATGGACCCAATGTACGCACAGCTGAAATGCAGTGATGCAAAAATGTACCCAGTATACGCAAAATGCTGCGAACTGAACATTCCAATCGTTATCACAGCTGGTCCAGCTCGTTACACCGCTAACACTGTTATGGATTACACGCACCCAAGTGAAATCGATATCGTAGCAAAAGACTTCCCGGATCTGAAAATTATCATCAGCCACGGTGCATGGCCATTCGTTGATGAAATGATCGGCGTAACCTTCCGTAATAGAAACGTATACCTGGAAATCTCCGAATACGAAGAATATCCAGGCGCAAGCGACTTCCTGGATGCAGCAAAAACCATCCTGAAAGATCAGATGATGTTCGCAAGTGCTTGCCCATTCGTTCCATACCTGGAAGCAGCAGAAAAATATGCTGGCTATGGTTTCGACGAAGAAACCTACGAAAAAATCATGTGGAAAAACGCTGCGAAAGTACTGGGTCTGGAAGTTTAATTCTTGTACAGAATCAAATAATAACACAAAAAAGGAACTCCCGCGGGAGCAATGTTGGTAAGTTAAGCTTCTGACAGACACCACATATAGTGAAATGATACAATCAAATCACTATGTGTGGTGTTTTTTGTGCAGAAATAGAGGGGGACGCCGGAAAACAGCAGTTTACAGTGAAGACGTTGACACATGAATGCCTTTATGGTAGGATGTTTGCAAATTAAAAACATGCTTTCAGGGAGGGAAGTACATGAAGAAGAAACTATGGAGCATTTTGCTGTTACTGACCCTGTGTCTCAGCCAGCTGTCGGGATCGGCACTGGCAGCGCCGGACTCTGATATCGTGGTCCTTTATACCAATGATATCCACACCTACATCGACAACAACATAGGTGAGGGGAACGACGACGGCCTGACTTACTCCAAAGTGGCGGCGCTGAAGGATTCCTATGATAATGCCCTGCTGGTGGATGCGGGCGACCACATCCAGGGCACTGCATACGGTCAGATGGACAGCGGAAAGAGCATCATCAATCTGATGAACGCGGCAGAGTATGACCTGGCAACGCTGGGCAACCATGAGTTTGACTACGGTCAGACAGGCCGCATCCGGGTTACCGATGAATGGGCTGCTTTTGATTATGTGTCCTGCAATTTCTACCGCGAGGAAAACGGGGCGGCCGGAAAGAATGTGCTGGACAGCTACAAAATATTTGAGGTGAATGGCATGAAGATCGCGTTTGTGGGTATCACCACGCCGGAGACGATCACTTCTTCCGCACCGTCCTATTTCCAGGATGAAGACGGAAATTATATCTACGGCATTGCTGCCGGAGCCGATGGAAGCGACTTATATGCCGCAGTACAAACTGCGATTAACGGGGCGAAAGCTGACGGCGCAGACTATGTGATTGCACTGGGTCATCTGGGCGTAGACTTATCTTCGGAGCCATGGACCAGCCGGAATGTAATCGCCAACACCACCGGACTGGATGCTTTCATTGATGGCCACTCCCACACTACAGTGGAGATGGAACTGGTGGCGGACAGGGAAAAGAACGGCGTTGTTCTGACTCAGACCGGTTCTTATCTGAACGCCGTGGGCAAGCTGACCATTTCCGCCGACGGAACTGTTTCCACAGAACTGCTGTATGCTGAAGATCTGGCTGCGCTGATTCCGGATACAGAAGTTAAGGCTATGGAAGATGCCTGGGTTAAGAAAGTCAAGGAACAACTGGGCGAAGTCATCGGATATTCGGAGATTACACTGGATAACTATGACGCCGACGGTAAGCGCCTGGTGCGCAAGCAGAGTACCAACTCCGGCGATTTCTCTGCGGATGCCCTGTATTATCTGTTTGAAGAGATGGGTATGGACGTGGATGTAGCCGTAATGAACGGCGGCGGCATCCGCAACAACGCACTGACAGGTGAACTCTCCTATCTCACCTGCAAAGAGATACATCCTTTCGGCAACGTTGCCTGCCTGCTGACAGTCACAGGCCAGCAGCTGCTGGATATGCTGGAGTGGGGTTCCAAGGACCTGAAAGCCGATGGCTCTGCCGAGGGCGGCAGCTTTCTGCATGTGTCCGGTGCCAGATACACTCTGGATCTCAGCAGTGATTCCACGGTGCAGGCTGATGACAAGGACGTATGGACCGGGGCTCCAACTGGAGAATACCGTGTCAGAAACGTGCAGATATTGAACAGCAAAACCGGCAAATATGAGCCGCTGAATCTGGCAGCGGAATATCATCTGGCGGGATATAACTATACCTTGCGTGATCTGGGCGGCGGGTTTGCCATGCTGAACAGCGCGACGAATATGCTGGACTATGTGGCAGAGGATTATATGGTGCTGGCCAACTACATGGAATCTTTCCCTGTGGACGATGCCACCGGCCTGCCAACAATCTCTGCCGGGAGCGGCTATGACAATGTGAACGGCAGCGGTCGTATCACAATCATCACTTCCGGTCAGAGCGACGCTGCGGTGGAGCATAGCGGGAACAGCGATATTCCTGCTGCTTCTGGAGGCGTCACCGAATATGTGGTTCTGCCAGGCGACTCCCTCTGGAAAATCGCCCAAACCTGTTATGGCAGCGGAAGCTGCTGGAGCATCCTGTACGAAGCCAACGCGGATATTATCAAAAATCCGGCGCTGATTTACCAGGGTCAGAAGTTACGGATTCCTGATTCCGCAGAAGCACTTTAAAGAACTGCAAGCCTGAATAACGAAAAGGCATCTTTTGTTTGTACCATAATTTTATTGGCAGTTTATAAATAAACAGCGCAAAAAATGAGCCTCGGGTTAACGACCTGAGGCTCACGGCTTTTATTTGCGTACAGATTTTATGATGGAATCCGTTTACACGGTTAAGAACATAGCATCGCGTACTTTCTGCATGGTTTCTTCGCCGATTTCACGGGCTTTTGCGGTACCGGTGCTGATGATATCGCGCACTTCATCTTTATGTGCTTCGTAGTATGCACGTTTTTCACGGAATGGATCCAGCAGATTGTTCAGACTTTCTGTCAGGATTTTTTTGCAGGCTACGCAGCCGATAGCACCTTTGCGGCACATTTCGCAGATGTTGTCGTATTCGCCAGGAGTGAAGGTCTGATGGTATTTGTTTACCACACAAACTTCCGGATGACCAGGGTCGCTGGCTTTGATACGGGATGCATCGGTAACAGCAGTTTTCACTTTGCGTGCCACTTCGTCTGCCGAGTCAGCCAGATAGATAGCATTGCCTAAGCTTTTGCCCATTTTTGCGTTGCCGTCCAGCCCCATCAGGCGGGAGCAGCTGCTCAGCATATGCTGCGGCTCTTTTAAAATCGGCGCATACATATCGTTAAAGCGGCGCACCAGTTTGCGGGTTAATTCCATATGCGGCAGCTGGTCTTCGCCAACCGGAACCATATCGGCATTGCAGAATGCAATATCGGCCGACTGGCTCACCGGATAGCCCAGAAAGCCGTAGCTCATGTCATCATAACCGTACTGCGCTGCTTCTGTTTTCACAGTCGGGTTGTGGCGCAGGGTGTTCACGCTTACCAGCAGCGAGAAAATCTGTGTCAGCTCATGAATGGCCGGCACGTTGGACTGCTGCACCCATGTTACTTTGTTCGGGTCCAGCCCTACAGACAGGTTATCAATGGCGATTTCATAAATGCTGTCGTGAATTAACTGCGGACGTTCAAAGTGTGTGGTTAATGCCTGAATATCGGCAATTAAAATGAATGTTTCATATTCATCCTGCAATTTTACGCGATTCTGCAGACTGCCTACATAGTGGCCGATATGCAGTTTGCCGGTAGGACGGTCGCCGGTTAAAATTCGTTTTTTTGCCTGTTCCATAATATCGTAAACTCCTTATATCAATTTATCATGCATGTATCATGCATCAAAAAATTTCTTCATCGTTATCTAAAAATTATAAAATGAAATAATATCTTTGTCAACAAATGTGATATAATAAGCATAACAACTGCGGGAAGGGGTGGGCATGATGCATCCGAAATATCAGAACAGCTATTACTGGGAAAATCTTATTCGCAGCCGCAAGGTGACAGAAACCTTTAACAATGACTTAATTACGGAGAAGTCTGTATTTTTTCAGGGTATCATTTATAACAGTGCCGGGCGCCGCAAATTAATTGAAGATGTGATACACTTTACTTCACTGGATGCGTTGTCGGGATATCTGCACTATGTATTTCTGCCGACAGCGTTTATGTCGTTCACCAATCAGGACAAAGGGATTATTGTGCCGCTGGGCATTACCCTGCCTGAATTAATAGAATATGTCAGCAGCAACGATTTTGTGCGGTTTCATCATTATACCCAGCCGATGTATCAGCTGCTGGAACTGAGTGAACAGATGAGCAAAGCCAAACGGCCGGAGCAGGAAGAGATTCTGAAACGCATGGAATCCATTTTCAATTATTCGTTCCAGATGGACAGGGATGCCTATGCCATGATGCATATCTATCATTCTACGCAGGAACTGGGGCAATATTTCTCCAATCTGTATCAGATTGACGGCAACAAACAGCTGGGGCTGGAACTGTTCCGCCACAAAACCGGGATGTACAAGGCAGAGTGGGAGCATCTGTATCAGCATGCCGCCGACAATATTTTTTCCAGCCGCAAATTTATGAACTGCATCTCCAATCTGCTGCACACGATGTAAACCAGACGGCAGAATTTTAAAAAAGAAAGTGAAAAAAATGAGAAAAAAGGGTTGACGGCTTTCTGAAAAAGTGTTATTATAACAAAGTCGTCAGCGACATGCGGGCGTGGCGGAATTGGCAGACGCGCTAGATTCAGGTTCTAGTGGGAGCAATCTCGTGGAGGTTCAAGTCCTCTCGCCCGCACTTTCAAAGAGAGTTCAAGAAATTGAGCTCTCTTTTTTTGTTTTCCGGGCATATTATATAATAATTGACGATGAACATAAAATTTGTTACAATAAGTACAGAATCCTGTACGAAAGAGGTGTTATTTATGATAGCTGTGAATTACACAAACTTGCGTGACAATATGAAAACCTATATGGACCGTGTGACCGATGATTACGAAACTATGATTATCACCAGAAAAAACAATAAAAATGTCGTGATGATTTCTGAGGAAGCCTATAATAATCTGCTGGAAAATATTCATGTGATGGGCAGCAGAGCCAATTATGCCTGGCTGATGGAATCCAAACAGCAGCTGGAGAACGGCTTGCTGACAGCACATGAATTGATTCAGGTGGATGCCGATGAATAAGCTCTTCACAGAAAACGGCTGGAAAGATTACGTTTACTGGCAGAAAGAAGACCGCAAAACTTTGCGAAAAATCAATGCCTTGCTGGAGGATATCGCCCGCAATGGCAATACCGGCATCGGAAAGCCGGAAGCTTTAATGGGAAACCTCGCAGGCTGCTGGAGCCGGCGAATCAATGATAAAGACAGGCTCATCTACAAAATTGCCGGTGATAATATTTACATTTTAGCATGCCGTTATCATTATGATGACAAATAAAAAAGCGGCCTCTCAGCTTGATGCAGGGAGGTCGGTTTCTTTTTCTGTCAGGTTTTTCAGCCACTCAACGCTTTTGAATTTTACAACAACTTCTGTTTCCGGTGTTACATCTGTATACTTGCCGGATGCTGACACATTACTGTCGGTAAAGCATAAAGGCGGGAACAGTACACACCACCAGTTGCGGCCCTGCCCTTCGCCAATCAGGATGCGCAGTGCCTCGTAGCTGCCGGACGGCAGGCTGAAACTGCCGTAATATTTTATCGGAAAGTCAAAATGGCCGTACTGTAAGGTTACGTTGTAATCGCTGTTATACTGTTGCAGGGTTCGGCGGGCGGTCTGTTCAATCTGCGTCAGATGGTTCTGGATAATCTGGCGGCTTTCCTCAATAGAGCCGGATTGCTCCAGCATGGGCTGGAGATACCGCACCACATCGTCTTTCACCTGCAGCTTTAATTGCTGGTCGGCTTCGCTGTTGCTGTTGGCCAGCACATGAATGCGAATTAAGCTGTCTTTGTCAATTCGCTCGGAAACTTCAACGTTGGAGATAACAATCAGGCACACCAGCGCCAGCAGTACCACATATGATTTGGATTTTTGCATGATGCAACACCTCAGTTCAAATGATTTCTGCTGATAGTGTTGCCGGTGAGAGGGTTCCTTAAACAGAATTGCGCGAGTTGTGCGGAAATTTTCTTTATGCTATAATGAAAAATGCTATGATGAAAAAATGAGAAAAATCGGCACAAAGGAAGGGAACATATATGGCAGCAAAAAATGATATGAAAACCAACGTGATGCGCGTACTGGATCAGAAAAAAGTGGCATACGAACATCACTGTTATGCAGATACAGGCGCCGTCAGCGGCGCGGAAGTGGCAGAGGCTCTGCATCAGGACCCCAACCGGGCTTTCAAAACGCTGGTGACCACGGGCAAGTCCAAAACCCATTATGTGTTTATGGTGCCGGTGCTGGAAGAGCTGGATTTGAAAAAAGCGGCATCAGCAGTGGGGGAAAAATCCATCGAAATGCTGAAAGCAAAAGACCTGCTGGGCTTAACCGGTTATGTGCACGGCGGCTGTTCGCCAATCGGCATGAAAAAGCAGTTTAAAACGGTTATTCATCAAACCGCGGCTGACTATGAAACCATCATGTTCAGTGCCGGAAAAATCGGGTATCAGGTGGAATTGCCGCTGGAAGGGCTGCAGAAAGTCATTCCGGTGCAGGTGTCAGATATTATTGTGGAGTAAAACAGAACAGAAAATAAAAGAGAGGCTGGATTTTATTTCCTGGCCTCTTTTTTGATGTCACTCTGAGTTATCTGGAACAATCGTGCCGAAAGGTTTCATCAGAACGACAATGTTGATCCTGTTTGTATTCAGCCTTTGCCTGCCACGCACGGGATGCGCAGTATCTGGCCGATATTCAGTGCATATGGTGCATAGATATTGTTGAATCGGGCAATCTGCTGCCAGGTGATACCTGGAACCTGGGTCTGGAACGCAGCAGCGATTTTCGCCAGCGTATCGCCTGCTTTTACCTCATAGGTGTAGCCGCCAATCGGGCATTCTTCTTCTTCTGGTTTTTCCGGTTTCTCCGGTTCCGGCATTGGTTCAGGCAGCGGCTGGGTATTGCAGACACCGTTGGTGCAGACGTTGGTCACAACCATAAAATCTCTGGTCTGGAATGCACAGACGCAGATTTCCAGAATAGCCACAGCGCGGATTTTCGATGTTTCACACGGGCAGCCTTCCAGTTTGGCATCGGTGTATTCCACCCGCTCGCGGCAGCGAATCATGGTATCTTCGTTGATGCAGTCGAAGTTGACCACCGTGGTGAACGGAATGTCAGCGCTGGCTTCCCGCAGTTCCTGTTCACAGTTGCAGGCCACATAATATACCTGCACATGGATGGTGCCTTTGATGATAACTTTGTTGCAGATTTTTTCGTAGCTCACATTGCGCACGCAGGCTGTCATATTCTTGGTACTCTTCACCAGCATGTTGTTCACATCAAGCGGCGCATTCACGTCGATGGCCTGGTTCACATTCTGCTGGCTGCATTTCCGGCCAATGATATCTTCCACACGAATGCGGCAGCGGTCTACCAGCGCACCTTCTACCGCAGTGACAATGTTCATCTTTGTCAGTTCGGTCACCTTTACCGATACCTGCAGAATAGCGTTGGCTTTCACCATATTGCACGGCTGCGGGCCCATCAGCTTGGCTTCGCAGAATTCCATACGGCAGCGCGTATAAACCTCCATGTCCGGTTTGGCCCCGGGCACATCTAACACCACGGAGAACTCATTGTCGAAGCTCTGAGCCTGAACGGTGTCGTCACATGCATCTACATAGTAAATCTGTTTGTGCAGCGTGCCTCGCACAATCACGCGGCCCGGCAGCACTTCATAGTCTAAATCACGGCAGACAGCTTCCATGTCATAGATTTTGCGTGCCGGTTTGCACAGCATGTGCTCTGCCGAAATGGTAGACTGTTTTTCTGCAGCACCAATCAGGCATTCCACGGAGAATGGCGCTTTCTGCACAGTGATACCGTCGCCGTATGCATCCGTGACCACATCCAGCGTCATGGTTTCGATGACTTTCACATCCACAGCCAGTACCGCTACCTGATACAGTAAATCAGTAGGGAATTCGCCGTTGGCCGGATTGGTGTTCACAAACAGGATGTGGCCGTCCAGCATGGCTTCCATATCCGGGCGGGCGCCCTGAATGTGCACGAAGTCCGTAAACTCTTCCCGCATGATGGTAAATTCCTTAACGATATAATCTCCCTCTTCTACATAATAAACCTGTTTATGCAGAGCCCCTTTGATGATGATTTTATTCGGAATAATTTCGTAATCCAGTTCTACAATTTCCGCATGGATATCTACAATTTTGCGAGCCCGGGCCGGCAGCTGGATATTGCGCATAATATCGACCTGTGCAGTACCGTTGCCCACGATATGCTGTACACGGATTCGCTTCTTGTTTTGCGTAATTGGCATGACCTTCATCTCCTCCCTCCAAAGCGATTTGTCGCTTTATCAGTATAATGTATGAGCTGTATGCAGCATTTGTGCCTGCAGCAGGAAATTTTTCAGAAAGATTTTATTTTTTGCAGCAAAAAAGTATCTTCTTACGTCTAATAGAATAGAGAAAAGATATCCAGCCATTACCAGAAAATTTTACAGATTATGAATAGTATTTTACATGCACTTGTAGTATGATAAAGAAGCTGACAAAAGCGGAAACAGACAGTGCGAGAATAGAGAGGGAACAGATAATGCGTACAAAAACAGGAATCAAACAACTTTTATATATAGCAGGATGCAGTTTTGCCATTGTATTGTTAACAGCCGGATGCCTGCCAGACAATGAGATGCAGCCGGAACAGACGGTACAGGTTTCCACTGCGGGCGGTAACAGCGCCGCATCAGAACAGCTTGCTGTACAGCCGGCAGAACCGGTACAGAAAGAGGCAGGTTCGATTGACAGTGGGGATGCGGCGGAAAACGAAAATACAGCCAGTGAAGCAGATAACGAAACGATTGTTCAGCCGCAGGATGACAATCCTTACGGTATTGATCCCGATAAACCAATGATTGCCTTGACCTTTGACGATGGCCCGTCCAAATACACCTGGGACATTGTGAACACCCTGCAGGCCCGCGGAGCCAGGGCGACCTTCTTTTTAATCGGCAGTCAGGTGGCAACACATGAGGCAGCTATCGATTACACGCTGGCCAACCATAATGAAATTGCCAGCCACAGCTTTGGCCATAAAAATCTGACTAAATTAAGCGATGTGGAAGTTATCAATCAGATTCGGCCGGTAGACACCGCTCTGCTGGAGCGGCACGAATATGTTCCTGCCTTATGCCGGGTGCCTTACGGCTCACGGGATGAACGGGTGCTGGGCATTTTGAAAGAGGAAGGCAAACCGGTCATCGGCTGGTCGGTAGACCCTCGCGACTGGGAAGTAAAAGATAAAGACAAGATTGTGAATCATATTCTGGACCGCGTGCAGGACGGCGACATCGTTCTGATGCACGATATCTATGAGCCGACCGCAAAAGCCGTGGCTGAACTGGTGCCGGCTCTGCAGGAACGCGGCTATCAGCTGGTAACCGTCAGCGAACTGTTCCGGTTCCGCGGCGTTACTCCGCAGCCGGGCGAATACTATCGCTCTGTGCCGCCGGCGGAAGAAGCAGAAAAAATATAAAACCTGTCAGAATAATGTGACCCAAGAAAGCTGAACTTTTACGCAGGATAGAAACGGACAATTTCTATTCTGCGTTTTTTTATGCAGTCTTTGTGCACGGAGAAGGTATTATAGCCTTACGCAAAGGTCGGTATCGGGTATTAAAATGTTCACTATCTTGCATTGAAAAAGTGAAAATACCGCTCTTTACTTACACAGATAATTCAAATCTCGGCCTTCTGGTTTAAACTTCTGCCACGGCTTATTGTTGTGACTGCTGTAGCTGTTCCGGCAGCTGCTGCGCTCGCGGCCCTGTTTTTTCTGCTCTGCGTTCCGGTACTCCGGTGTGTTTTCCGGCAGCGGGAAGAATCCTGCCCAGCGGTTGCGCAGGCTGCGCTCCATAATGGCCAGTTTTGTATCCATATCCGTGGTGAGCTGTTCCAGCTGCTGCATAATATTGTGAAATCCGAACTCTGTCAGCGCCTTTTTCCCGCGGCTCCGATAGAGTTCTTTTACCATCTCGAAGTGATTGAAACAGGCTTCTGCAAAGCGGCTGTCGTGATATTTGTTCAAATAGTCCTGTAACAGGATTTCATACTTGTTGTTAAACAGAATGTCCGGCTGACGGGATGGCCTGGAGGCGGCGTAATCACGGCTGGTAGAAATATCTGCCCTCTCAGCCTCACGCTGTTTGGCAGCTCTCCCGGAGGGAGAGCCAGGGCATAGACTGGTGGACAAGTTCAGTCCTTCGTTCCTAGCTGCAGTCTGGTGGCTTTTGCTCTGTGTGTCATCCTGAGCCGCCCTGAAAGGGCGTGTCGAAGGATCTACTTCGGTCTGATGATTCATATCCGGCATCAGCAGCATATAATATACGCTTTTGCCGCGCACTTCGCACCGAATCAGCCCTGCTTTGGCGAGGGCAACACGTGCCCGCTGCAGTGTTTTACGGCAGATGCCCAGTTCGGTTTCCAATGAGGTGCTGGCAATCTCACAGAAACGGCCGGTGTGCGTGCCGTTCATGCGGTAATACAGGCAGTGCCACAGGCGCTGTGCGGTGCCGGTTAAGCGCACTTTAACGGTGAAGTTGTAAAACCAGTGTAACATGGTATCGTTATGTGCAGTAGTGTTCATGGTGGTTCCTCCCTGGCTGATGTGATAGCTGCATTATAAAAAATCGGGAAGAAGTTTGCAAATGAACAAAATGCAATATAACACCTTCTGTGTGCAGTATAGCACCTGATTGGTGCAGTAAAGCACATTTTTATGCAATATAGCACCTTTTTTGCAAGATAGCACATTGGGGCAGACTGAGCCGATGTGCTTTTTTCTTTTTTACAATCTGTTTATCAGTTATCTATCTCTATTATCTTTTTTATACTATCTAGCGCAATTTGTGACAGAAGTGTCCGGGGTAGGGGAAGAGGGCAGCAGGTATGGAACGAGGCTCAGAATGACAGAATGGATACATTGATATAAACAGCAGGGCGGACACCACTGTCCGGACAGAGGCGTCCACGGACAGGCGAATACTATCGCTCCTGCCGCCGGTGGAAAACACAGATGTGTAGATATTTTCTGAATAGCATGCTATAATAAAAAAGAAGGAGTGTGGTACTTATGAAAGCAATCGCAATTAACGGCAGTCCGCGAAAGGGCTGGAATACCGATTTGGTGCTGCAGTCGACGTTAAAAGGTGCTGCTGATGCAGGGGCAGAGGTGGAAATGATTCATCTGTATGATTTAACCTTCACCGGGTGCAGAAGCTGTTTTGCCTGCAAATTAAAAGGTGCAGAGCCATGTAAATGCTTTTTGAAGGATGATTTAAGCCCGGTACTGGACAAAATTTTATCAGCAGATGTCGTATTCTTTGGCACACCGATTTATTTTGGTGAAATCACAAGCCAGATGCATGCGCTGATTGAACGGTTAAGTTTTATTTTAATGACCTACGATGATTACACGAAAAAACTGTTCCACGGCAAGGTGAACTGCGGATGTTTTTATACCATGAATGTGCCGCAGGCAGGCTATGAAACCATGTATGCAGACAGAATGAAAAAAAGTTTCGGCGTATTACAGAGACTGAATGGCACTGTACTGGAATATTCCTGCTGTGATACTCTGCAGTTTAATGATTATTCCAGATATCAGGCAGCAAGTTTCAGCGAAGCACACAAACGTCAGATGCGGGAAGAACAGTTCCCGAAAGATTTAGAAGCAGCCTATCAGATAGCGCAGAAGTTATGTAAAGAAGAATAGGAACAAACAATAAACAGGACATTTCTCGTTGCGGAGAGATGGCCTGTTTTTGTGTGCTGCAGGAAAAATATAATCCAAAAACAAAAGGCCCGTCGTGATGACGAGCCTTTTTTGAATTAGCCATGTAACAGAAAGTTCTGTTAGAGAAGAATCATACCTACCGGTAATGCGAAGCAGAGGATTGCGATTAATGCAATGGCTGCAAACAGAATGGAAAGCATATAGGAATCTTTTACCGGAATCCAGTCGCTGTTCCCGAACAGCATAGCAGCCTGTGCCGAAGCACCAGGTGTCATGAATGCACAGTTTGTTGTCATACAGAATAACAGGGCAAACAGATACGGGTTGATTCCAAAGGATACGGCCAGTTTCGCCAGAACAGGCAGGAAGATAATTACCAGAATCAGGTTGTGTGCCAGCTGTGTTACTACCCAGAAAATCAGACAGCATACAATGATGAAGAGTGTTGGCGACAACCCCGAAAAGATAGGCATCAGGTAAGATACAACGGTGGTAATAATCCCGGTATCAGCCGATTCCAGCGAAGCGGAAATCGGCATGGATGCTGCGAACATGATGACTATATCCCAGCTTACGCCGCGATTTACCAGGTCTTTGAAATTATAACGAGGCGTTCCCTCAGGTGTGCGGCGTAAGCATTGAATTGCGATAACGGTACATGCTGCACCCAGTACACCGTAGTTGTTTAAAAATGATTTTAATGCGCCTGCTGGCAGAAGGCTTGGCAGCAGTGCAACCAGCATGAAGAATACTAAAGAGATAATACTGATGGTCTGTTCTTTATTGATTTTGA
Organism: Peptococcaceae bacterium; assembly: GCA_017547685.1. Taxonomy (GTDB): domain Bacteria; phylum Bacillota; class Peptococcia; order Peptococcales; family Peptococcaceae; genus UBA7185. The sequence continues at coordinate 13,853 of JAFYPD010000018.1, forward strand.
TTGCCCGGAATTCTTCCAGATAAGATTCTGCATTTTTTAACGGTTCCACGTTAAGTTTTAAAATATATTTACCAACGAGCAAATAAAGCAGTGCAGAAATGAAAACAATCAGTAAACCATCAATACAGAGCTGAGCTGTTGGCTGAGCAAAACCGGCAGCTGCTTCCCCCATCAGACCGTAATAGATGATGGATAATGGCAGGAACGGCATAGAAACGATGGAAATGGTACCGATGTAAACAACACCGCCGACCATATAGCTCACATAGCCATCGCCTTTTTTGAAACCAACCAGTTTACAGATACTGTACAAAATACTCCATAAAATAACGATACCGCCATATAAGTTGATACAGCCTGCTACAAAAAAGCTTGCCAGGAAGAAGAATGCGGTGAATACCCATGGACGACCAGAACAAATTTTACGGCTGATACACCATTTTGCGATAAAGTCGGTTAATCCACTGGCTTCCAGAGTTGCAACAAAAATAAAGCAGAACAGACACTGAATAACGGTCTGGTTCCCGATCGCGCTGCAGAAGATGTTAAGAATAGAGTCATAGCCAACAAGCCCCAGAGCAATCATACCAAACAAACTTGGCCAGATAAACCCTACAAAAATCCAGCCGTAAATTACACCGATGAAAACACCTAAACATTTCATACCAAGCGGTGTAATCTGACCAAATGGAGGCAGAAAACCAATTGCGAAGGTCAAAACGACAAAAATAAGACAGTGAATATAATACATTGTGTTCTTATTTTTACCTTGTACTGCTGTCATAAAAATCATCTCCCGATTTTAGATAATAAAATAATAATTTGGACATAAATTAAATGTCATCAGCTGATGATTTTATATTAGATGAATTTATGAATTGTATAAAGCAGGAATAAATTTCGAAATCCCGTGCAGCGCAAAATTATTTTGCACCGCACGGGATTATTAATGATAGCAACTACATCTTATGTCCATGCAACAGATTGATAAATGCGGTAAGATATGCATTCTTTTCGAAACTGTCGTTTAGAACATACGCAAAGTAAAGTGTTTCATTGTTAGATTGAAGAGGCTTTAAGATAAGATTTTTGGAATCGTTAAAAGAGGTATATTCCCGCAGTGTAATCAGACCGACACCTAAATCCTGTTTTATCAGAGAATATATTGTAGGCAGATTGTTAACATCACTGATAACATTTAATGTGATATCCGGAAAATTTGACAGAACATCGTAAGCCGGTGCAAAGCTGATAATCGGTAGACTGGTTAGATCTCCGGAAGTAAAGGTGGCTTTTGTGTTATACCGGGAATTCTTTTGCATACAGATATAAAACTGTGAGACAATAAATGGTGTGACGGTCAGATCTGGAAACCGGGCGAGCTGAAATGGCTCCATGGTATTGCTGATGTGATCCGGATAGGAAATAAATGCGATGGCGTTTTCGGTTTCTGCTACCGCCTGCAGATTTTCTCTGGAGGGCTGTGTGATAATACGGAAATTTACATCCGGATACATGCTTCGGAACTGCGCAATGATATCCGGAATCAGTGTGGATGCCAGCCGCGGAATGGTATAAATAGAAATCGGTGCAGGCACATTGGCATGTTCCTGAATGGAATAGCCAGAAACTGTATGTAGAAAATCCTGATAGGCCTCGATTACGGCTCTGGCTTTTTCAACAGCTAGAGTACCGGTTGGTGTAAATTGCAGATTTCCCTGCTGGCGGATTAAAAGCTGTACACCTAACTCTTCTTCCAGTGTACGGATATTGGAAGAAACCACCTGCCGGGAGATAAAGAAATTTTCAGCTGTTTTTGTAATAGATTTGGTTTTTTCAATATCGAGTAAATATTCAAGCTGTTCTATACGCATAGCAACATCGCCTCGCATTCGTTTGAAAAAGAAAAATACATAGCTTTTATGATAGTATACCATAAATGCCATGAGTGATGAAGTATAGATTCTAGACGGTGCAAATTTTTTTTGCGGCATTTCTGCAGAAGAAAAATATGCGTTCTCGACTTTGAAGGAAACGGTGATATAAAATTAGTTCATAGATGAGATTAAAATAATCGCATCGAATGTTAGACGTCTAAGCAAATCGATGTACAAAAACAAATTCAAGGAGGCTGTTTATTATGGGTAAAAGAGTCATGATGATTGGTCTGGATGGTGCCGATCCGTTTGTAATCAAACGTTTAATCAGCCAGGGCAGACTGCCAAACATTAAAAAAGCAATTGAAAACGGTGTAGTAGGGGAAAACATGGCCATGATTGGTGCATTCCCATCCGTTACACCTCCAAACTGGGCCTCTCTGGCAACAGGAAACTGGCCAAAAACACACGGTGTAACCTGCTTCTTTAATCATACATTAGGGAATGATTTAGATGTAATGGGTATGAACTGGGATGCGCAGCGTGTAGAATCCGAATTAATCTGGGAAAAATATGCGGCAGAAGGTAAAACCTGCTTAATGCTGAACTACTGCGAAGCATGGCCGCCAAGAAATGAAGGAAAAGAAAATTGCGTATATATCGATGGTTCCGGTGTAGTTCCATTCCTGCGCTGCCAAGGCGGTTTCCAGAAAGAAATTGTTTTAGAAGAAGGCGACTTCCCGTTAAAAGAAATTCCGCACTATGTGGAAAAAGGTGCTGGCGACTGTGTAGTTTACGGCGATGCTTTTGATGAAATGGTGAAAGATTCTGCAAACGGCTATAGCGCAGAAAAAGCTGCACGGGTTAGCAGCCCGATTAACCTGCCTACCGTAGATACAAAATTTCCGGCACAAGGGTCGGAAGCTTTTCCAAGTTATGAAAAAATTGCGGCAACGGGTGACTCCATGGGGGATGCAGCTATCGCTGACCGTATGTTCTCTGCATTAAAAGAACCAACTGGCTTTGCATTTGAGCTGCCAGAAGGCGCAAAAGCAGCATCTATCATGGTTAACAATGGTCTGCTGCGCAGATTCTTCGTTATCAGTGCATCTGATGGTGTACATTACGATACCGTTACCCTGTACGAAGGCCGTAAAACAGAAAAAGTAATGGGTCAGGCGAAAGTCGGCGAATGGAGTGACTTCATATTCGATACCTACAACCTGAATGATAAAAAAGAACCAATGGTATACCGTTTCCGCGTTATTGAAATGGATCCGGAAGGCAAAAAGGTAAAAATCTATCTGACGCATCAGATTAAAGCGAACGGTTACAAAGACTACTGCTACCCTGAAAATGTATGGAAAGATATGTATCCGGAAGTAGGTCCGTTTGTACCATTCGGTAAATTTGACCTGATTGACCATGAATGTCTGGAAACCACTGTAGAATCCTGGGATAATCTGTATCAGTGGCATGAAAAAGCAGCAGACTGGATGTTTAAAACCTATCCGGACTGGCAGTTATTCTATACCCATGTACATGGTATCGATGAATTCAACCACTGGTTCATTCATAAATCGGTAGAAGGCAGTAATGATGATTACGAACATTATGCAGAATTAATCAACCGCATGTACGAAATCAATGACCGTTATGTAGGGAAACTGATGGAACAGATGGATGACGGCAATACTGCTGTTATCATTACATCTGACCATGCAGCAATTCCGCACTCTGTAGGTGACACCAACCCTGGTATCGGTTCTCTGTCTGCAATTCAGACACCGGTTATGGAAGAACTGGGGCTGACAAAATCCTATGTTGACGAAAAAACCGGTATGCGCCTGATTAAATGGGATGAAACCATTGCAGTTGCACAGCGCAGCTCCTATATTTATATTAACCTGAAAGGCCGTGACCCGCAGGGTATTGTAGAACCGGAAGATTACGATAAAACAGTACAGATGGTAATTGATAAACTGTACGGCTACCGTCATCCAGTTACCGGTGAACGTGTAATATCCTTCTGCTTAACACGCGATGAAATGGAAATGGTAGGTATGGGCGGCAACCATGTAGGTGATATCCTGTATCAGGTAGTACCAACCTACTGTAATGAACATGCATTTGCGCCATCCACCACAACCAACGAAGGCTATTCTCTGAACAACCTGTGTATTATGTCCGGTGCAGGTTTCAAAAAAGGTGTGGAAATCAACCGTACTATCAGAATCGTTGACGTAGTACCAACCATCTGTCACTTAGGCGAAGTTCCTATGGTAAGTAACGTAGAGGGCGGCGTAATCTGGCAGGCATTAGAAGGTTTTGAAGAAAAAAATTATAAATAATGGTTAGACGCTTCTTCAGGCGCTGACTGAATAGAAGAAGGGGTATATTCTTTTGCGGTTTTGGCAGGAGCGGTATACTCCTTTTGTTTTTCAATCAAAACAGCAGGGAGGGAATAGACTTGATTACAGCAGAAGAGATTACCATCCGGCGAGGGGTTCGCCAGGTGGTGCATGATGTCAGCTGGAAAATCGGAGCAAATGAACGATGGATACTGTTTGGGCTGAACGGCTGCGGCAAAACAACACTGCTGCGCGCGCTAGCCGGGTATCTGGGGGTCAATAAAGGAAGTATTCAGATAGACGGCGTACCGCTGAATAAGGAAAACAAAACGGAATGGCGTATTCGCAGCGGCTTTGTAAGTTCTTCTTTTTTTAATCAGTGTTATCGGACGGAACCGGTGCTGGATATTGTACTGAGCGGTTTATATGGTCATTTAGGTGTTGCAGGACGAGCTGGTGCTGCCGAAATAATAAAAGCAAAAGCGCTGCTGCGAGAGCTGGGGCTGGGCAGCAAACATCAGTATCCGTTTGATACGTTATCGTCCGGCCAGCAGCAAAAGGTACTGCTGGCACGGGCACTGATTCACGAACCGGATATGCTGATTCTGGACGAGCCGTTTACCGGGCTGGATATCCTGGGCCGTATGCAGGTGCAGGAACTGCTGAACGAATGGATGGAAAAAGATGGCCGCAGTATGATTAGTGTAACCCATCACTGTGATGAGATTACACCGGCCTATACTCATGCAGCGCTGATGAAAAACGGAAAACTGTTTGAAACCGGTTTCATTCAGGATGTATTTGACAGTGAATCGGTCAGTGCGTTTCTTGAGAAGTCAGTTGATGTAAGCTGGCATAACGGGCAGTTGAAAATTGACATACCAGATTACCGATAGGAGGGTAACATAGATGGGAAAAATAACAGATGACGACCGCAAACGTATGGCACGATGCTGCTGCAAGCAATGTGGCGGACCGTTAAAAATGAAAGTGGTTGTGTATGACCCGTACGGCGGTCATGATGTGGAGATGTTTTGTGAGCACTGCCATAAAATCGAGTACGGGACGGAAAAAGAAATCTATAACCTGGCGGCGCGGTTCATCGATAATTATCAGTATAACTATTTTATGGACATGGTGGAAGATGAGCGAAGCGAGCAGATGAATACCGCAAAACTCTGTGAAATTATCGGCTGGGTATTTTCCGAGTTAGGCTTAATCGGGGAGGATGGAATTATAAAAGATAAACTCCCGGAATTTGATATATAGAAGGATATGACAGTTACAAGAGTTGTCTGTCAGCAAAAAGAATTTATATTTAACAGGAGGTGCGTCGTGATGACGAGCCTCCTATTTTATTAGTACAAGGTTATTCTACTGTTTTTATTTCTTGTATGCGGTGATCTTATTCCAATTGGAAGGGAAACCCATGTAAGTGTATAATGTAGTTTTGTCCATGGAACCGGATGTATTCAGATAGTGACGGATTAAGCTTGTCAGACTGGCTTTGAAACGTTTAAAATCGTTGTGAGGCAGCAAGTATCGAAATGCAATCACCATTGCGAATAAATCATGCTTGCCCATGGAATACTGAGTTCCACTTTTGGGGATTTCAAGTTTCTGATGCAGGACAGTATCCGGGATATCATTTCGGGTATGGTAAGAATAGAGTCGTTCACCGTGGGCACAGACATTACGGAACTTAGTCATTACACTCAGGTATTGTTCCAGCTGTTTTTGGTTCACCTTTTCAAAATTCCGGGCAACTTTAGATTGAATATCTTGGGTTGTGTACTCATAAAATTTGGACAGGGTACCAAAAGTTATACCGTTGGTAAGAACCCAAAGCGGGACATTTCCATAAACCTGTCTTTGGTGATTGATATAAGGGTAATCGCTGTTCCTGTTGGCAAGATTGTCCAGTGTGGAAATCAGCCTGTGAATGCCGTTTGCATACTTTCTGTTCTGGTTGTAGTTAGCAGGATTCAGGTACATTGCCTGAACTTCACCGTGCTTTTCGGTGAAGTAATAAGAAAGTAAAGCACGAATATGCCGTTCAATTTTCAAGATATATTTCAAAAACAATTCACGCAGATTTTCATCAAAATGATATAAGGGTTGATTGTATAATCAAGTTGAACAATTAAATAAAAAATCCATAGCAGTGTTCCTGTGGTAGAATGTAGGTGTCAAATCAACAATCACCAAAGGAGCAATCACTATGGATCATGTACATTATACCACAACTGAACACAA
>JAFYPD010000019.1 GCA_017547685.1 Peptococcaceae bacterium
GCAGCAGTTTATCATAATTTCTGCAAGCCGGTTATCTCTGAAGATGGGCAGTATCTCCTGAAAGACTGCCGCCATCCGGTGGTGGAGGAAAAACTGAAAGATGGCTGGTTTATCCCGAACGATGTGCATTTCCATCCGGAACAGGAACGGTTCCTGATTATCACAGGGCCGAACATGGCAGGGAAAAGCACCTATTGCCGCAGCGTGGCGGTGGCCTCGGTGCTGATGCAGATTGGTTCCTTTGTACCGGCCAGGGAAGCTGTGATGCCTGTGGTAGACCGGGTGTTTGCCCGCATTGGCGCCAGCGATGATCTGAGTACCGGGCAGAGTACCTTTATGGTGGAGATGAATGAGGTAGCCAATATTGTCAACAATGCCACAAAAGACAGCCTGATTATTCTGGATGAGGTAGGCCGGGGTACCAGTACCTACGACGGGCTGGCCATCGCCTGGGCGCTGACCGATTATATCAACAATACTATCAGAGCGAAAACCATGTTCGCCACCCATTATCATGAACTGACAGCGTTAGAGGAACAGCCGGGCATTCGCAATTATTCGGTGGCGGTCAAAGAGGACGGGGAAAAAATTACTTTCCTGCGCAAAATTGTTGCAGGCGGGGCAGACCGGAGCTATGGGATTCATGTTGCCAGCCTTGCCGGGATTCCAGAAGCTATTTTACAGAATGCGCGGGATATTCTGCGCACACTGGAGCTGGAAAAAGAACAGCATCGGCCGAGAGCAAATCAGATGGAGCTGTTTGTATCGGAACCGGAAACACCGGTTCAAACCATCACAGAGCTTCCGGAAGTGGTGCAGGAGCTGGCAGCGGTGAATGTGAACAATCTGACACCGATGGATGCCATGAATTTACTCTTTACCTTACAGCGAAAAGCACAGGAGGTGGTACAGCTTGGGACAGATTAAACGGTTAGAGGAACATATTGCCGACAAGATTGCAGCCGGTGAAGTCATTGAACGGCCGTTATCGGTTGTAAAAGAACTGCTGGAAAACAGTCTGGACGCCGGTGCTGATTTTATTGAAATCGAAATCCGGGAGGGCGGTACCGGGCTGATTCGTGTGAAGGACAACGGCAAAGGTATGGATGCGGAAGATTTACAGCTTGCCTTTGAGCGACATGCCACCAGCAAAATCAGAAAATTTCAGGACTTGTACAGACTGAATACCTTCGGGTTCCGCGGCGAAGCACTGCCAAGTGTTGCGGCAGTGGCTCAGGTGGAAATGATCAGCTGCACAGAGCAGGAAACCATCGGTCATAAAATCCGCATTGAGGGCGGCAATGTGATGGAGTTTTCCGAGGTGGCCACAGCACCGGGAACGGTCATGGAAGTGAAGAATCTGTTTTATAATATTCCGGCTCGCCGTAAATTTTTGAAAAGCAACAGCTATGAAGCCGGATTAATCGGTGATTTAATCAGTAAATATGCCATGGGGCATCCGCAGGTTCGCTTCCGCTATGTATCCAACGGACAGATGCAGCTGGATACAGCTGGCCTGTACACAGCCGAACAGCGCATTGCGTATGTGTACGGCAGCAATCTGGAACAGCTGATTGTGCCTGTTACAAAAACAGAGATTGGCCCGGGCCGTTATCTGGAAGCTTGGCTGGTGCGGGAAGAAATCACGCGAAATAACCGGGGACAGGAAGTGTTCTTTGTGAATGGCCGCCTTGTGAAGAGCGCAGAGCTGAGCCAGACACTGGAGGAGAGCTATTACACACTCATTGCCAAAGGCCGGTTCCCGGTAGCTGTACTGAAACTGACTATGCCGGGCAGCGAGCTTGATGTGAATATTCACCCTGCCAAAACAGAAATTAAAATCAACGGCTATGAACAGTTAAAACCGAAGATGATAGAAGTACTGAAAGATGCGCTGTGGGAGGCCAATATCACCAAGAATGCCTTTCTGCCGGAGACGGTTGCGCCAGCCGCCCATCAGCCGCAAAAACAGACGGTGGCTCAGATTGTGATGCCGCAACAGAATAAAAAGGATACCCCTTCTAACGAGGCGAATAGCTACAAACCAGCTGCAGCACAAAAACAGGCTGAAAAACCGGCAGTGTCAGCCGAAAAAAGGGAGGAGGAAGCTGTTTCTGCGCAGAAACTTTCTTCTAAACTGCCTCAGGCTGATATTGTGGCCGAACCGGAAAAACTGTATCAGATAAAATCAGCGGAACTTTCGAAGAAAACAGAAGAAAAGAAACCATCTGTTACACAGGATTCTCTGTTCGTATTATCGGATAAACAGGCGGAATATAATGTTAAAAACAGAAATAATCCAAAAATAGATATAATACTACAGTGTGAGAAAAAAGAATCTGTTTCAGAACAGATAAAAGAAACAGTACACGTAAAAGGGATACAGAATTTAACTGTTATAGGTCAGCTGAATAATGCCTTTATTCTGGCGCAGAACGAAGAAGGGTTATATATTATTGACCAGCACACCTGCCATGAGCGCATTCTGTACGAAAAATTCATGAAGGCTGAAGCACAAAAAGAACTGCTTTCTCAGCCATTGCTGATTCCAGTGACTGTCAACCTGTCGGCACAGCAGGACAGCATCCTGATGCAGCATATTTTCACGCTGCGGGAGTTGGGTTTTGTGCTGGAAAACTTCGGTGACCGCTGCTATTTGATTCGCAGCCTGCCGCTGGGTCTGCATGAACTGACCAATGTGGAGGAATTCTTTGTAGATCTGCTCCATGATTTGAGCGAGCAGAGAGAAGTCAATGCGGCATTCATCAAAGAAAAACTGCTGATTACCGCCTCCTGCAAAGGGGCTGTGAAAGCCAACTGGCCGCTGACTGAAATTGAGATGCGAACCTTACTTCATGATCTGTCGCAGGTGGATAATGCACATACCTGTCCGCACGGCAGACCGATTATCTATAAAATCACTATGCAGGAACTGTATAAAATTTTCAAGCGGGGCACCTATCATGGATAACTGGGCAATGACAACAAGCAAGGCGCGGGGCAAACACGGCATCGGCTTAACCGACACGGCACTTTGCATCAGTGAAGAACTGCAGATTCCAGTGATTGACCGGCAGAATAAAGGCATTCCAAAGCTGATAGAGCTGTATCAGCTGGACGGTCTGCTGGTGGAGGAAGAACAGGAGCTGATTGCGCACTGGAAAGACGGCGGCCGGCTGTCGTTCCATCCCGGCATGGCAGTGCCGCGAATCAAGCATATCAAAGACGGTGAGGATGAGATGCTAGCCCTTGTGGCCGGGATTCAGCCCGGAGACCGGATTCTGGACTGTACCATGGGCATGGGAAACGATGCCATTGTGATGGCCTGGCTGGCTGGCGAACAGGGCTCTGTGACCTCGCTGGAGAGCAGCCCGCTGATTTATGCAGTGACCAGCTATGGGCTAAAACACTGGCCAACAGATAGCTGGCGCATGAAACAGGCAATGGAGCGAATCACGTCGCTGCATGGCAATTATGAAGGATTTCTGGCAGAACAGCCGGAACACAGTTATGATATTGTATATTTTGACCCGATGTTTGAACGCCCGATTATGGAGTCCTCCGGCATAGCACCATTACGCAGAGAAGCCAATTATGCGCCGCTGACCCGGGATATTCTGGAACTGGCCCGCAGCGTTGCCCGGCGCTGTGTTGTGGTGAAACATCGGGCGGGAACCTTGCGTTCTCTGCAGTTTGATGAGATAGCAGGCGGGAAGTACAGTGCCCTGGCCTATGGAGTGCTGTATGCCGATAAGAGAGAGGAGCGGTATCGTTGAAAAAACCTCTGGTGATATTAGTGGGCCCTACTGCGGTGGGGAAAACAGCGGCCAGTATCGGTCTTGCAAAAGCGCTGAACGGGGAAATTATCTCCGGTGATTCCATGCAGATTTTCCGCGGGCTGGATATCGGCACAGCAAAAATTACAGCAGAAGAGATGGATGGTGTTCCTCATCACATGATTGACATCAAGGAGCCGTGGGAATCGTTCAGCGCGGCTGAATTTAAAGACAGCGTTGACGGGCTGATTGAAGACATCTGTCAGCGGGGCAAACTGCCGATTATCGTTGGCGGTACCGGGTTTTATATCAATGGCGTGCTTTATGAATATCATTTCGGGGAAGCTGATACGGATGAAGCCTATCGTCAGGAATTGACCGCGTATCTGGAACAGAACGGCAAAGAAGCGCTCTGGACTCTGCTGGAAGCGAAAGATCCAAAATCGGCAGAACGGCTGCATGCCAACGATGTGAAACGGGTGATGCGGGCTCTGGAAGTATTGCATGTTACCGGAGTTCCTGCATCGGAACGGCAGAACGAGGTAGATAAGCAGACCATGCGGTATGAAGCCGTTTATCTGGGATTAAGCCTGCCGCGCGATGTGTTGTATGACCGCATCAATCACCGGGTGGATCTGATGATGGAGCAGGGGCTGGAACAGGAAGTGCGAAGGGCACTGGAGGCCGGTGTGCCGCAGGATGCCTTGTCTATGACCAGCCTGGGGTATCGGCAGATGATTCAGTATTGCAACGGGGAGATTTCTCTGGAAAAAGCGGTGGAACTGATTAAGCGGGATACCCGCCATTTTGCCAAACGGCAGATGACCTGGTTCCGTCATGACCCGAATATTCAGTGGGTCGACAAACATGGAAAAACCGATGTACAGATTGAAGCAGAGCTGTTAGAACTGGTTCGGCGAAAGCTGTAAAAAAAAGGAGAGATGGGGATTGCGTTTTGAACAGCTGCGATGTTTGATTGAGATTGCAAAAACAGGAACCATTACCGGTGCGGCCCAGAATCTGTTTATGACCCAGCAGGCAGTCAGCGTCAGTATTCGGCAGCTGGAAGAAGAGATCGGCCTGCCTCTGATGGTGCGCACAAAAACCGGTGTGCAGCTGACCGAGGCCGGTGCGGAGGCATCCCGGTTTGCCTATCATCTGCTAAAAGAAAAAGATGATTTTCTTTCTAATATGAGAAGCAGCCAGAAAGAAGTACCGGAACAGAAACTGATTCAGCTGAAGGTTGCATCCAATTCACCTGTAATGAATGTGGTTCTGCCCAGTGTGTTTGTTCAAATGGATATGAAAGTGAATAAAGACCTGCTGCATGTCTCGGCATCTCTTCCAGCCGACCGGATTATTGAGCATGTGAAGCAGGGGACCCGTGATTTCGGGCTGATTACCATGCAGGAGAGCCGTCTTCTGAAAAAAATGGAGGCAGAACAGGATATTCTGCAGATGGATGTTCTGGCGCGAGATGAGATTGTATGCGTGAAAGGCCGCAACTTCTACAAATGGGAGCAGAATTATATCTCGCCGGCTGAATTTCATGCCCGGCCGATTTCACTGTATAATCTGGAGCCGATCAACGACGGCGAGACAGAGGAAAATTATATTACCTGTTCCAATGATGTGCATTTTCAGCGCAAACTGATGGATTCCAGCGGTGTAATCACCCTGATGCCCGGGCTGGCGTACCAGTATTTTTTTGCAGAAAAGAAATTTGCGTCCATGCTGATGGAGGAAGTCAACCGCCCGCTTCTGCATGCGGCCGTGTATCGGAAAAATGCCAGCCCGCAGCTGCTGGACGTGATAGCGATGATTCGAAACGAACTTCACAAAAAATAATTGTTTTCGACATGCAAGGATATGGCGAGGAAGAAAAGAAATGTTTAACGGAGCTATCCGCCGGATATAGGAGTATTCAAGGCGGAGGCTCTTTTTTTGTCTGTTAGCAATTCAGCAGCAAATTCTTCATCATTTGTTAACACACAAATTTTTTTTGTGACAGCAATTGGATAATGAAATTCTATTTGTTTTGCAGAACGGAAAAGATTGTATAAAATAGACTTATAAGAAGCGGCTGCGACAGCTGCAAAACTATTATACAATCACGAAAGGGGTAATTGTATTATGTTAAGAAGCAAAGGCTTATCTGAAAAAGTGATCCTGCTGGGGTTAGACGGTCTGGATCCAAAATTCTCCCGCAAAATGGTTGACGAAGGGCATATGCCGAACCTGAAAAAATTAATCGAAAAAGGTTCTGCCCGTCACGACCTGCGTCTGTTAGGGGCAGTTCCTACCATTACACCTCCAACATGGGCTACACTGGCTACCGGTGCTTACCCGATGACACACGGGATTGAAGACTTCAATATCAACCTGGAAGGTGAGTTGGGTGTTAACTTCTCCGATATCTACTCCAAATTCTGCAAAGCAGAACAGCTGTGGAATGTAACTGCAGAAGCCGGCAAAAAAACACTGGTATGGCACTGGCCGGGCGGTTCCTGGCCACCATCCTCCGACAGCGAGAACCTGTATGTGGTAGACGGTACCTCTCCAGGTGCGCTGGGCTTTACTTATGCAATGCGTGACTGGGAAGGTATCGCAGTTGCAAGTGATAAAATCACGGAGCCTTCTTTCCAGGGCAATGCTGTTTGCACCACAGAAGGGTTTACCGGTGACCCTGCTGAACTGCTGGGCTTAAGGCCAAAACACAACAGCTACACAAAATGCCAGAACGACTTGTCTTATGTAGATGAAATCTATGCAGAATACAAAGATGGTATCGACGGTTTTAACGGTTTCCATCCGGTTAAAATGATGGACATCCGTACCAACATCTTAATGCCTGGCGACCAGCAGATGTACAACCTGCATCACTACCCTGCAAACCTGGCGCTGAGCCCGATCACTGAGCCAACCGGCTGGACAGCTGAAGTTCCGGAAGGGGCAAAAGAATTCACATGGATGCTGGTATACGGCAAATTCCCGCATCCTTGCCTGATTCTGAAAAACGAACAGGGCGTATACGACAGAATTGCTGTATATCTGAAAAAAGATCAGCCGCAGCCGATTGCAATCATTGAAAAAGGTGTTTACACCAAAAATGTACCGGATATCATGCCGAATCGTCGTACCGGCGGCATGGAAAACATTGTACGTAATGTACGTATTCTGGATCTGGCGGAAGACGGTTCCTTCCTGCGCATGTGGTACTCCAACGGCTTCTCTGCTGATGACAACAGTGTATGGTATCCAACCTGGATCTTTGATAAAATCAAAGCAAACTTTGGCCCTCCATGTGCAACTGGTCAGATTGGTGACGGTGATGATGCTCTGGTTCTGGACTGTAACCTGGAACAGTGGAGACAGGCTGCAAAATGGCAGGCAGACTCCATCAACTATATGATTCATGAAGAAGGCGTAGAAGTAGTATTCTCCCATTTCCATGGCCCTGACATGGCAGGTCACACCTACATGCGTACCCTGAAAGAACGTCCGGAATCCAGAAAAGGCGAAGAAGTATATTATAACTATGCAATCGGTACTCATGAAATGGCTGACGAATATATCGGTGAATTCCTGCCTCTGTTAGATGAAGGCTGGACCATTCTGGTATTCTCTGACCATTCCCTGATTTCTCCGAAAGAAGACTACATGCCTGAAATCGGTGACAACTACGGTATCAACATCGGTTTAATGAGAGACCTGGGCTACACTGTTCTGATGAAAGATGAAAACGGAAATGAAATTCCAGCCATCGACTGGGACAAAACCGTTGCAGTTCAGCAGCGTTCCAACTCCATTTATATCAACCTGAAAGGCCGCGACCGTTTCGGTATCGTTGACCCGGCTGAAAAATATGAACTGGAAGAAAAAATCATTACTGACCTGTACGGCGTAAGAGATCCAAAAACAGGCCGTCGTGTAATCGCTCTGGCTCTGCACAGAAAAGATGCAAATCTGCTGGGCTTAGGCGGCGATCATACCTCTGCTGATATTATTTTCTTTGTTCACGAAGACTTTGTTCGTGACCACGGGGAATCTTTATCTACTGCTGAAGGGTATGCCGATACTTCCGTAGGGCCAATCTTCGTAGCAGCCGGTGCTGGTATTAAAGAAGGCTTCGAAATGGATATGTTCCCTCGTGAAGTAGACGTTGCGCCAACGGCTGCTGCACTGCTGGGCGTAAGAATGCCTGCACAGTGCGAAGGTGCTCCTGTTTATACAATCTTAACAGAAGAACTGTAATATAAATATACGCTGGTTATTAGAAAACAGGTTTGTTCAAGGCTGCCGCATGATGATGCGGCAGCCTTTTATGTTTGCAATAAAAGAAATGTGAATTGTTAAATTCTATTTTTTATAGTAAAATAGCTTGCGATATGAATATAACGGAAAGAGGAAGATTGCATCATGCGTTTTGAACAGTTACAATGTCTGCGGGAAATTGCCCGGACAGGATCCATTACTGCAGCAGCAGAACAATTATATATTTCACAGCAGGCGGTCAGCAAAAGCATCAAGCAGCTGGAAGAAGAAGTGGGCGCGCCGCTGATTATACGGACCAAAACAGGTGTTGTACTGACCGAACTGGGCGCAGAAGCAAACATTATGGCAGAACATATTTTAAACGCGAAAGATTACTTTATGCATGGAATGCAAAAAGGATCTGATGTATATTTAGAACATAAAAATATTTCGTACGGAATCTGTTCTAATTCTTCTTATTTAACAACGCTCTCACCGGCAGCCTGTGCACAGCTCAATTATAAAGTACAGAGAATCAGTCAGGTGGAGGCGGCAGATGAAGTAATTGCCCGCCTCCAGGATGGAACGGATCATCTTGGTCTGTTGACAGTTTCGGAGAAAGAGTGGGACTGTAAGCTGCAGGATAACCGGATGCTGCATGATATTTCGTATGAACTTCTGGAACAGGATCGTCTGGTTTGCGTGAAGGGAAAACGGTATTACAGCTGGGAGCAGAATCATATTTCGTGGACAGAATTCTGCATTCGTCATAAGGCGTTTTATAATTTCCGGACAGCAAGAGGAATGGAAGAGGAAGATAATTTTATCTCTGTACCGCAGGAACTTGGCCTGTTTCGTAATCTGATGGAGTATAACGGTATTCTGGCTTTGATGCCGGAACTGGTTTATCGCCGCTTTTTTTCCGATAAACGGTTCATGTCTGTATTGATTGAAGAAGTGCCTGTTGTGCAGGAGATTTATCAGCCGCTTCTGCATCTGGTACTTTGCAGAAAACGGGAGCATGAGCAGATGTGCCGGCTGATGGCTATGATGCGCCGGGAAGTGCATAAGCGATAATGGTAAATCTTGAATCCTGTATACGATGTAACTTTTCCTTGAGATACAATTGAAAGTTGTGGAAGATAAAACATAACAAATATTTATTGCTTGTTAAAAGACGGGGATACAGGCTATAATAATAGCGTATCCGTAAAAGAATCCCCATTTCTTTTTATGAATACAATTACCCTAAACAGGAAAGCCGCCTTTCGCACGGGCGGCTTTCCTGTTTTTGTTTATTTTTATAATGAAAAAGACGCCCGGCAAAAACCGGACGTCATATGATTTGCGTACGATGAAAGAAAACTTATAAAATAACCAGAATTACAAACAGAGCAATTGCAGCCACCGTAATACCGATTTTAATATATTGGGATTTTTTTGTCTGTGTTGGTTCTGCAGTGTCATAACCAGGTTTTAAATCGGTGGATAAGATAAAGTTGTTGTCGTTATGATTATCATTTGCCATCGTTATATGCCTCCTTGTACTATCCTGCACTTTATTATAGCAGATTCCAATAAGATTGTGAATATAGATTTCTTGAAACCGGTAAATTTAATGACAAATCAAGAGCATGTTTAAAGTACTGTATAAGAGTGCGGTTTTTCTGAGCCTGGTAAATCCGGCCTGCAGAAAACATCTGATGTAGATATACAGATGATGTTTGATTTGCCATAGTAAGTCTCTTTCTTTACATTTCACGGAAAATACGCTATGATAAGCGAAATGAATAGAAATGGGGAATTGGAATGCGGCTGGAACAATTGCGCTGTCTGACCGAAGTGGCAAAGAATCGCTCCATATCAAAGGTGGCACAGCAGCTTTATATGACACAGCAGGCGGTCAGCCTGAGTATCAGGCAGCTGGAAAAAGAGCTTGACTGCACTCTGCTGATTCGCAACAGCAAAGGTGTAACGCTCACGGAAGCAGGAAAAGCAACGGTAGCATTTGCGGAACAGGTACTGGAAGAAAAAGAAAACTTAAAAAGTGTACTGGATCAGCTGGAAGAGCGGGAGTCTGATGAAGAGGAACGGCATATTCACATCTGTTCTATTTCCACTGTAATCAATCATGTTCTGCCTAAAATCATTGCACATGTGCATAAAAAGAATGTCACAGTGAAACTGGATATGGTTGATGACCTGGAGACGGTGATTCAGAAAATTAAAAATCAAGAGAGTGACATTGGCCTGATTACATTTAACGAACAGGAGCTTCTGCGGATTATGGAAAATTTCCAGGGAGAAATTGTGCTGGATGTGCTGGCCCGCGATAAAATGATTGCCGTGTTTAACCGGAAACATTATGACGGTGAAACGGACTCCATTCCGATGGAGGCATGCTTTAATACCGCACAGGTGCGTACACTGTATAATATCACGCCGGTTGAAAATATGCGGCAGGGGGCACAGGCTATGGCTGCTATCTGTTCCAGCGATGCGGATTTTCACCGGAATATGCTGAAATATGCCGATGCAATGGTTCTGATGGCAGGGTTTTCTTATCAGTATTTTTTTTCGTCGAAAAACTTTGTGGCGCTGCCTGTGGAGGGGCTGGATGTGCCGATGGTGCATGCAGCCATTTATCACAAAAATGCTGAAAACTGGACGGAAGAATTAATCCGGATGATTCGTCAGGAAATACGTGTAAAATAATCAGAAAAATTGTGTATACCAGCAGATACGCCAAACGTGTCTGCTGGTTTTCTTTTTAAGGAAATCCTCTTTTTGCTACAAGTAAAACTTGTGGCTTTGAGTTTTTTATGCAAGATATCCTTGCTTGCGATAAAGTGATTTCATAGTTAAAATAAAATTGACAAATATATTGGCGAAAGTTTCTTCCAATCTATCGCCAAGGGTAATTACTTCTCATAAAAAAGAAAGGATGATTCATTTGTTAAGAAGCAAAGGTTTAACAGACAAGCTGATTGTTCTCGGGATTGACGGGATGGACCCTCGATTCTCCAGAGCAATGGTGGATGAAGGGAAAATGCCAAATCTGAAAAAGCTGATTGATATGGGCGCAGCCCGCACTGACCTGATGCTGCTGGGCGGTATGCCAACCATTACCCCTCCTATGTGGGCAACTCTAGCCACCGGATGCTATCCAATGACACACAGCATAGTGGATTATGCCATTCCGATTCCAGGCGAACCGGATATGCGTATGGAAGCGTTCCTGTCTCCATTCTGCAAAGCAGAACAGCTGTGGAATGTAACTGCAGAAGCCGGCAAAAAAACACTGGTATTCCACTGGCCGGGCGGGGCATGGCCTCCAAGTTCCGACAGCGAAAACCTGTATGTGGTAGACGGTACTTCTCCGGGCGCTATGGGGAACACCACCCACAAACGGGATGACGAACGTGTTATCATCGCGACTGCAAAATGCAAACATGGCGGCTGTGTGCCTTACGGTGCAACAGACAGCCATGTGGATTGCGATATTACCGAAGTTCCAAGACCGGAACTGCATTTTGCAAGGGGAGATATGAACGACCCGCGTTTACAGGAATATTATGATAAGTATTTTATTGAAGGCGGCACTGTATTCCAGGATTATTATCCTTCTAAATCCAGCATTCGCAACGGTGTTTTCTGGGATGACATGAATATGTTCCACCTGGCTGACTGGCCAACCTTCCTGTCTCTGTCGCCAATCAGCGAACCGGAAGGCTGGGCGGATGCACCAGCTGATGCGAAAGAATTCACCATCTACTACGGATGGGGCAAAACCACCCGTCCTGCACTGATTCTGAAAAACGATGGCAGATATAATCAGGTAGCTATCTATGCAACCAAAGAAGCGACAGAACCATTATGTGTTCTGGACGAAGATGTTTACACCCCGAACTGCCCGGACACCATCGAAAAAAATGGTACTGTCTGCAACATTGTTCGAAACATCCGTCTGCTGGAAATCAAAGAGGACGGTTCCTATGTGCGCATGTGGGCAAGCAATGCCAGCGATGTGGATAACAGCGACTGCTGGTACCCAAGATGGACCTTCGACAAAATCAAAGCAGCCTGCGGCCCTCCAAGCGCATCCTCCATGTCTGCATGTCAGGACTATGATATGATTATCAAATGCTCCGGCGAACAGTGGAATCAGTGTGCACAGTGGCAGGCAGATGCCATGATTTACATGATGGAAAACGAAGGCGTAGAAGTCGTATTCAGCCATTTCCACGGTCCGGACTTATCTGGTCATGCCTACATGAAATATCTGAAGAACCGCGACACTTCCAAATATGATGAAAGTGTGATTCGGGAATGGCATGCCAACACTTACAGATGGACTGATGATTACATCGGCCGTTTTATCCCGTATATTGAAAAAGGATGGACTGTTCTGTTAGTATCTGACCATGCGCTGATCTGTCCGGAAGCAGAACCAAACTGCATTTGCGATAACAGTGGCGTGAATGTTGGCGTTATGAAAGAACTGGGCTTCACTGTTCTGAAAAAAGACGAAAATGGTAACGAACTGCAGGAAATTGACTGGAGCAAAACTGTTGCGGTACAGAGTGCAACCAACACCATTCATCTGAATCTGAAAGGCCGCGACCGTTACGGTATTGTAGATCCTGCAGATAAATATGAAGTGGAAGAACAGATTATCACAGCGCTGTATGGCTATAAAGATAAGAAAACAGGAAAACGCATTGTTGCTCTGGCTCTGCACGAGAAAGATGCGGTTCTGTTAGGTATGGGCGGCGGCGATATCATCATGATGATTCATGAAGATTACAACTTCGACCACGGTGAATCCTTATCCACTGCCTGCGGGCACAATGATACCTCTGTATCTCCAATCTTTGTGGCAGCGGGTCCTGGTGTAAAAGCGGGCCATACCATCAAAGGTTATGTGCGTGAAGTAGATGTGGCTCCGACTGCAGCTGTATTGCTGGGTGTGGATATTCCGAAAGACTGTGAAGGCGCACCGGCTTATCAGATTTTTACAGAAAAAATGTAAGAACAATTTTATTACAGAAACAATTGTATATCGCAGTATAATAGTGAAAAATACAGCTGTTGTGCATCAATGGCTGTGTTTTTCTTTTTTTTTGAAAACACTTGCCTTCAATTGACACCATGTTTTATTATTAACGTAATGACTTGAGTGAATATGTCTGACGGAGGTCAGAGATGCGGTTAGAACAGTTGAAATGTCTGCAATGGGACAAGTGAGATCGGTCTGATGACAATCAATGGGCAGGAGCTGAACCGCAAACTTGCAGAACAGCAGGATATGCTGGAGGCTGCACTTCTGGTACAGGATGGTATGGCTGCGGTGATGGACCGTCGTTCCTGCGGCGGGGAACAGATTCGCAGATTTGTCTCAAGGATTCGAAAAGAAATGTATATCAAATAGATTATGTAAGAACGACGCAACGAAACGGGGGACTACTATGACACAGCAGACGATTCACGGGGACGATGTCACCTTTGACGGAAAAATCAGCTACATTTTATATTTTACGCTGTTTCCGGAACAGGAAACAGAACAGCGCATGGGAAAACTGCGCCAGGAAGTAAAGGCTGCGTATCCTGATGTGTTGTTTGAGGACGATGCTTCACCGATTTTTCAGGATTTTAAAACAGTACAGGAATTTTTACACGGCGGCGGGCTGCCCTTTGATTGCTGGCGCGCGCTGCTGTGCGATGCGCCGGTCCGTATGGAAAAAGCTGCGGTGCATCGGCTTCAGGTATTGTTTACCGCTTTTCCGGAAATCAATATCGGGAAGCTGACATTTAATCTGCAGTTTCAGGATGCTACCACTTCCCAGATGGTGTATCTGCATCACTGTAACGGAAACGGGGCAAAAATTTTGTTTTCCAATGGAACCGCACTTTCTGTGAAAGAAATGTATGACAAGATTTTAATGCAGCTGCGGTTTTACGGCAAACATGGACAGCTGGCCCACTTAATTGAACTTAACCGGTTTGGCAGCCAGGAAGATATTGCTGTGATTATGGCGCAGGAAAAGAAACGGATGTATGGCATTATCAGCGGGGATGAAGGGTGGAATCACATTCCGGAGCATCTGGCCGCTCAACGGATTCAGCCGGACTGGAGCAGCCGTGATTTTGTGGAGTTTATTACCTTTGGCAGTAATTTTTTATTGCTGAATCTGATTGATTCTCCGGCAGCCCGCCGGTATCGGGACAATCAGACACGATTTGGCGGCAGTTATTATGGCGGTATGAATCCGTATTTTGCCTTGAACCCGGCGGTGGCGGGGGTAAACCACGGTATTATCTACGCGGTGGAACTGGTGATGGCCATCAAAACCATTGCCCATCGGATTCTGGAGTTTCAGGCGTCGTTTCAGAAAAGCCGCACCGGAAATTTCCGTACGGACATTCGCCGCACAAAAGATTATCGCCGGGAACTGATTTCTACGCTGAACCGTGTGGAGAATATTGATATGACGGAGCTGGGTGAGCTGGAGAAAGTCATTCTGACCAGCCAGCAGATTACACCGATTATTGACAAGATAAAATATCTGCTGGAACTGCTGGAATCTGAACTGGATTTGATGTATCAGACCCGCACCAATACCATTGTAAATATTCTGACCGTGCTGGGGCTGTTATTAACGATTGGCAGCACTGTGATTGCCTGGATCGACGTATTTGGGCTGTAATATATCATATAATTAGTACTGACTGCTGCTTAATACCGCCAGCTATACTTCTGCTGCCCTCGTAAAATGTACATCTGCTCGCTTCGTCTTTTGCTTTGTGGACTGCGTCCACAGCATCAAGACTCCGCTTCTCATCTGTTCATTTTAATCTCGACGTAGCAGAAGTATAGCTGGCGGTATTATTATCTTGTATTAGTATTATTTTGTATGTATTTGAAAAACAGCAGGAATATCGGTTACAGCAGAAGAAATTTCTGATATAATAAATACAATTGCAGAACTATAACAGGAGGTGTATCTTACATGAAAAAAATGAAATATATTATCATTGCAGTGCTGATTCTGGCCCTTGTAGCGGGTGCAGCATTTATCATCAATGAACATTTCTATAATCGTACCATCATTGACCTGACCTATGCGTATGACCGGGCAATCATTGAACTGCCGAACGGTGAGATTGTGCAGGGGAAAGTGGAAAGCTGGACCGACTATACAGACAGTGACCAGATTCAGGTGAAAATCAACGGCAGGGTTTATCTGGTGCACAGCGCTGATGTGGCACTGATTAAAGACTAGTGGTTGACAAATATTTCTGAAAGTTTTACAATTCTATATTGCACAGACAAGACAATAGCCCACTCTGCAGTGGGCTGTTTTTTTAAAATCACAATAAATGTTGTAACAGATAGAAGGAGGCGATTGTTTTGTCTAGTGATGTAACATCTGCTTATCTGCGCGGGCTGCAGAACGGTTTGCCAATCTGCCTTGGTTATTTGTCAGTCAGTTTTACTTTCGGGATGATGTGTACGGAAAATGATCTTCCGTTCTGGATTGCAGTTCTGATTTCCATGACCAACCTCACATCGGCCGGTCAGTTTGCCGGTACCGGGCTGATTATCAGCGGCGGAAGCCTGTTTGAAATCGGGATTACCACATTTGTGATTAATATTCGCTATCTGCTGATGTCACTGTCTCTGTCTCAGAAAATTGACCCCAATCTGCCTGTTCCGCAGCGTCTGGTGATGTCCTTCGGTGTAACCGATGAAATTTTCGGTGTCAGCATGCAGCACAAAGGAAAGATTCCGTTCGCCTATTTTTTCGGTCTGATGACAGCACCGTTCTGGGGCTGGGCATTGGGTACCCTGATTGGTGCCACCGCTGTATCTCTGCTGCCTGATATGGTTCGCAGTGCATTGGGCATTGCCATCTACGGCATGTTCCTGGCTGTGATTATTCCGCCGGCCCGCACTGAGCATTCACTTGCCTGGGTGATTGTAATTGCAGCGGTAATCAGCTGTCTGTTCTATTATATGCCGGTGCTGAATCGGCTTTCCAGCGGCTGGGTAATCATTATCTGTGCTGTGGCGGCAAGCAGTTTTGCTGCGCTGAAATGGCCGGTCAAAGATGAGGAAGAGGAGGCGTAAGCAATGGAACACGGTTACAATTATGCATATGTATTAATCGCAGTGGCTGTGATGGCCATTGTGACTTACATTCCGAGATTTCTGCCGCTGACCTTTATGCGGCGTAAAATCCAGAACCGGTTTATCAAATCGTTTTTATATTATGTACCCTATGCGGTGCTGGCGGCAATGACACTGCCAGGCATTCTCTATTCCACATCCAGTATGATTTCGGCCGCTACCGGTATGATTGCCGCTGTCTTTCTGGCCTATAAAGATAAAGGTCTGCTGGTGGTTGCACTGGGGGCAGTGTTCGTTGTATTTGTGACGGAACAGCTGATGGCTTTTCTGTAAAAGCTGACTGAAAAATTTATCCTATTTTTTGTAAATTCTATTGCATATTTCATAAAAACAAGTATAATATAAATATGTAAGTTATTCTTGTTAAATAAAATGAGCGTTTAAAAAGCGGTGTTTCGCAGCCATTGGCATTGCTGTCATAAATGGCGAACAGGAAAAGCGGTGTTTCGCGACCAGTGGCATTTTTGCCATAAATGGCGAACAGAAAAAGCGGTGTTTCGCGACCAGTGGCATTTTTGCCATAAATGGCGAACAGAAAAAGCGGTGTTTCTCAGCCATTTTAACAGGAAGCTGATGTTTCAAGAGCCAGCCTCGATTGCTGGCTCTTTTACTGTATAATGGGAGAAATGCGATTATGCTCAGACTTTATAACATCAAGGAAGAATACGTCGAACATCTGCGAAAAAAAGAAGAGCGGGTATTGTATAATAAAAATGAGGACCGGCCTTATGTGGGGATTGTGCTAACAATCAATGAAATGAATTATTATGTTCCGCTGGCCTCTCCAAAAGCAAAACATAAAACTATGCACAACGATATTGACTTTCGAAAAATTGCCGGCGGCAGATATGGTGCCATGAACTTTAATAATATGATTCCTGTTCCAGATAATTGTTTAATCCCCATTGATTTTTCAGAATATGATGAAAAATATGCCAGTCTTTTCAGGCATCAGTACAAAGAGATTAATGCAGAAAGAGAGATTATTGTTTCTGTGACTGAACATTTATATGAACTGTGTTTGAAAGATTTGAACGAATTAACGAAACATGAACGGAAGATAAAAGAACGCTGTTGTAATTTTCATCTTCTTGAGAAGATGTGTAAGGCATATATAAATCAGAACAATTCTGATAATTCTACTACAGAGGAGGATAACACAATGGATACATTAATTTTGGGCGGAACCTACCGCCACTATAAAAATAAGCTGTATAAAGTGCTTCATGTGGCGAAACACACGGAAACAGAAGAACCGCTGGTGATTTATCAGGCGTTATACGGAGACTACGGCATCTGGGCGAGACCGCTGGACATGTTTTTAGAGGAAGTCACCCTGCCAGACGGTGCAGTGGTAAAACGCTTTGCGCTGGTGGAGGAAGAATAGAATCAGACTGTTTCACGTGAAACAGTTTACGATTTGTGGACAGAATTCCGTAACCTATACTACACAGTTTTGCTTGTGCATACAATAAAATCAGTTTATCAGAAAATCTTCAGGATGTTCAGTAAAAATACTTGACATCCTTTTTCTTTTCGAGTAAACTATCAAAGGTGTTAAGGACAACGGGTTAACAGATGAGGTGAAAGGCGATGACGCTGGAACAAAGAGCACAGCTTGCAGTGCTGTATGATTTATACGGCGGTCTGCTGACTGAAAAACAGCAGAATGTCTTTGATTTGTATCATCAGTGTGACCTGTCTCTGGGGGAAATCGCGGCGGAGCAGAATATTTCCCGCCCGGCGGTTCACGATTTGATTAAACGCACCGAACATCTTCTGGAAAAGTATGAAGAAAAACTTCATCTGGCACAGCGTGAGATAGAACGAAGAAAACTTCTGGAACAGATGGCTGATATGGTCGATGGCAACGAAGCAGTGCTGGCCATTCTGAAACAGCTCGGGCTGGAAGATGCCGAATAAATAGATAGAAGGAACCTGAAGAAAGGGGGAGCGAGTATGGCCTTTGATGGATTAGGAGATAAGCTGCAGGACATTTTTAAACGCATGAAAGGGCAGGGGAAAATCTCGGAAAAAGATTTGAAAGCTGTGATGCGTGAAGTAAAGGTTGCGCTTCTGGAAGCGGACGTTAACTACAAAGTGGTGAAGCAGTTTATTGACAAGGTCAACAGCCGCGCAGTCGGGGAAGAAGTGATGGAAAGTCTGACTCCTGGGCAGCAGGTTGTAAAAATTGTACATGATGAGTTAACCGAATTACTGGGCGGTAAACAGAGCAAACTGACAATCTCCCCGAAACCCCCGACAGTCATTATGATGGTCGGGCTGCAGGGCTCCGGTAAAACCACCACCAGCGGCAAGCTGGGGCGGCTCCTGAAAAAACAGGGCAAACGCCCGCTGCTGACTGCCTGTGACGTGTATCGTCCTGCGGCTATCAAACAGCTGCAGGTGCTGGGGGAACAGCTGGATATTCCGGTATTCACTCTGGGTGACAAGGTAAGCCCGGTGGATATTGCCAAAGGCGCTATTGAACATGCCAAATACCACGGCAATGACGTGGTGATTTTAGACACAGCCGGTCGTCTGCACATTGATGAAGTGCTGATGGAAGAACTGAAAAATGTAAAAGCAGTTGCAGATCCAACAGAAATTCTGCTGGTTGTGGACTCCATGGTGGGGCAGGATGCCGTGAATGTGGCAGAAAGCTTCAACGAACTGCTGGATATCACCGGCGTGGTATTAACCAAACTGGACGGTGATACCCGCGGCGGTGCGGCGTTATCTATTAAATCTATCACTGGTAAACCAATCAAATTTGCCGGGATGGGTGAAAAACTGGATGCGCTGGAACCGTTCCATCCGGACCGTATGGCTTCCCGTATTCTGGGGATGGGCGATGTGTTAACCCTGATTGAAAAAGCACAGGAAAACATCGACCAGCAGAAAGCGGAAGAAATGCAGAAGAAGATGCTGAAAGCCGAGTTTACACTGGAAGATTATCTGGAACAGATGGACCAGCTGAAAAACATGGGCAGCATCAGCAACATGCTGGAAATGATGCCGGGCATGAGCAAAAACAAACTGAAAGATATTCAGGTGAGCGATAAAGATCTGGCACAGACAAAAGCAATTATTCTGTCGATGACACCGGCAGAACGCCGCAATCCGAAAATCATCAACGGCAGCCGCCGCAAACGTATTGCAGCGGGTTCCGGTATGAAGGTACAGGATGTAAACCGTCTGCTGAAACAGTATGAACAGTCTCAGATGCTGATGAAACAGTTCTCTGGCATGGCTTCCGGTAAAAAAGCCAAACCTGGAAAATTCAAATTGCCGTTTATGTGATAAACGCAGAGGAGGAAAACCTCTGCATCGCATGATATAACTATTTAGTAGTAAGAGGAGGTGAAAAACATGGCAACAAAAATCAGATTAACAAGAATGGGTGCTAAAAAAGCTCCTTTCTACCGTATTGTTGTAGCTGACTCCCGCTCTCGCAGAGACGGTGCTTTCATTGATGTGATTGGTACTTACGATCCAAACTGTCAGCCTGCAGCTGTTAAAATTGATGCTGAAAAAGCACAGAAATGGATTGGTACTGGCGCTCAGCCTTCCGATACAGTGAAATCTCTGTTAAAACAGCAGGGTCTGTGGAAATAAGGAGGGATTTTCGTGTTAGCTTTAGTGGAACATTTAGCGAAATCCTTGGTTGATCAGCCTGAAGCTGTAAAAGTGACTCAGGTTGAGAATGGGAAAGAAATCACCATTCATCTGACTGTTGCGCCGGAAGATATGGGGAAAGTAATCGGCAAACAGGGCCGCATTGCAAAAGCCATCCGCACAGTAGTCAAAGCAGCTGCTGTAAAAGCAAATAAAAAAGTTACAGTGGAAATTATGTAAGGATAGGAAGCCGACTGCTGACAGGAACCATGTATGATACTTGTCGATAGTCGGTTTTTTATTGTTGCAGGTTGCATATACTGATACATAAATGTTGAAGGAGGAATATGACATGGACAAAATTCAGATGATGGGCAAACTGACCATCAAACAGGTCGTGACCGACAGTTACAAAGCAAAAGCAGGCAGCCAGGTACAGGCTGAAATTGATAAAATGAATGCAGACATCACAACTTTTGAAGAGAGCATGAACAAAGCAATCACTAAACTGACCCTGCAGGGCGACCCGAATGTGGAGGCATATCGTCGTCAGTTTATGGGCGAAAAAGAGAAACTGGTTACCTACCGTGACCAGCTGAAATTAAGTCTGCAGGCCATTCTGGAACTGCCGGACGGCGAAATTGTGGAAACAGGCGAAGGCAATTTTCTGCAGGAAGTTCGTGTTGGCGAGCCGTTCACCGCAAATGTAAGCTGCGAAATCATTTTAAAAGATGATATCGTCATTGCAATTAATCCGCAGGCGTAAGATGATGGAACAGAAAAATATTCGTGTCGGAAAAATTATCAACTGCCATGGGGTCAAAGGGGAACTGGTGCTGCAGCCGTTAACCGATAACAACCGCCGGTTCCGCAAGCTGAAAAAAGCATTGCTGGAACTGCCTGGCGGCCGCTATGAAGAGGTGGAAGTGCTGAGTGCCCGCGAACACAAAGACAATATCCTGATTACCCTGAAGGGCATTGAAGACCGCAGCCAGGCAGAGCGGCTGAAAAATATCTATCTGTGTGTGACACCGGAAGATGCGGTAAAACCAAAAGGCGCTTATTTCCTTTACGAAATCGTAGGGCTGGACGTTTACCAGGGTGATGTCTGCTATGGTAAAATCAAAGCTGTGGTGCAGAACAGCAGTGTGGATTTATATGAAGTCGACGGCGACTTCGGCGAGTTTTATCTGCCGGCGCTGAAATCTGTTGTGAAAAACATTGATTTGGACCAGAAGCGCATGGATGTGGAAATTCCAGACGGTCTGCTGGATTAAGGAGCGCAAATGGACATTAAAATCTTTTCTCTGTTTCCGGAAATGTTTTCCGGCCCGCTGGGCAGCAGTCTGTTAGGCAAGGCCAGAAGTAAAGATATCCTCAACATTGAGGTAATTAATTTCCGGGAATATTCTACCAACAAACATCGTTCGGTTGACGACTATCCATTTGGCGGCGGAGCCGGTATGGTGCTGCAGCCGGAACCGGTCATCTCCGCACTGCGTGACAATCTGGACCTGAATGACCCGGACACCGAGATTATTCTTATGTCTCCGCAGGGCAAGGTGTTCAACCAGGAAGCGGCCTGTGAGCTTTCCAAAAAGAAACGGCTGGCCTTTATCTGCGGTCATTACGAAGGCTTTGACGAGCGTATTCGTGCTTTTGTGACACAGGAATATTCCATCGGCGATTATGTCTTAACCGGCGGGGAACTGCCTGCCATGGTTATGATTGATGCCATCAGCCGATTGATCCCAGGCGTCATCAAAGAGCAGGAATCCTACGAGGAAGATTCGTTCTATCACGGTCTGCTGGAATATCCGCATTATACCCGCCCGCAGAACTTTGAGGGCATGGAAGTGCCGGAGATTCTATTATCCGGTCACCATGAAAATATCCGCAAATGGCGCAAAAAAGAATCACTGCGCCGCACCTTGCTGCGCCGTCCTGATTTGCTGGAGCATTACGAGCTGAACAAAGAAGAAGCAAACATGCTGGCAGAAATCAAGGCGGAGCTGGAAATCGAAGAATAAAATCTGCATAAGCTGTTTCTCGGCCCGATGATATCGGCTGGAGGAACAGCTTTTTTGTGTTCCTTCACAATTGCCTTTCCCGGAAGTGCAGTCTATAATAAAAACAGAACCAATTGATGATGAGGTGATTTTTATGAAGTTTATTGATTTTCGCTTCCGTCCCCATACCCGGCCACAGCTGGAAAGTCTGGCGGCTGCATTTAAAGACATGCTGCTGAAAGGCAGAACCATGGAGGAGTATCTGGATGCGGAGGCGCGTCCGCTGGATGAGATTGTGGATGATTTAAAGGCACACGATGTAATGGCGGCTGTGATTACCGGCCGTGATATCGAGACAACTTTCGGCAGTGCATCCAGCAATGATGCGGTGAAAGAATTCTGTGAGGCCTATCCGGACATTTTTAAAGGTTTTGTGGGCGCCGACCCGCACAAAGGCGGCATTGCCTTAAATGAAATTGAACATCGTATTCTGCATGAAGGCTTCTGCGGTGTATCAGTTGACCCAATGCATGCCCGGCTGGCAGCCAGCGATGAAAAATATTATCACATTTATGAACTGTGTGATAAGCTGCAGGTTCCTGTCATTATCACCGGCGGACCGTCCCGTTTTGTGGACGGCACTGTGCTTGAACATGCGGCACCGAACTATCTGGACCCGATTGCCCGTGATTTTCCGAATCTGAAGATGATTATCAGCCACGGCGCATGGCCGTATGTGAATGAGATGATTGCGCTGGCATTCCGTCATCGCAATGTGTATATGGAACTGTCCGAGTATGAAACATTCCCGATGAGCAATTTCTATATTGAAGCGGCCAACACCATCATTCCGGACAAGATTCTGTTCGCCAGTGCGCATCCGGGCGTCCATTATGCCGATGCGCTGGACTTATATGAACAGTTACCGTTCAAAGAGGATGTGCTGGAAAATATTATGTGGAAAAACGGCGCCAAACTGCTGGGGCTGTTATAAAAATAAAGATAGCGCGACAAAACCACCTGCTGTATTTCTTTGCGGCAGGTGGTTTTTGTTTCAGCTATACCCCTATAAATCTTAAAAATGACATGCGATTTTTATGTGTAACATAATGGATTACATAATTTGTATCATTATATGATGCTGAATGAATGAGAGAGAAAAGGTTAATGTGCATTTCACCAGCTGCTGTGCTATGATACCTGTAAAGAGAGATATAGCACAATTTGAGAGGGGCTGTTACAATGTTTAAACCTGATTATAAAGAGACAAAATGTCCAATCTGCGGTGCGGAACTGGAGCGCAAACAGTTTATGGGATTTGGGATTACATCCGGTTACAATTCGTCCTGTCCGGAATGCGGAAAATATAATGATATCTGGGCATGCGGCATGCGGGAGCTGGATTGCGGAGACTGGCACAGTGAGACATTTCAGTCCAGTTACGGAACACCAACCGATGAAGAGCGTGCCATTGAAATGAAAAACTTCCGCAAACTGAATCAGCTGATTCTGATTGAAAAACTGAAACGGATTTTTCATCTTTCTGCATAAATTTTTTTGATTTTTCATCTTGCAAGAACCTGTCGGCTATGCTAAAATCACATGCAGAAACCGAGAAGGAGAGAGTGAAAAATGGAAGTATGTCTGCAAAAGGAAGCGATTATTGCTGCTTTTGAGAGAGAACGTCTGAATGTGGAGATTACTGAGAACAAAAATGGTCAGATTGTGGTGTCCCGTATGTGCGAGTTAAAGAAGCATCAGGTGTTTTCGCAGGATATTCCGTGGGATGACAGCGTGGAAAAAGCGCTGAAAGATAAAGTGTCGCTGAAAGTAAAACCGGATCTGCGCAAAATGATTGTGCAGGAACAGCGCACCGGAAAGCCAATCAAACCGATACTGACGCTGGCCGGTCCGCTGCCGAAACGCAACTCTTTCACCTTTGATCTGGTGTTTATGTTTCGCCTGGAGCAGAGCGACAACCAGGTGCTGGAAGATACCATCCAGCTGATTTATAAAATTGATGAATATTTAGAGGCCGTACAGCCCGCATAAAATTTTTTTACGGATATCCGATAACGGGTATCCGTTTTTGTTTTGCGGGAAATACTAATCAGGATGATAGTTTTCATATAGTTTGTGACGTAATTATCAGGCAGCACAGAAGTATAAACTCTTCTGTTTAATGCCGTACATCTCCTTGCTTGTTCATCTTTGTCAAACTTCGTTTGCCACGATTTGAACAATCTTCGTCGATGTTCGGCGTAAGCCAGAATTCGTAATATACATTCTGCACTGCCTTACTAAAAATTTGCATTTAATTAACGTACGGCAGCTACCATTGCTGATTCGTCCACATTAAAACGGAACAGATGCGCAGGCTGTCTAATGCGCGATGGACATTAGTCCAAATCGCGCTGGACAGGCAAGCAGATGTCCGGCTTTAGTGGGGTAAGCAAGGTAGCTGCCGTACGTAACGCTAGAAAATAGAGGAAGGATGGATTCCTATGGGCAGAACAAAAACCTATTACACAAAAGACATTTTAAAACTTGAGCTGGCACAGCAGCTTGGCTACGGCGAAAAAATCCAGCGGGCAGGCTGGGGGGAACTGACCTCCATTGAGAGCGGAAAACTGGGCGGCATGGTCAATGGATATATGCGCAAACACAAGTGGGGATAATCGTATACAGTATTTTATCAAACTGTTATAAAACAATATCGAAAATCTGTTGTGATTGCCGACGTGTTATAGTATAATAGAAAACGAGGTGAACAGGATGACCGCTACGAAACATGAACAGATTTTAAAATACATTGAAGCATTACCCGTTGGCACCAAGGTATCGGTGCGTCAGATTGCAAAAGACCTGGAAGTGAGTGAAGGGACTGCATACCGTGCCATCAAACAGGCCGAGAATGTTGGTCTGGTCAGTTCCATCCCGAAAGTCGCAACGGTACGTATCGAAAAGCCGGTAAAAAAACAGCTGGAGGACATGACCCTGCATGAAATCAACCTGATTGTGGAAGGCACATTTCTGGTCGGGCAGAATCACAGCGGACGGATTCCAAAATCTTTTGCCGCCTGTTTCAGCAAAGAAGAGCTGACAAAGAAAAACATCAGCGGCAATACGCTGGTGATTGTCAGCAATGTACCGGAGCTGCAGAGCCTTGCTGTGAAGAAAGGGGCGGCCCTGCTGGTTGTGGGCGGTTCCCAGCCGTCGGCTGAGCTGCTTCGCCATGCCGAACAGACGGGCACACCGGTGCTCGCAACGCCGTATGATGCCTTTGAAACCATCTCCATGATTAACAAGGCAATCTATGAACGGCTTGTACAGCAGGATCTGGTTCGCATCGGCGATATTATGAAGCGGGATGTCTCTACCCTGTATCCGTATGATACCATTTTAGACTGGCATGAACTGACATTGAAATCGGGCCACAGCAATTTCCCTGTTATCAACGGGGAAAACAAACTGCTGGGTATTGTGACACCGCTGGCTGTTACCGGTATGAGCAGCAATATGCCAATCAGTGAAGTGATGGATACCGAGATGCTCACCGCCCGTCCAGACAGTCTGGTCAGCCATATTTCCCGCCTGCTGGTGTGGGAAGACTGTGACATGATTCCGGTCATCAACGAAGAGGAACGTCTGGTGGGTGTGGTTAACCGTCAGGACATTATTCAGGCTCTGCAGCAGACGCAGAAACAGCCGCAGTTCGGTGAAACGGTGGATAATCTGACCCTGAGCGGGTTTAAACTGGGCGATACCGCAGAAGACAACAAAATCACCATCGTGGGCAACGTGACACAGTTTATGATGAACGAGGTCAATTTTGCCAGTTCCGGCGCTATGACGATGATTATCAGCAATGCGTCTACCATTGCGGCCCGCAAACTGCACCGTCTGCAGACTGTAGTGGATGAACTGCATTTAATCTGCATCAATCCGGTACACCAGGATGAAGAAATCTGGGTAACCGTGGAGCTGCTGCAGTCCGATAAAAAATACTGTAAGGCAGAAGTTGTGGTGCGTTCGGCAGAGCAGCTGAAATATAAAGCCCACATTGTTCTGAAAGTTCAAAAAAAATAAACAGACACAGCAGAGAAGTCCAGCCGCATAGTGGAACCATCTGCTGTTTTCTATGCAACCGTATCGAGCATTGGCGGAAAGGAGGACATCATGGAACCTTTTGTACATCTGCATAATCATACAGCGTACAGTTTGCTGGACGGCGCCAGCAAAATCGATGAGCTGATTCAGCGAGCCAGAGAACTGAACATGCCTGCGCTGGCCATCACCGACCACGGCGTGATGTATGGTGTGGTTGATTTTTATAAAGCCTGTAAAAAAGCCGGTGTGAAACCCATCATCGGCTGTGAAGTATATGTGGCGCCCCGCACCCGGTTTGACCGGCAGGCCGGGCTGGATGACAGTGCCTATCATTTAATCCTGCTGGTAAAAAATGAAACAGGCTATCGCAATCTGTCCAGGCTGGAATCGCTGGCTTCGCTGGAAGGCTTTTACTATAAACCCCGTGTAGACCGCGAGATTCTGGAACAGTATCACGAAGGGCTGATTGCCCTGTCGGGCTGTATTGCCGGCGAGGTGGCTCAGAAAATTCTGCAGGAGGATATCGCTGGTGCCCGCGAGGCAGCACAGTGGTATCAAGATACCTTCGGCGCGGAAAACTACTATTTCGAAGTGCAGAATCACGGCATACATGAACAGATACAGGTCAATTATCATCTGAATCTGCTCAGCCAGGAGCTGGGTATTCCGCTGGTGGCAACAAACGATAACCATTATGTCTACCGGGAAGATGCCAAAACACAGGATGTAATGATGTGCATTCAGATGGGGAAAACGCTGGATGATGTCAACCGGATGAAATTTGACAGCGATAACTTTTATCTGAAAAGCTATGATGAAATGCAGCAGATTCTGGGCGACTATCCCGAATCGCTGACCAATACTCTGAAAATTGCAGACCAGTGCAATTTTGATTTCACCTTCGGCGAGAACCACATGCCGATTTTTGATGTGCCGGAAGGCTATACGCTGGACAGCTACTTTGAGGCGCTGTGCTATCAGGAAATCAAGACCCGCTACAATCCGGTGACGGAGGAAGTGACAAAGCGGCTGGAATATGAACTGTCGGTTATCAAACAGATGGGCTATTCGGGATATTTTCTGATTGTATGGGATTTTATCCGCTTTGCCCGTGAAAAAGGCATCTATGTAGGGCCTGGCCGCGGTTCGGCGGCGGGCAGTATCGTATCCTATGCACTGCACATCACCGACATTGACCCGCTGAAATATGATTTGCTGTTTGAGCGGTTTCTGAATCCGGAGCGTGTCAGTATGCCCGATATTGATATTGACTTCTGCTATGAGCGCAGAGGCGAGGTAATCGATTATGTGATTGAAAAATACGGGCAGGACCATGTCTGCCAGATTATTACCTTTGGCACCATGGCGGCCCGCGGTGCGATTCGCGATGTTGGTCGTGTGATGAACGTGCCTATTGCAACGGTAAACAAAGTAGCAAAAGCCATTCCGAATGAGCTTGGCATCACCATCGAGAAAGCGCTGAAAGCTTCTCAGGAACTGCGCGGCTACTGTGAGCAGGATGAACAGATTGCCGAGTTAATTGAGACAGCAAAAAAACTGGAAGGGCTGCCGCGTCAGGCAGGCACCCATGCAGCCGGGGTGGTAATCTCCAAAGATACACTGGACAGCTATCTGCCGCTGCAGAAATCGGCAGAATGCGGTGTTATCACCCAGTTTGCCAAAGAAAATGTAGAAGAAATCGGCCTGTTGAAGATGGACTTTCTGGGACTGCGCACACTGACCGTTATCAATAAAGCTGTGGATATGATAAAAGAAAACCATGGCGTTACCATCGATTTTAACACCATGCCGATGGACGATAAAAAAACTTATCAGCTGCTGTGCGACGGGGAAAGTATCGGCGTATTCCAGCTGGAAAGCGGTGGCCTGCGCGCCATCATGAAAGAACTGCAGCCAAATGATTTAGAAGATGTGATTGCGCTGGTGGCGCTGTATCGTCCTGGCCCGCTGAACAGCGGCATGGCTGATGACTTTATTCAGCGCAAACACGGACGCAGGGAAATCGAGTATCTGCACCCGCTGCTGGAACCGATTCTGAAACCGACTTACGGCGTTATCCTCTATCAGGAACAGGTTATGCGAATTGCCAGTGATTTAGCGGGATTTTCGCTCGGACAGGCTGATATGCTGCGCCGCGCCATGGGGAAAAAGAAACCGGAAATCATCGCCGCTATGAAACAGGACTTTATGGACGGCGCTGAGAAAAACAATGTGGACCGTGCCGTTGCGGCCAAGGTTTTTGAACTGATTGAGTACTTTGCCGGTTACGGCTTCAACAAAAGCCACAGCGCAGCCTACGCCATCGTGGCCTATCAGACAGCCTATCTGAAGGCTCATTATCCGGTTGAATTTATGGCGGCGCTCTTAACCAGCATTATGGACTCGGCAGACCGGGTATCGTTCTATATCGCGGAATGCAAACGCATGGGCATCCCGGTATTAACTCCGGACGTGAACGAGAGTCAGGAGACCTTCACGGTAACCAGCGGAAGAATCCGGTTTGGTCTGGCAGCCATGAAAAACGTGGGGAAAGGGGCTATGCAGTCCATCATTCAGATTCGCAATGACGACGGGCCGTTTGCTTCTCTGCAGGATTTCTGCGCCCGTGTGGATTTGAGCCAGGTAAACAAGCGCATGATAGAAAATTTAATCAAGGGCGGCGCCTTTGATTCGGTGGCAGGCAGCAAACGGCAGCTGCTGGATATTCTGGATTTGTGTCTGGAGCAGGGCAATGAAATTCGCCGCAGTAAATCCAGCGCTCAGATTTCTCTGTTTGATTTAGATGAGGAGCAGACCGGACTAACCTCCCGCTATGCGCCGATTCCACTGCCGGACGTACCAGAATTCAGCAGCCAGGAACTGCTGGCTATGGAAAAACAGATTCTGGGGCTGTATGTCAGCGGTCATCCGCTGGATGATTACACAAAGGTTATCAGCGAGAAAACATCTGTTGCACTGGCCGAACTGACCGAAGACCATGACCAGCAGCGCATCATTGTAGCCGGCATGATTAATACATTTAAAATTAACACCACAAAAAAAGGTGACACCATGGCCACCTGTCAGTTTGAGGATTTAACCGGCAGCATAGAAATGCTGGTGTTCCCGAAAACCTTTGTGCGGTATCGGGAAATGATTCAGAAAGATGCCATTGTGCTGGTGAAAGGCCGGTATCTGGCGCAGGATGATAATCCAAAGCTGTCGGCCGATGAAATTCTGCCGCTGCCCAACGATGCCCAGTGGGCAGAGCAGAAGGCCGGCGCTCAGAATTTTGCCCGCAGCATTCCTGACGGGGCATCTTATCGCAGGAAATCTGATCCGGCAGAACCGATTATGAACGCTGCCCGCCCTGTGGAACAGGAACCTGCGCCGCAGGTGATTTCGCTGCAGGAAGTGGCAAAAAAGCAGAAGAAAAAACTGTATCTGCGGCTCAATGCACAGGCATCCGGCCCACAGGTACAGCAGCAGTTAAAGCATATTTTACGGCAACATAACGGGCCGATGCCAGTCTATTTTTATTTCAGCGAACAGAAAAAAATGGTGCTGGCCGAATATCATTACTGGGTAACCAGTGATATCGATTTGATTATGGCGTTGAGCCAGCTTCTCGGTGCGGAGAATATCTCAGTGAAAGAGGAGTGAAAGGAGGAATTCGATGAAAACAGCCATATATGCAGGAACCTTTGACCCCATCACCAATGGGCATATGAGTGTGCTGACCAGCGCGGCCAGACTGTTTGACCAGGTGATTGTGGGCGTTGCTGCCGATAACAATAAAAAAACACTGTTTACCCTGGAAGAACGCACAGCACTGGCGAAAGCCAGCGCTGTCCATCTGGATAACGTGACGGTAAAATCCTTTTCCGGCCTTCTGGTCAACTTTGCCAGAGAACAGAAAGCAACTGCATTGATTCGCGGGCTGCGTGTGGTGTCTGACTTTGAATATGAAATGCAGATGGCGCTGTTTAACAAAGACTTAAATGACGAACTGGAAACCGTATTCTTTATTGCCGATGCGGAACATTCCTTTATCAGTTCCAGTCAGGTGCGGAACATTGTCAGCCTGGGCGGTAATATCGACAAATATGTGTCGGAGCCGGTTGCCAGAGCATTGAAAGAAAAATACAAGCAGAATAACACAGAATAGAGGCGACCATTATGGCAGATTTATATGACCGCACTCGCCTGTTAATCGGACAGGAGGGGTTGAACCGGCTGCAGAAGGCCCATGTGCTGATTGCCGGTGTGGGCGGTGTGGGTTCCTTTGCCGCCGAGGCACTGGCCAGAGCCGGTGTTGGCCGGCTGACCCTGCTGGACAGTGACACGGTGGATGTGACCAATCTGAACCGGCAGATTCACGCCACACAGCATACCATCGGCCAGCCGAAGGTGCAGGTGATGGCGAAGCGCATCGCTGACATCAATCCGGACATTCAGGTGCAATGTCTGCAGGAATTTCTGCTGGATGACAATGTGGAAGCACTGCTGGGCGACACACCGTATGATTATATCATTGATGCAGTGGATACCGTGACGGCCAAGCTGGCCCTGATTTTATACGCAAGAGCGCACAATATTCCAGTCATCAGCAGTATGGGAACAGCCAATAAGCTGGATGCCGCAAAATTTGAGGTGGTGGATATCAGCAAGACCCATACCTGTCCGCTGGCCCGTGTGATGCGTAAAGAACTGCGCGACCGGGGTATTCCGGCGGGCGTGGATGTATTGTACTCAACAGCGCCGCCGGTTTACCGGCCGACAGCAGAGGAGGGAAAGAAACCAATTCCCGGCAGTATCTCCTTTGTGCCATCGGTAGCCGGGTTGCTGCTGGCAGGTTATGTGGTGCAGAAGCTGTTAAAATCCTGTAGTTTTTAGTAAATTTCAATGGTTTCAGCGGAAAGCTGGAAGAATGTGATTGACTTTTAAGTCAGTATTCTGTAAACTATATTCATGTTGTTTTATGAAGCGATTCATATCACTATATCGGGAGGGTTTTATATTATGGCAAGCGAAAATGTAGTAATGTTAACAGAAGACAATTTCCGCGCTGAAGTTCTGCAGTGCGAACAGCCAGTACTGGTTGATTTCTGG
The DNA here is from genome assembly GCA_017547685.1 of Peptococcaceae bacterium. Lineage (GTDB taxonomy): Bacteria > Bacillota > Peptococcia > Peptococcales > Peptococcaceae > UBA7185. Next base: position 31,071 of record JAFYPD010000019.1, read on the forward strand.
GCAGCCTGGTGCGGTCCTTGCAAAATGATTGCTCCAGTCGTTGATGAAATTGCAAACGATTATGCTGGTAAAGCAAAAGTATGCAAACTGAATGTAGATGACTGCGGCAGAATCGCACAGTCTTACGGCGTTATGAGTATTCCAACTCTGATCGTATTCAAAGGCGGTCAGGAAGCCAGCAGAATCGTTGGTTTCCGTCCTAAATCTGAAATCGCAAGACTGCTGGAAGGCTAATGACAACAGAAACGGACCCTTGTGGTCCGTTTTTTTCATCTGATGGCAATGCCGCCAGGGATTGTTATGGGGCTTCTATTATCCGATGATGAGCAGTAAAACACTGAAAACCATGCGGCAGGGTACCAGCAATACGCTTCGCCTGGCTGCCGAGGATCTGGCAGCCCTTATGTTTATCATTGTTCTTTTTGTTGTGAAAAAACGGGGCATCAAAGAAGAAGTATGGTAATCTGTATTTCTGCATGCAAAATAGAAAGAGCTGTGCATGACAGAGTTTGTTCTGTCATGCACAGCTCTTTTTATCATGGTTATTTGACCCGCTGAAGCAGATAGCCTTTTTTCTGTAATGCCTGTTCAATCATCGTCAAGGTATGGTCAGAATCCGCCTCGATGGTGTGACAGTGCACATCCGCAGTCAGGTTTTTTAACGGATTGGCTTTTCGCTGTTTCAGAGACTCCAGAAACGTCTGAACCTGATGACGGGAAGTGGCGTACAGAGGAGCGTTTAAATATCCATATACGTCATGATAAACCGATACATCCAGTACAGTACCGCCCAGATCCACAATGGTATTCAGCTCATCTTCAATCTGTTCATCGGTATGCTGAACCTTCAGTACACAGGTGCAGGACGGGCTGTTTTGCAGCAGATATCCTTTTGTTGTGGACAGAATCTGACATCCGGCGGCGCGCAGCCAGGAAATATCCTGTACGATAATCTGGCGGCTGACCTGACATTTCTGAGAAAGTTCTGCGCCGGATACAGGCACTGCGGCTGTCTTTAAAATTTCAATAATGGTTTCGCGGCGATGTTCTGCAGACATGGCGTCGTACTCCTTTACAAAATAAATGTGCTGTTATTTTACCATATCTGGTTGACAGCTGATAAGTGCCTTAAAGCGCATGCATATTTTTCAAGGATAAATCGAGAATCGGCGCAGAGTGGGTGAGAGCACCGCTGGATACATAATCGACACCGGCTGCTGCAATGCTGGAAATATTTTCTTTTGTCACATTGCCGGAGCATTCGGTTTCGGCACGGCCATCAATCAGGGCAACGGCTTCTTTCATCTGTTCTACGGTCATATTATCCAGCATAATAATATCAGCACCGGCTTCCACAGCTTCGCGCACCATGTCCAGGTTTTCCACTTCCACTTCAATTTTTCTGACAAACGGCGCGTATTCTTTTGCAAGGGCAATTGCTTTTGCGACACCGCCGGCTGCGCCAATGTGATTGTCTTTGATCAGAATCCCGTCAGACAGATTATATCGATGGTTATAACCGCCGCCAATCCGCACGGCATACTTTTCAAATATGCGCATATTTGGTGTGGTTTTTCGTGTATCTAACAGTTTGATGTTTGTTCCTTCCAGTAATGCTGCGGTCTTGCGGGTATAAGTGGCAATGCCGCTCATGCGCTGCAGATAATTCAGTGCAGTGCGTTCACCGGTCAGCAGCACACGCATATCACCTTTTAAAACAGCCAGTTTCTGACCTTTCTGCACGGTGTCGCCGTCTTTGCAGAAGCACGTGATCTCGGTATTCGGGTCAAGCAGATAAAACGTACGGACAAACACCGGCAATCCCGCAATGACACCGTCCTGTTTGCAGATTAATTCGGCCTGTCCAGGACAGGCGCTGCGTAAAATAGCATTGGTGGTAACATCTTCACTGGAAATATCTTCGCGTAACGCCTGCAGAATCAGAGGATCCTGATTAAGCAGCTGCGTGATTTTATCGTTCATAGGACTGACTTCCTTTCTTGTGTTCCGTCTTCTTATTTTTAATGGCATTGAGAACCAGCTCCCGGTTCTGCTGCTGATACTGTGTCAGATTCTGATAAATATCCGGATGAAGTGCATTGGCTGCCTGTTGTGCTTTCTGCTGATAATCAGGCTGTACAGGCTCTGACTGCATGGCAACAGCTGCCCGCTGTGCAAATACCAGACTTTCCAGAAGCGAGTTACTGGCCAGCCGGTTGGCACCATGTACACCGTTGCAGGCTGTCTCACCGGCTGCGTATAGATGCTGCATAGATGTATGACCTTCCAGGTCAATCTGGATGCCGCCCATGAAGTAATGCTGAGCCGGTACTACAGGAATCAGTTCTTTTGTGATATCGTATCCTTCCTCCAGACAATGCTGATAGATGGTAGGAAAGTGGTGCAGAATCATATCTTTGTCCATTGCCTGCAATGACAGATGCACATAAGGAGTTCCGTCCAGCGCCATCTGTTTCAGTATCGCCTGCGCTACAACATCACGCGGCTGCAGCTCATCTACAAAACGCTCACCAGCGGCATTGAGCAGTACAGCACCTTCGCCGCGCACCGATTCTGAAATCAAAAATCGACGGCCAGGTTTGGTAGAGTACAGGCTGGTTGGATGAATCTGTACATAATCCGGATTCCGCAGCGCAATGTTATGCCGCAATGCAATAGCGATACCGTCACCGGTTAAATGGTCATAGTTGGTGGAGTGGCTGTATAAACCGCCAATTCCGCCAGTTGCTAACAAAGTATGATGGGCGGTAACAACCTGAAAGCCAGTTTCATTCTGGTGAATCACAGCACCATAGCAGCAGTTTTCCTGAACCAGCAAATCAATTATGGCGGTGTGTTCTAAAATTGTAATGTTGGATCGGTTCCGGGCAATCTGCAGCAAACAGCTGGTGATTGCTTTGCCGGTCTGGTCTTTATGATAGAGAATGCGAGGTACGGAATGGGCACCTTCCCGTGTATAACACAGTTTCCCGTTCTGCTGTTCAAACGGAACGCCGCAGGCCAGAAGCTGATTGATAACCATGCGGGAAGAGGAAATCATTGTATGCACTGCAGCGGGGTCATTTTCGTAATGACCGGCCTTTAATGTATCCTCATAATAGCTGGAATAGTCGTTCTGATCCCGCAGTACACAGATTCCGCCCTGCGCCAGAAACGAATCGCTCCGTTCTGCCGTATCTTTGGTAATTATCAGCACATCCCATTCCTCGGGCAGGCTGAGAGCGGCAAACAGGCCTGCAGCACCACTTCCTGCAATCAGAACATCGGCGTGTAATGTGTTGGTCTGCATGACATCAATCCTTTCTGGCCAGTTCCAGCATTTTCTGCAATGGCGCGTAGGCTTTCTGCGCCAGCGCTGTGTCCATTTCAACGGTGTTGTCAAAATTCTGCAGCACCGATGCCACTTTTTCCAGTGTGATTTTACGCATATCCGGACAAATCTGTTCTGGAATCACAGCAAAACACTGCTTGGCAGGACAGTTCTGGCGAATCTGATATAAAACGCCCAGTTCGGTGGCAATGATAAACTGCTGTGCCGGACTATCGGTCACGTATTTGATGATACCGGAAGTGCTGCCAATATAATCGGCCTGTTCCAATACGTCCGGTGTACATTCAGGATGGGCCAGCACCAGTGCATCAGGATGTTCGGTTCTGGCTTTCGATACCAGCTCACCGGTTATCTGTACATGAACCGGGCAGTAGCCGTCGTTGAAAATAAAATTCTTTTCCGGTACCTGTTTTGCAATAAAACGGCCCAGATTCTGATCAGGAATAAAGTAGATATTTTTCTGCGGCAGATTGCGTACAATTTTCATGGCATTGGCAGATGTGACGCAGACATCGGTATGCTGTTTAATATCGGCTGTAGAGTTGATATAACAAACAACTGCAACATCCTCATACTGTTCCCGGATCCTCTGAATGTTTTCTGCCGATGCCATGTGTGCCATCGGACAATCGGAAGCAGGATCCGGCAGAAGCACAGTTTTTTCCGGATTCAGAATTTTTGCACTTTCGCCCATAAAGGAGACACCGCAGAATACAATAACATTCTGCGGAACTTTTGTGGCGATTTCGCTTAAATAATAGGAATCGCCGATGTAATCTGCGACGGCCTGTACATCATCCTCCAGATAATAATGGGCCAGAATAACGGCATCTTTTTCCTGTTTTAACTGCTGAATTTCTTTTATCAAGTCCGCTTTGTTCATAACGAATCCCTCTTTATCTGTGTATTTCAAAAACAATCGTGCTGCCTGCTATGCAACAATCAATAGTATAACACCATGATTTAACAATGACAAGATATATGTAAAGCAAAGCTGTAAACTTTTAAGGATAAGTCTATGGAATGTAAGAAAGAAATGATACGGTTCTGTGCAGAAAAACGATGCCGAACGTACAGCAATGTGGTATAATATAAAAAAATATATGCGGATATATAACAAAAGGAATGAGGTGGAAGAACCTTGAATCTTTTATCGTTAAAATATGCTGTAACGGTGGCACGATGCGGTTCCATCAGCGGCGCGGCAGAGCAGCTGGCCATGAACCAGCCGAATTTGAGTAAAGCAATCAAAGAACTGGAAAGTTCGCTGAATATGACGATTTTTCAGCGCACCTCGACCGGTGTGATTCCAACACCGCAGGGCGTGGAGTTTCTGGATTCTGCACGGCATATTCTGCAGCAGATTGAAGAGCTGGAGGACCGGTACAAATCGGAGGACAAGCGCAAGGTTGCGTTTTCGGTTTCGGTGCCCCGGGCCAGCTATATCACCTATGCCTTTGCTGATTTTGCCAACAGTCTGAACAGCATCGGTGAGTTTGAATTGAACTTTATGGAGACCAACTCTATGGAGGCCATCCAGAATATCAGCCGGAAAGGCTATACCATGGGCATTATCCGCTATCAGTCTGAGTATGATGCGTATTTTCAGAAAATGCTGCAGGAAAAACGGCTGCAGTCTGAATTATTGTGGGAATTTGAGTATCAGGCACTGATGCCCGTGCGCAACTCACTGGCCGGAAAGCAGAAAATCAGTTTAGAAGATTTAGTTCCGCTGACCGAGATTATTCACGGCGACTGGGATGTGCCGTTTATCCCGTCTGATGAACAGGAGCAGATTCTGTCGGTTCCCAATCAGAAAAAGAAAGTGTATGTGTATGAGCGGGGCAGCCAGTTTGATTTGCTGCAGAGTATTCCGGACAGCTTTATGTGGGTATCACCGGTTCCCGAGCAGTTATTGCGACGGTATCAGCTGGTTCAGCTGGGCTGCAGCGAGATGGCGGGCCGCCCGTTCCGCGATGTGCTGATCAGCCCGCAGGGATATCGGTTCAGTAACGTGGAAAAAGGCTTTATCCAGCGGGTGAAAGATGTGCGGGATGCGCTGAATGATCTGTATGGGCCTCTGCCATGGTCATAGAAATAAGCAGACAATGGTTAGTGCTTTTTTACACAAAATATAACGATAGTCTCATAAAATATATGAAGATATGTTGAACTTTACATGACAGCATATCTTTTTTTATGTACAAAAATATGGACTTTTCAGGAAAATAGTAGTATTATTATAATATGTGTAGATATTCACAAATAAGAGGGCGTACAAGGAGAAATGAAATTATGGAAATCACTATTTGTATCGGGAGTTCCTGTCATCTGAAAGGTGCCAGAGAAATTGTATCGAAACTGGAAAAAATAATAGAAAAATGCGAATTGTCCAATCAGATTCATTTAAAAGGTGCATTCTGCATGGGAAAATGCAGTGTGGAAGGTGTCAGTGTAAAAGTAGAAGATGAATTATTTTATTTGAAACCGGAAAATGTGGAGCAGTTTTTTCAGGATGAAATTTTACGGAGACTGTAAAAATGAAAGTAATCGGATTTGAAGCTGCGCAGTGTAAAAACTGCTATAAATGTGTTCGTACCTGTGCTGTAAAAGCTATTGAAGTAAAAAACGGACAGGCACAGATTCTGGATGATCAGTGTATTCTCTGCGGACGCTGTATGGAAGTCTGTCCGCAAAGTGCAAAAAAGTTTGTCAGTGATTTAGATAAAGTAAAATATTATATTCAAAATCATGAACATGTGATTGCTTCGCTGGCGCCGTCTTATATGGTTGCGCTGGAGCACCATCATCCGGGTCAGGTTGCGGCAGCATTGAAACAGCTTGGATTTACACAGGTTCGGGAAACATCGGAGGCTGCTGCTTATGTAACAGGCGAATATGCCCGTCTGGTGCAGGAAGGGAATATGAAAAATATTATTACATCCTGCTGTCCAAGTGTGAATGACCTGATTGAACTTTATCATCCGGAACTGGCCGAATATGTGGCCCCGGTTATTTCACCGATGATTGCCCATGGTAAAATGCTGCATGAAGAACTTGGCAACAATATGCGTGTTGTGTTCATTGGTCCTTGTATTGCAAAAAAACGAGAGGCGGAAATTGACAGCAGAACCAATGGATATGTGGATGCGGTAATTGATTTTGTGGAACTGGAAGAATGGCTGGAGGAAGCGGGAATTGATTTGCTTTCGTGTAAACCAGGCCGGATGGATAATCGCAATCCGAAAATCAATCGGCTGTATCCTGTCAGCGGCGGTATTTTATCGGCTGTGAAAGCTGCTGCCGGTACTCATACCTATAAAACAATTATGGTGCACGGGCTGGATGATTGTATCTCACTTTTAGAAAGTATGAAAAAAGGAGAACTGGAACACTGCCTGATTGAAATGAGCGCCTGTCGGGGAAGCTGTATTGAGGGGCCGGCAATTGCGCATCGAAAACATTCTCGTTTTCTGAAAAAAATTACGATAGAAGAACTGGCAGTTAACGAATCTGAGCAGCCGAAAGACTTTCCGAAAAAACCGGAAGGATATTTTTCCCGGGAGTTTCATGACCGTTCTCAAACAGTTCTGATGCCGACAGAAGAAGAAATACGAGAAATTCTTCGAAAAATCGGTAAAAACACAGAAAAAGATGAACTGAACTGTACTGCCTGCGGCTATCCGTCCTGTCGGGAAAAAGCCATTGCGGTGTATCAGGGGAAGGCCGAGCTGACAATGTGTATGCCGTATATGCAGGAACAGGCTCGTTCTATGGCGCGTACGATTATGGACAAGTCCCCGGATGCGATTCTGGCTGTGGACTCTGATATGCGCATTGTAGAATTTTCCAAAGCGGCGGAAGTCTGTTTCGGGAAAACGCGCAGAGAAGTAAAACATAAACCATTGCGTGATCTGATTTCAGACAGTGATTTCCGCCAGGTTTACCGGAGTCACAATAATATTTACGGAAAAAAAGTATATGATCCGCACTATCAGCTGTATATGATTCAGGATATCATCTATATGGAAGAACAGGATAGTGTACTCGGGCTGTTCCAGAATATCACGGAAGAAGAACTGAAAAAGAAACAGCAGTATGCGCTGAAACTGGAAACAGTAGAAATGGCGCAGGAGGTAATCGACCGGCAGATGATGGTGGCACAGCAGATTGCCAGTCTTTTAGGGGAAACAACAGCAGAAACAAAAGTCAGCCTGACAAAGCTGCGTAATATGATTCTTACCGATGAGGAAAAACTGGAGCAGACATGATATGAAATGTAATGTTGATATCTCGTATAAAAGTTTGAATAAACGCAATGAGGAATTGTGCGGCGACCATGTTGAAGTATGGAAAACAGGAAATTCTACCATCATCATACTGGCAGACGGGATGGGAAGCGGAGTAAAGGCTAATATTTTATCCACACTGACAGCGAAAATTCTTGGAACCATGCTTTACAATGGCTCTGCTCTGGATGAATGCGTGGAAACCATTGCAAAAACACTGCCAATTTGTCAGACCAGACAAGTGGCATACTCCACGTTTACAATTTTACAGATTTATGACAGTGGTGAAACATACATTGTTGATTTTGACAGTCCCGGATGTTTGTTTTTACGGGATGGGAAGCTGCTGGACCTGCCTTTTTATGAATGTGAAGTAGCCGGAAAACTGGTGAAAGAATGCAGAATCTATGCCCAGGCCAATGACTTGTTTATTCTGATGAGCGATGGCGTAACACATGCCGGAGTCGGTCAGTTCTGTGATTTCGGCTGGGGGCTGGAAGGCGCTTCGCAGTATGTTGCAGAACATTTTGCAGCAAACAGCAATCCGTCACGTGTGACAGCCGGATTGACCGAACACTGCAGAGACCTTTATCAGCAAAGCCCCGGAGATGATACAACGGTGGCAGCAATTAGAGTGATTGACAAAAAACCGGTAAAAATTTTTACCGGCCCGCCATCGAATCATGCTGACGATGAGAAAATTGTAACTGAGTTTATGCAGCTGGACGGCGCAGCCGTTATTTGCGGCGGTACCAGTGCCAATATCATGTCTCGTGTTTTGCAGCGGCCTCTGGAAGTTTCTCTGGAGTATTTCAGTGCCGATGTTCCGCCGATGGCAACGCTTGAAGGATTTCAACTGGTAACAGAAGGAATTGTCACACTGAACCGTGTACTGCAGCTGCTTCGGCAATATAATGAAGGAAATATCAGCCAGACGTTTTTTGCCGAGCTGGATCAGCAGGATGGCGGTGCCCGGCTGGCACGTCTTTTAATTGAGGACTGCACAGATTTAACCCTGTTTGTTGGAAAAACCATCAATGCTGCATATCAGAATCCAATGGTGCCCTTTGATTTTAATCTGCGGGTTGCACTGATTGAACAGCTGAAAGATGCCGTTCAACAGGCCGGTAAAAATGTATCGGTCACATATGTATAAATGGAATCAGAAAAGGGGAAATAACAATGCTTACGAAAGACGCAACAATTGTTGAGGTAAAACATGAGGTATTATACCACGTTGCGCAGCATGCCTATGCTGGTGATTTAGAGGAAAAACGGGAACAGATTCCTTACGATATTATTCCTGGACCGCAGGCGAACTTCCGTTGCTGTATCTATAAAGAACGGGAAATTGTACGCCAGCGTATCCGGGTTGCGGAAGGCCGTTCCCCGATTCAGGATAAAGAAAACCGTAATATTGTACAGGTTGTGGAATCTGCCTGTGAAGGCTGCCCGATTAATCGTTATGTGGTAACGGATAACTGCCAGCGCTGTATGAGTCGTAAATGTCAGCAGGCATGTAAATTTAACGCAATTTCTATGCAAAAAGACAAAGCCGTGATTGATACACAGTTGTGCAAAGAATGCGGGAAATGTTATCAGGCATGTCCGTACAATGCCATTGCAGACTTAATGCGGCCATGCAAACGCAGCTGCCCGGTAGATGCCATTAAAATGGACGAAAATAAAGTAGTTGTCGTAGATGAAGAAAAATGTATTCATTGCGGTCAGTGTATTAAAAACTGTCCGTTCGGTGCTATTATGGACCGTTCCTTTATGGTCAGCGTTATCAATCTGATTAATGAAGGATTACCGGTATATGCAATGATTGCACCGGCAGGGGAAGGCCAGTTTGGTAATTTCTCCATGGCAGATTTACGTGACGCTGTAAAACAGCTGGGATTTGCAGACATGTACGAAGTTGCTCTGGCTGCCGATATGGTTGCTGACAGTGAAGCCAGAGAGTGGCTGGAAGCCTACGGGGAAGGGAAAAAGATGACCACTTCCTGCTGCCCGGCGTTTGTAACCATGATTGATAAACATTTCCCGCAGCTGAAAGAGCATGTATCTACCACAGTTTCCCCGATGGCTGCTATGGCTCGATATATTCGTGCGAAACATCCGGGTGCAATCACAGTATTTATCGGGCCGTGCATTGCTAAAAAACACGAAGTACTGGAGTCTCTGACCCAGGAAAATGCGGACTATGCCTTAACATACGAGGAACTGGATGCAATGCTGCGGGCCAGAAATGTCACCCTGCAATCCTCTGATGCTGTTCTTCAGCAGGGCAGTATTTACGGGAAAAAATTCAGTGCCTCCGGCGGTGTAACGGCAGCCGTTGTTAAAACATTCCAGGAAATGAACGTTTCTGCAGATGTGAACGTTGCACAGTGTAACGGTGCAGCAGAATGTAAAAAGGCACTGCTGATGATGAAAGTCGGCAAACTGCCGGAAGATTTCATCGAAGGGATGGTTTGCGAGGGCGGCTGTGTAAACGGCCCGGGCAGTATCAAACCGGAGATGCAGAGCCGCAAAGACCGGCTGGCTCTGTTCAGCAAAGCAGATAACCGCGGCATTTTAGAAAATATTGCACCGCATTATGATAGTATTAAAATTTCACTGCATAGAAAATAAATGACAGGTAAAACAAATACTGCGTTCTTCCTTGCAGCATTTGTTTATAAGTGTCTCCTTGACACAAGCCTACAGATGTAGTATTCTTGAACAAAGAGAAAAACTACATCTGTAGGCTTTTATTTTACCATTGTTTCACGTGAAACAATATAATATAGTGTAACGATGCCAAAGGTATGATACAAACAAAAGGAGGCAGCATTATGGATTATAAAATTTCAGACAGTGAATGGCCTGTGATGCAGGTTTTGTGGGAACACGGCCCGTTGACCCAGCCTCAGCTGATGCAGTGTCTGAGCCGGGAGTGGAACAAAAACACCGTGCATACCTTTCTGACCCGGCTGCAGAAAAAAGGGCTGGTGGATGTGGTGAAAACCTGCACACCTCATCAGTACAGCGCTGCTGTAAAGCGGGAGGATTGCGTGTATCAGGAGAAACAGAGTTTTTTAAATAAAGTGTACCAGGGTTCTGCTGGAAAGCTGGTATCGTCCTTTCTTCAGGACGGTGATTTATCTGCGCAGGAGATTGCTGATTTGCGCAGACTGCTGGACAGCATGGATGATACTGCACAAAGATAACAGGAGGTGCCTATGTATAATATCTGGGATTTTTTCAATTTTACACTCAGCACCACCATCGTCGGCCTGTTTCTGCTGCTCATCAAAGCGCTCTTTCACGATAAACTGACCGCCCGCTGGCATTATCTCATCTGGATCGTACTGCTGGTTCGCTTACTGGTTCCGTCCGGCAATATGATTATCACATCGCCGTTATCCCTGCTGGGCAGTTTTCAGTTCAGCCAGCGTATGGCCCTGTGGCAGATGAACATGGAGCAGAATCTGCAGTCTCTGTTCAGCAGCCCGTATACAGCATTTGATACTGGCATTTCATCCGGTCAGATGACACAGTGGCAGAACTTTTCGATGACCGACTGGCTGTTTGTACTTTATATTGCCGGTGTCGTACTGCTGAGTATCTTTTATCTGGCTGTGTATGTCAGCCTGCGTTATCGGATTGGCCGCGGACTGCCGGCGGATGATTCTCTTCAGATGCTGGTGCAGAACACAGCAGCGCAGTATCGTATCAAATCCTGCCGGGAGATTCGCATCTGCCAGGGATTTGACACACCTTTTGTGTGCGGGCTGATTCGCCCTGTTCTGGTCATCCCGGCGCAGATGGCTGACAGCATGGATGAAAAAATGATTCTCCACGAGCTGCTCCATGTGCAGTACAAAGATGTGCTGATTAATTTTGTTATCCATGCCGTTCGGATTCTGAACTGGTGCAATCCGGTGATGCGGCTGATTCTGAACCGCATTCAGAACGACAGCGAGGCGTTCTGTGACCAGCGGGTGCTGGAGCGCATCGAAAAAGAACAGTACAAACAGTATGGCAATTTATTATTAGACCTGGCCCGCAGCAAATATCCAACGGTGGTTGGCACAACCAGTATGGCCAACGGAAAACGAAACATCAAACGCCGATTAAAACGCATTGTGGATTTCAGCCATGTGCCGCAGGGGAACGGTGTAGCCGCCTGCTGTATTACGCTGCTGCTAACCTTATCCTGCGTGGCCAATGCCACAGTGCCGGAACCGGATTTCGATACCAGTGTTTCCGACAGCGCAAGTATGGAACGGATGCTGAAAAACGCGCAGCTGTATCAGGTACAGACACCGGAAGAAGCGGTGAACATTTTCTGCCGGGCGCTGGAAGATGCCAATATGGGTTATATGGCGCTGGTTGTTCCGCCCGATGAATGGGACAGCTATAAACAGTGGGTGCGGGACATCGGAAAGACAGGCGAAGATTCCTACACTGCAGTTCTTGGCGAGCGGGCATTTGAAGATGGCGAACGGCCCATTACCAATGAAGACGGCACCTATGCGTTCACCTATCGGGATTTGCGCAAAACAAATCCATATTTCTTTTTTGCCGACGGTACTCTGTATCGACCGGTGAAATGGTCAGAAATTGGAGATAGATGTATCATTCAGAATTTATATCAGATAGATGAAGCCACCTGGCGCTGTCAGGCGATCTGGGATGTACAGGACTTTTCCGGGATTGAGAGCAGATATTTTGATTTGCAAATCAGCAAAACCAATGACTGGAATATTGAGATTCTCAGCGTGCAGCAGGTGAAGAGTCCAGCCGGGTTACAGAATATTCCGGACGGTTTACAGAATTTTCAGACGGACAAATGGCCTGTACTGGCAGAGCTGACCAGAGAGCATGACGGATATCGGATTACCGTACAGCAAAGCAGCGAAGGAACTTTCGATAATCTACGCTGGGGATATGGTACGATGCTGTTCGGGGGTGAGTCGACAGTAGACACCTTCCAGCGTGAACTGGATAATGCCTGTAAAATCACTTCGATTGTAGTGAAATCGGATAAAATTGTAGAAAAAGATACTTTATACGAAATCGTATTCCTTCCATCCCGGGCAGAGGAAGACGAAATTATGGAACAATGTAAACCAGCTGTTCCGGGGAAATCAGTGAGCAGCGATTCCTGGAGTTATCATTGTGTACTGGTACGCGAAGGAAATCGTCTGGGTGAAGTGCAGACCGGCTTTGGTACCAGCGGCTACTGGAGCAAAGCGGATTTGACACAATACTATCGTGTGATTATCTATGAAAATGGTGTAGTAAAAAGCAGAATGTTTTTACCGCAGGAGGCGATGCTTTATGACAGATAAACTGTTTCAGCGGGTGTGGCTGGCCTATTTGTTCTGCAGTATGGATTTCAATCTGTTCGGCATTAACCTTCTGCCCGATTTTATCGGCTACATACTGCTGCTCGTCGTGATTGACGACATGAGCCAGCGCAAGGTGCCGGTTCAGCGATTGCGCATATTTGTGTACCTGCTGCTGGCTGCCAGCATTCTGGAACTGGTCTGCACATTGCTTTCAAACGGGCGGATGGACTTTGACAGCTGGATTCCGCCGGCACTGATTTCTAACATGATGAGTATCTATCTCTGGTATGTACTGCTGACCCAGCTTGGGAACTACTGCATTTCTCAAGGGTTATCCTGGCAGGGGCTGTACCGCATGCGGAACTGTAACATTCTGCTGCAGATGCTAGTCTTTTTCATGCTGCAGTATCTGGTACAGATTACGATTCTGGCCTGGGGTGTTGTGATAGCACAGATTGCACTGATCATCTGGCTGATGAAACTGTGGTTTGGATATGTCGATGAAGCGGAGGCAAGGCAAAAAGCAGAATCGCTCATATAATGCAAGGAGAAAAGCCATAATCTGGTTTTTCTCCTTTTCTAATGTCTGGCAGCATGGTATAATATAAAACAAATTAACAGGCAGGAGGAAAGACTATGTTATCGTTTGAAAATGATTATTCCGAAGGCGCCCATGAAAAGATTCTGCAGCGCTTTCTGGAAACTAATTTTGTACAGGTGCCGGGCTATGGCAATGACCCCTACAGCGAGAGTGCAAAAGAAAAAATCCGCGCGGCATGCCAGTGCCCGCAGGCAGAGATTTTCTTTTTAACCGGCGGCACGCAGACCAATGCCGTTGTGATTGATTCCATGCTGCAGGCTTATGAAGGGGTGGTATCGGCACAGACCGGCCATGTAAATGCACACGAAGCCGGGGCCATTGAATATACTGGCCATAAGGTTATGCCTTTACCGCAATATGATGGCAAAATGAAGGCAGAAGATTTAGAATCTCTGCTGAAAACCTTCTGGCAGGATGAAAGCCATGAACACATGGTATTTCCGGGCATGGTGTATATCTCTCATCCAACGGAGTACGGCACCTTATACACAAAACAGGAGCTGACCGATTTATCAGCAGTGTGCAGACGTTACCACATTCCGCTGTATCTGGACGGTGCCCGGTTAGGCTACGGGCTGATGAGCCGGCAGACTGATGTGACTTTGCCTGATATTGCAGAGCTGTGCGATGTGTTTTATATCGGCGGCACCAAGGTGGGGGCACTGTGCAGCGAGGCTGTTGTGTTCACAAAAAACAATATGCCGAAGTATTTCCTGACCCATGTGAAACAGCACGGGGCGTTACTGGCCAAAGGCCGTCTGGCCGGTGTGCAGTTTGATACCCTGTTTACCGACAATCTGTATTTTGAAATCAGTAAACACGCCATCGATATGGCAGAACTGCTGAAACAGGGCCTTGCGGAAAAAGGCTATCCGTTTTTTATCGATTCCCCGACCAATCAGCAGTTTATCATTCTGGAAGACGAAAAAATGGAAACGCTCAAAGAACAGGTGCGGTTCTGTTTCTGGGAAAAACTGGACGATACCCATACCGTCGTGCGATTTGCCACCAGCTGGGCCACACCGGAAGAAAATATCCGTAAGCTAATGGAATTATTGTAATTGATTCCTCTGCCAATCTTCGTCGATGTTCGGCGTAAGCCAGAATTCGTAATATACATTCTGTCCGGCTTTAGCCAGGGCGGGCAAATTGTAGCTGCCAGACGTAAACATATCATTATTTGCCCGAGTATAAAAATTGAGGAGGTAATTTGAATGACTGACACTGTAAGAGCAGCCCGCAACCGGAAGGCGGGCGAGAAGGTTTGTGCAAATCTGAAAAACAGAGGCTTTGATGCCTATTATTGTGAAACATCGGCTGATGCGTTACAGCAGGCACTGGCACTGATTCCGGAAGGGAAAGTGGTGAGTTGGGGCGGCTGTAAATCGGCGGAGGAAATCGGCCTGATTGATGCAGTGAAAACAGGCAATTATCAGGTTCTGGACCGCGGCGCTGCAAAAACACCGGAAGAACGGGCGGCAATTATGAAACAGGCGCTGACCTGTGATGTGTTCCTGTCAGGCACCAATGCCATCACAGAAGACGGGGAACTGGTAAACATTGACGGCAACGGCAACCGGGTGGCAGCTATGACATACGGCCCGGACAGTGTTATCGTAATCGCCGGTATGAATAAACTGACCAGAACGGTCATGGATGCCGCAAACCGTGCAAGAACCGAGGCAGCACCGGTGAACGCACAGCGCTTTGATATCAAAACACCATGCAAAGCAGATGGCATCTGTCATGACTGTAATTCGCCGGATTGTATTTGCAGCTATATTGTGCGTACCAGACGCTGCAAACCGGCCGGCAGAATCAAAGTGATTCTGGTCGGCGAAGTGCTGGGTTTTTAAACAATAGACTACACAAATAAACCATCGTTTTTTACAGCACTTGCTTTCGGGCAGGTGCTGTTTTTTGCTTTGCGCATGAAAGCAAATGCCTTTTCGAAACAGCAAACGTTATTTGAAAGAAGCAAACCAGAGCAAAATAACTGAACAGCATTTTTTAGAAAGCAAACAGGAGCAAAAAGCCCGATACTGAAACTGATACTGAAACTGATACTGATACAGATACTGATACAGATACTGATACTGATACTGATAATACTATAATAAAACCAGTCGTCGTCATCGTCATGGAAGAACACGCGCGCGAGAATCTTCTGCCTGTGGATAACTGGCTGACAGGGTACGGAATGAAAATTAAGAAAATTCTGAAAAAAGACTTGCAAAATATTTGTTCTTGTGATATAATTCTGCGCTACATGCCAAACAGACATTCGTATTTGATTCGGCAGTCGGCTGAAATTTTCGGAAGCAGGCAGGGATTTCCGGTGCCGATGTGGAAATTAATGTAACTATAACAGCTAAACACAAAAACAGCACAAAACACGGAGGCATAAACATGATTGAAGTAAAACGCGCTATTTTACATATTCTGGACTTGAACGCCGGGGTGCCGGTTTACTCGGACAGTGACCTTGACCGGGAGATTTTTGACTACCTGCTGAAGCATCTGGAAAAGGCCAGTAAAGATGCTGCGGCCCATACCAGCAAACTGGGCGAAGTGAATCCGGTTCGTCAGCAGCTGGAACGCTGCCGGGACAATCCGGAACTGTTTGCACAGGTAACGCAGGAAATGGCCGGGAAACTCCATCAGGATCTGATGCTGTGCGGGGAGGAACGGGCGCTGGATTTTGTTGCCGTTGAGTTTATGCACATGGAGATTCCCCATTTCGGCATTCTGATGTATCCGAATCAGCTGGGCTATACACACAAAGTATCTTACAGCGACGACCGGCAGAACAACCAGATTATCCAGCATCACGCCATCCTGCCAAACCCGGCCCAGAAGGTCAGCATGTTCGTGTTTGTGGACATGGAAAACTGGACAGTCAGCTTTGCCGATAAAAAACGCATTCTGGACGGCGAAGAGGTTTACCTCCTGCCGGACCGGCTGTTAAACTGCACCATGCCGGTATCTTCCAGAGACACCATCAAAAAAGTGCACAAAATTGTGACAAAAGTGGCCGAGGAGTTCGGAGAAAACCCGATTCAGGCAGTCTGTGCAGCCAAATCGGTGCTGCTGGAGGCCGGGCAGAAAACAGAAGTGATTGAACCGGCAGAAGTGGGCCGCAAGGTGTTTGAACAGCACCCCGGCATGCAGCAGTCCTACATGGACGAAATCACCAAAGCCAGTCTGCCGAAAGAAACGGCCGTGGACCGGGACTATGCGGTGCGCACCAACAAAATGCACAAAATCAAAACCGACACCGGCATTGAAATTACCGTGCCGTCGGATTTTTTCAACAATCCGGATTATATTGAATTCATCAGCAACGAGGACGGAACCATCTCCATCAGCATCAAAAAGATTGGTGAGATTATCAACCGGTAGTCCGGAGAAAGCTGGTTTTATTTGCATTTCCGAAGGTTCCATAGTATGATGATAGTATCTGATGTTTGATGTCATCTGTGATTGAAAGGAGTCTGGTGTATGGCTGCAGCGGGCGGTAGCAATATTGGATTACGAAAAAACAACGAAGACAGTTATTATATCAACGACGATTGTAAACTGCTGGCCATTGCCGACGGCATGGGCGGGCATGAGCACGGACAGCTGGCCAGCCGGATTGCCGTGGAGCAGTTTGTCAGTCTGGCGGAGGGGCGGTGTCCCGAATCGTTTTCGCTGGAACAGATGAAGGCCATGTTTGTACAGGCCAACCGGGCCGTGTACAAAAAACAGGAGGCGCTGCACAGCGGCATTATGGGCACTACACTGACTGCTGTTCTCATCGATGAGAATCAGATGTATGCCGGTCATGTGGGCGACAGCCGGCTGTATCTGCTGCGGGATAACATACTGACCCAGCTGACACTGGATCACTCTTATTACGCAGAACTGCTGCGTCAGGGCAGTCTGGACATTCCTCTGGAAAACCGGCAGAAACATGTGCTCTTAAAGGCACTGGGCCCGGAAGAACAGGTAGACGGCCAGTTTCTGCAGGAAACATTATCTGCAGGGGATATGCTGCTGCTCTGTACCGACGGGCTGTATAATTCGGTGCAGGAGGCTGAAATGCATCACGTGATGCAGAATAATACCCTGCCGGAAGCGGTGGATCAATTGATTCATCTGGCCTTGGAACGCGGGGCCACCGATAATATTACGGTAGTCGTTTACCGGCATGATTGAGAGGTGATGGTATGGTAGCCAAACGTATACTTGCAAATCGCTATGAGCTGATCCGCAAAATCGGAAGCGGCGGCATGGCTGTGGTGTATCAGGCCTACGATACATCACTTGACAGAACAGTTGCAATCAAATTACTGCGGGATGAATATGCAGACGACCCCGATTTCACCCGCCGGTTTCAGAAAGAAGCCCAGGCGGTTGCCCGGCTGTCGCACCAGAATATCGTAAACATTTATGATTTCGGGGAGAGCGACGGGGTAGCCTATCTGGTGATGGAATATATAGAAGGCAGCACCCTGAAAGAGCTGATTGCCCAGAACGGGCCGCTGCCGGTAGGCCAGGTTATCGATTACGGCATTCAGCTGTGCTACGGGATGGCCCAGGCCCACGACCACGACATTGTGCATAAGGACATCAAGCCGCACAATATTATGGTGGATCACAATCATACGGTGAAAATCACTGATTTCGGCATTGCACAGGCCATGAACAATCTGACCATCACCCACAACAAGGGCATTCTGGGTTCGGCCCATTATTTTTCGCCGGAACAGGCCCGCGGCGATATGGTCGATTTTGAAACTGATATCTATTCACTGGGCATTGTACTGTACGAGATGCTGACCGGCAAAGTGCCGTTTACCGGAGAAAATCCGGTCAGTGTTGCGCTGAAGCATATGCAGGAAAAACCACAGAGTTTAACCCAGCAGCGTCCCGATGTGCCGCAGGCACTGGAACGGATTATTTTCAAGGCGCTGGAAAAGAAACCGATGTATCGCTTTAAGAGTATGCAGGAGATGGCCGATGCGCTGATTGGCCTGCAGCTTTATCTGGAGGAGAAGGGATATTTCCAGAACGAGCCGGTACTGACCGCCGCGGAGAAAAACTATGTGGAGCCGCAGGATCTGGAAACCGATATGATGACCCGTAAAAAATCCTACAGCCGGGAACAGCTGAACGACCACACCCGTGTGATGGATTATGAATCTATACGGGAGACAGACCGGGACGGAAAGCGCCGCGGAACCCGAAAGACCAACCGGAAGAATGTTCTGATTCTGGTAATCGGGGCCATCACACTGTTTCTGGGCACCATGTGGATTGTGCAGGCGGTGATGGGCAGCGATGAGGTTGCAGTGCCGGATTTACAGAATAAAACGGTGTTAGAGGCAGAAAAACTGCTGAGTGATGTGTCGCTGAAAATTCTGGTGGAAGACGAGATTCACGATGACACCATCGAGAAAGGCTATATTATCAGTCAGCTGCCGAAAGCAGACACAAAAGTGAAAGAGGGCCGGGAGATTACCGTTATAGTCAGTCTTGGCTCCAGCGAAACAGCTGTGCCGGATCTGAAAGGCAAAACCGAGCAGGAGGCACGCATTGCGCTGGAAAATGAGGGGCTTTCCCTTGGAACCGTCACACTGGTAACCGACACAAGTCATCCTCCGGGTGTTGTGGTGTATCAGTCAGTAGAAACAGGCACAACAGTGAAATCGGGAATCACAGTGGATGTGATGCTCAATGACCCGAACACGGAACAGGAACCGGCAACAACAACCGTGCCGTATCTTACCGGGAAAACACTGGAGGAAGCACTCCGTGCGCTGGAAGCTGCTAAACTGCAGTCTGGTGCTGTAACACAGGTGAGCAGTACAGAATATGCTTATAACTATGTGGTAAGCCAGCAGGCGGCGGCAGGAAGCAGTGTGAGTGAAGGAACCGCTGTGGCCTTTTCGGTCAGCACCGGGCCTGGACCGCAGAAATCGGCCCAGTTTGATTTAATCATTCCAAAGGACGGCAGAGTTGTGGTAACCTTAACCGATGCTGTCGGCACATCGGTGCTGTATCAGAAAGACTGTGCAGCCGGTGAACGGCTGGAGCAGTCATTCCTGTATCATGGCAGCGGAACGGTAACCATCACCTGCAACGGGGAAGAAATCTGGAGTAAAGTGTATGAGTCTTAACGAAATGGAACAACAGCAGGAACAAATTCTGGAAGGGACCATCATCAAGGGCTACAGCGGTTTTTACTATGTGGCCTGCGATGGTGTGATATATGAATGCTCTTTGCGGGGAAAAAACCGCAAAAAAAGCGTAAAATTTCTGCCGGGTGATAAAGTGAAATTCAGCATCTCAGGCGATGCCACAAAAGGCGGTGCTATTGAGGAAGTGCTGCCCCGCAAAAATGAGCTGGTGCGGCCTCCAGCGGCTAATCTGGATCAGCTTGTCATTCTGGCGGCTTTATATGACCCGCTGCCTGATTTGCGCCTGATTGACCGTTTAACCGTATTTGCCCAGTGGAATCAGATTACGCCGGTCATCTGTTTTAACAAATGTGATCTGGTCAGCGAAGCCGAACAGCAGCGTTTACTGGATATCTACAAACCAGCCGGCTTTCCGGTTTATCTGTGCAGTACTGTGACAGGGCAGGGTGTGGCAGATATGAAAGCTGTGCTGCACGGCAAGTGCTCGGTGCTGGCGGGCAACTCCGGTGTGGGGAAATCCAGTTTAATGAATGCCATCAGCGACCAGTGGGAGCTGGCCACAGGCGAAATCAGCGACAAGCTGAAGCGGGGGAAACACACTACCCGTCATGTGGAGCTGTTTCAGCTGGATAAGGACACCCTGATTGCCGATACCCCGGGCTTCAGTTCCCTGCAGCTTCCTGAGGATATTAAACGGGAAGAGTTATGCCGGTTATTCCCGGAATTTTTATCCCGGCTGGGGGGCTGCCGGTTTGCAACCTGTATGCATAAGAGCGAGCCGGACTGTGCTATCAAAGAGGCACTGGCACAGGGCGAAATTGCCCAGAGCCGTTATGATAATTATCTTGCATTTTTAGACGAAGTGATTCAGCAGGAGAGGAGTTTTTAACTATGTTATATATTGCCCCATCTTTATTATCCGCCGATTTCAGCCGTTTGCAGGAGGAAGTGCGTGACATCGAACAGGGCGGCGCCGACTGGCTCCATCTGGATGTAATGGACGGTCATTTTGTGCCGAATATTACCTTTGGCCCGGGCTTAATCAAAGCGCTGCGTCCGCACAGCAAGCTGTTTTTTGATGTGCATCTGATGATTTCCAACCCGGATCAGTATATTCAGGAGTTTGCCGATGCCGGTGCTGATATGATTGTGGTACATGCAGAAGCTTGTACGCATTTGCACCGCACCATTCAGTCCATTCATGCCACAGGGAAGAAAGCGGGTGTGGCACTGAATCCAGCCACCTCTCTGAGCGTACTGGATTACATTCTGCCGGAACTGGACATGGTTCTCTTGATGAGTGTCAACCCGGGATTCGGCGGGCAGAAATTTATCAATATCGTGCCGAAACTGGAACGTTTAATGGAACTGTGTAAAGAACAGAACGTACAGCCTCTGATTCAGGTGGACGGCGGTATTACCTCTGAAACTGCACCGCTGGTGACCAAAGCCGGGGCCAGCGTGCTGGTGGCTGGCTCTGCCGTGTTCGGCAAGCCGGACCGCGCTGCTGCCATTGCAGCACTGCGGTAGGTGCTCTATGGAGATTTTATATTCCGATAAAGATATTGTGGTTTGTATAAAACCAGTAGGGATAGACTCAGAAAGTCAACTGCCTGCGGCCTTAAAAGAAACGCTGGGCGGTGAAATTTTTACGCTGCACCGGCTGGATCTGAATGTGGGCGGTGTGATGGTTTATGCCCGCACGAAATCTATGGCAGCCGCATTATCCCGTGTTATCCAGGACGGCGCCATGATAAAAGAATATGCGGCCATGGTGCACGGCGTGCCGCCGGAAGCCGGTGACTGGGAAGATTTATTGTGGAAGGATGCCAAAAAGAATAAAGTGTTTGTGGTAAATCGCGAACGCAAAGGGGTAAAAAAAGCACGGCTGACCTTTCAACGGCTCCGGGTTGACGAAACTGCAGACGAAAAGGGTGCCTCTGAAAAACATTCACTGGTGCATATCCGGCTTTATACCGGCCGCAGCCATCAGATTCGCGTGCAGTTTTCCAGCCGCAATTTTCCGTTAGTCGGTGATCATAAATACGGTTCAAGAGCCAGAGAAACCGAACCAATGCTGTTTTCCTGCCGGATTACATTCCCGTACAAAGGGGAGCATCGAAGCTTTGAAGCACTGCCGGAATGGGCGAAAACAAACGAATAGATTACAGGAAAAGGCTGGGATAAAACAGAATGCGTTCTGTTTTTCTCCCAGCCTGCTTTTTTGGTGTTTTACAGCATTTTTGCGGTATTCTGAATTATTTCCGGCGCAGAAGGATTCGGCCATTCTGCAAATCGCCGGCGAGAATATGGCTTTCTTTTCTGTCGTTAACAAAACCGCCGGCAGAGGTAATCTGTTCGGCCACAGCTTCTGGATGTTCACAGGAAAACCCGATGCAGTTAATTCCGCATGCGTTTTCATCGCACGGCTGTTTTCTGCCCGGCACAGAATAGGTGAAAATCTCCAGAGTCGGATAGTCTTTCTGAAAACCCGGAAGCAGTACATGCTGCCCTGCAACATGTACGCCGGGCACCCCGATAACCTGTTCTTTATAACGGCCCTGATGATCTTTCTGCTTGCCGGAATTTACGCAGTCAAATACCGTCCGGTAGAAACCGCACAGCTTTTCCCAGTCCAGACAGATGAGATTCACATGAATAAACGTTAATACGCCCGCTGCATCACCCTGGCGCAGATTTTTTTCAGGCATCAGCCCTAACAGACTGCCCGCTGTTTTCAGATACGCCCTGATGGATTTTTCAGAAGGGAATGGGATATGAAACTCCACCACATTGCCTTCCGGATCTTTACAGTACACACACGGATGCTGTTCTGGATGTTTCATGGTGGAATGAATTGTGCCGCCACATTTGATAAAATGTTTTACTGCACCCTTTACATCCTTTGTTTCAAAACAGGTATGGGCAAACCCTGCATCGTTAATGTGCGCCGCGTTGCCGTCTGATGCCGGAACAAACCCGAATACCGGCCCGTTACCGTTTTTAAAACCGGGAGCCGCCAGGCATACACCTTCTTTTCCGCAAAGCCAGCCGCGATCCTCACAGGAAACAAACCCCATCGCCTTTGCATAGAACTCCGCCAGCGCTTTATAATCTTTTGCCCCAATCTGCACATAGGAAAATCTCGTCTGCGTCATAATAAAACCCCATTTCACCAATAAATCTCTTAATCTGATTGTAACAAAGCAGCTTAACAGCGTCAATTCCACCGAATATACCGATTTTCTATGGGGAGAGCAATGCTGTGCCTATAATTCTGCACAGTAGCCATAAGGCGCAGTATTATGCTATAATACTGTCAAATAAGATTACATAACATGGTTTGATACGATGATACAAATTCATACAATAGAAGAACTTTAAAACTTCGTACAGGAGGGTTTCCTATGATATTATATTTTTCGGCAACCGGCAATACAGAGTTTGTTGCGAAAGAGGTGGCAAAACGTTTGAATGATGAATGTATTAATATTCTGAACCGCGTAAGAGAACATGATTATACACCGCTGTATTCTGAAAAACCGTATATCATCTGTGCTCCTGTTTATGTATGTGAAATGCCTATGTTTATGGCAAACTATCTGAAAAAGCTGAAATTCACAGGAAACAAAGATATATATTTTATCTTCACAAGCGGTGGATATTGTGGTATTTCCGGTCTTCTTGCAAAATGGATGTTCATAAAAAAAGGGAAACGTTATAAAGGGCATGCAGAAGTGAAACTGCCAAGAAATTATGTAGCCAATGATTCCTATCCAATGCTGACAATCGAGGAAATCGAGAACAGAATTATAAATGCATACCATCAGCTGGACGAGATCGTTCATACAATAGAATCAGGCGGCAGACTGGAGGCAAGAAAGGTTAAGCTGTGGGAAATCTTAGTCACAGTTCCGTTTACTCCGCTCTGGTGTAAATTAAAACTCAAGGCAGACGATTTCTATGCAAAAGATGTTTGTGTAGGCTGCGGCAAATGTGCAAAGCTCTGCCCGCTCAATAATATTACAATAAAAGATAAAAAACCTGTCTGGGGCGACCATTGCACCCACTGTATGGCATGTATCGGAAACTGCCCTGTCGAAGCGATTCATTACGGCATGATTACCCAGAAAAAACGACAATATAACTTCGGGAAATACAAATATGTAATAGATAACCTTCATACAGATCGGGAGGGGGATTGATATACATGGTTAATTACGGACTGAAAGACAGAGTGGCCATCATTACAGGAGCGAATAACCCCTGGGGAATAGGGGCAACAACAGCACTGGCCTTTGCCCGTGAAGGAGCAAAGGTGGTTTTGGTATATAAGAAAGTATTCAGACCATTTGATGCATCTAAGACGGATAGAAATGGCGCAGACAGATATTACGGGGCAAATGCAGGAAATGCAGATGCTGTGGAAACGAAACTCAAGGAAATGGGTGCCGATTATATTATTTTAGAAAGTGATATTTCTAATGAGGAAGCCGTAAAAGAAATCTATTCTACAGTTCTAGATAAATACGGACGAGTTGATATCTTGCTGAATAACGCAGCAGCAGATGATGAAACTGGTTGCGACACGATAGAAACAATTACCCAACATGTAATCGATAATACATTTGCAGTCAATGTTCGCGGAAGCGTTTTAATGACAAGAGAGTTTATCAAACATCGTGGTGATTATGGAAGAATTATCAATATTTCTACTGATGCAGCACAAATTTTTGCAGGTCAGATTACGTATGGCGCAAGCAAAGCAACCTTAGAAGCACTTACCCGCAGTATTGCTCTTGAAGTGGCACAGTACGGAATTACTGTGAATTGTGTTTCACCCGGTCCAACTCAAACAGGTTGGATTGATGAAGAGTTTGAAAAAACAGTTATTCCGTTAATTCCAATGGGAAAATTAATTCAGCCGGAAGATATTGCTGAAACTATTTTATTCCTGGCAAGTGAGCAGGCAAGAATGATTACGGGACAAGTCATCAAAGTGTCTGGCGGAAAGGCTCTGTAATATGTTTTCTATAATGAATTTGCGATAAATTTGAATTTAACGAGGTGATTAAGATGATAGATATTACTGCCTGGATGAATGACTTTTTGCAGAAGTTAAATGTCACATTTGAAAACCGAGTGTGGTTTGTTGGTTTGCAGGGCAGCTATGGCCGTGGTGAAGCAACAGAAACAAGCGACATTGATGTTGTTGTAATTCTTGATGAATTAGCTGCCACAGATATTCAAACTTATAATGCCATGCTGGATACCTTGCCCCACAGAGCACTGATTTGCGGTTTCTTTTCTGGTAAAGAGGAAATCATGAATTGGGAGCCATCGGATCTTTTCCAGTTTTGCCATGACACCACGCCAATTCAGGGAAGCCTTGATGAAGTTTTACTGGCCGTTGACGAAAGCGCTGTGTACAGAGCAATCAAAATCGGTGCCTGCAACATATTCCATGGCTGTGTTCACAATATGCTGTATGAAAAAAGTGAAGATATTTTACGAGGACTGTATAAATCTGCTTCTTTCGTTGTGCAGGCAATTGCTTTCAAACAAACAGGAAACTATATCAGCCATCAAAAAGAGCTGCTTCAAGTTGTATCTCCTGATGAACGGGTCATTATCGAAACCTTCTTGAATTTGAAAAAGGGCAGTGTGGTTGATTTCAATTTGATGTCCGAAACATTGTTTGCCTGGTCAAAGAAATGGATTGCAGAAAACAGTTAAGCCAATTTCAATTTGAAAACCACAATTTTATAAGTGGTTATTAACCCTCACATGGTTTTAATAAAATCCTCCAAAAGCCTTGAAGCAAAGGCTTTTTCAACCATAAAATTTCGACTATATAAAGCAAGTGCGAAGATACTCTCAACGGTATCTTCGCACTTTTGAATGTCGATACAATTGTAACGCTTTTAGATGCAAACCCCCTACCTCACGAGGTATGTTATCCTTGTTTTTATCGCTTTTCTGTTCATAATGGATAGTACCGTTCTATTTCGGTATTATACTATTTCCCAATCATTCACAAAACATTTGCAATATCTTTTCTCCATTTTCCCACCATTGACCAACAAAGAGTACAGATGCCTCCTGGCCTTCATAAGGAACAAGTTCGTTTGTATTGGCATCGTAAAAGAATTCTACATCAGCCATGGAGTATGTTTCTCCGTTGAATATAATGTTATCTTCGGTGCCATCCAGGACACATGAACCAATGCAGTCCTCACATACAATGTTCAATGTATTAGGACTGATAAATTTAGGCATAGGAGTGTCCATTGTTGCTTCTCTGGTTGTGTTTTTGAACACACAATTACCGTTTACGGTTGTTCCATCAGGAAGAATTACTCTGGTAAACTGTTCTGCGGCATTGATAATATCACCGTTAAATTCGCAGTTCTCAAAAACGATAGTTCCAAAATCTCCGCTGATTGTTACATCCTCATCGAAGACGAGATTTTCAACTATACGCTCTTCTTCTGCAGCCAGCTCAAATGTGAATTCCGTGGCTTTACTTCTTCCGTTTTCTTCCTGTTGACTACTTGGATTATTGTCTGCCTGAGATTGAGTATCTTCACCACCGCTGCAGCCAAACAGCGACATCAGCATAATCGAAGCAAGCATCAGTGCTAAAATCTTTTTCATCTTAAGTCCTCCTTATAAAATTAAAAAGTGCACCAACCGAAGCTGACGCACCCAAAAACGCAACCCCGATTGTCGCCAAACAAAGCTCGAATAGAAAGGAAATCCCTTATATATATATTATACCACTGTATTTTCAAGAATGAAAATGCTTTTTGAAAAATTTGCAAAAATAATCTTGACTTTTTTCGATTTTTTGTGGTGCGAATGCGTATTTCTCAGCCAATCGACTATATCTGTAAATCCGCAAGGCAGGTCGCCCTGCGGTGATGATTTCGTATGTCGTGATTATCTGTCCCTGTCTTGGGATTTCTTTCTCTGCTTCGGCGGAGCGTTCTGTTTGCCCTCTGCCTGTAGCTGTCTGAGCCTGTTACGCACACTTTGTCTTTCGGGCGGTCTGTGCTGTTTTTCGGCAGGTTTCTGTCCGTTTTTAACTGCCTGCTCCCATTCTGCAAGGTCTTGGTTATACTGTGCCACAATAGCCTCTGCTTTACGGTAAGTTTTCATAAACGCCTGTACATCAGGATAACCGTCATCGGTGAGAATATCGGGGCGTTTATCTAGTTTTTCAGCAAGCTCGGTTTCGGTCTGCTGTATCTGTTTTTCCAGAGCCTTTCGTTCCTTGCCTTTGAAAATACCCGTTGTTTCCGCAAGCTGCTGTCGCAGATTCGGAAGTGTGACTTCCTGTATCTTCTTGATTGCTTTCGCCTGTTTTTTACCTTTACCATAAGGGTCTGCATTGTGCGAAACTCGTCCATATCCATATTGAGAACTGGCTTGGGTGGCATATCCTTTGTGTTGGAAAGTGTCCAGGCAATGATTTTTCTGGAATATAAGTCCATAATGCTGGTCAGATAGACGAATCCGTCTATCGTCCAGATATATGTGATGCCGGAACACCAAACGGCATTTGGTCGTTCCGGATGAAACTGTTCATCCAACCGGCTATGCAGTTAGGGGAAGGCACCATGCAGCATTGCAGGTGCTTTTTGGGAATAAAACAGTTTTTTCATTATTCCGTTATTTTGTCAAATGTTATTCCGATGTTATTGATATTATTCCGTTAAGTGGTATACTATATCTTAGATTGGAGGGATAGTCTATGTTTATGACAGTAAAACAGGCTTCTGAAAAATGGGGCATTTCTGATAGAAGAATCCGAGTTCTTTGCTCTGAGGGGAAAATTCCGGGTGCGTACCAGGAAGGACGCGGTTGGAAAATTCCTGTGGATGCAAGGAAACCTCCCGATGGTCGTTACAAATCAAAGGAGAGCCTTTTGGCGCAAATCGACCGTAAAAAGGTTGAACTGGACGGCAGAAGACCTTTAACAGCGGGCGAAGCAGCAAGGCTTAATGAGGAGTTTATCGTAGAATACACATACAACTCTAATGCCATCGAAGGAAATACACTTACCCTGCGAGAAACAGACCTGGTACTCCGAGGTCTTACAATTGACCAGAAACCATTAAAGGACCACATGGAGGCAGTCGGTCATAAAGAAGCATTTGATTTTGTGAGTGAACTTGTGAAAGATAATGTTCCGATTAATGAGAGTATCATCAAACAGATTCACTATCTCGTCCTTGCCGATAAGAAAGAAGACCGTGGTGTCTACCGCAGAGTTCCTGTTCGAATTATGGGCGCACAGCATGAACCTGTGCAGCCGTATCTTATTGAACCGAAGATGGAACAGTTGTTGCGTGATTTTGCTGAAAGTACAGAGCATATCGTAACAAAACTGGCTCGTTTTCATATCGAGTTTGAGGGCATCCATCCTTTCATTGACGGTAACGGCAGAACCGGAAGACTGCTTGTAAATCTTGAGTTGATGAAAGCAGGGTTTCCGCCTATCGACATTAAGTTTACAGATAGAATTGCCTACTACAATGCATTTGATGAGTATTATGTAAAACATAATCTTTCCGCGATGGAAAATCTGTTTGCAGGATATATCAATGCAAGACTGGATATGTATTTAGATATGTTGTTGTACAATAAATATTGACAACCGATTCTCAAGGATTATGATATATCATCAATACAAGAATAGGAGAAAAGCAGCATGGCAAGAAATCAAAGAACATATGACAATGAATATTATATGGTAGAATATTCAAGAATACTACGGTAGTAAGTATCCTCGATTTCTACTACGTTTTTACTACGATTGAGGGCATCAATTTGCCACAGTTTCCTCGTTTCGGATTTCTGTGACAGAGCAGGGGGATAAAAATAAGCTCTGATATACTCGGAAAATCAGAGCAAAACACAGCATTTTAGGAGGCACTTCAAATATGATTAAGATACTTTTTATCTGCCACGGCAGGATTTACTGTTCGTGAGAAAAAGTCTTAAATCGTCTTAAATACTTTTATAAATAGCAGTTCTTGTGTTCCATTCTCAATTTTACCAATGATTTACCAATATTTCTGGAGAGTCAGACTTGCAGAAACAACAGACCAGAATGAGGAGAATAAAAAAATGAGCGAATTAAAGAAACATATTTATGATGAAAAGAATGGACTGCATTATACTCTGATTGGAGATTACTACATCCCGGACTTGAAATTGCCGGAGGAACACCGCCCCATCGGAAAGTACGGACGGATGCACCGGGAATATTTAAGAGAAGTCCACCCAGCCAGATTACAGACATTGACCCTGACCGGGGAATTGTGGACATATCTTGCAGACCTGAACGAACAGGCACAGAAACGGTTAGACACCATCATGGAGCAGATGAAAGCTACCGAGGGCGTGACCGAGGAATTGAAGCGTACCTGTCAAATGGAATGGGTGCAGCGTTGCAATAACATTCACAACCGGGCAGAAGAAATTGTTTTGCATGAGATGATTTATTCATAACGATATGGTAGAATGATTATTACAAATTAGAAGTTGTAAAGGAGACTTTGTATGGGTAGAAAAGAAATAACAACAAAAGAAGATTTAATGAAAGTAATAGAATTATTCGAAAATACTGGAATTACATACTGGTTGGATGGCGGATGGGGTGTAGATATTTTAGCTGGTAAACAAACAAGAATTCATAGAGATATAGATATAAATTTTGATGCTCAACATACGGAAAAATTGTTAAATGTGCTTTTGAATCTGGGCTATAAAATTGATACAGACTGGAAACCGGTTAG
The DNA here is from genome assembly GCA_017547685.1 of Peptococcaceae bacterium. Taxonomy (GTDB): domain Bacteria; phylum Bacillota; class Peptococcia; order Peptococcales; family Peptococcaceae; genus UBA7185. The sequence goes on from JAFYPD010000019.1 coordinate 60,646, forward strand.
AATAGAGTTATATAGTGATGAACTTGGTTACTTAGACATTCACCCGTTCGTTTTAAATGAGGATGGAACTTCAAAACAAGCTGATTTAGAGGGTGGCTGGTATGAGTTTGAAAAAGATTACTTTGGTAGTGCTTTTTTTGAAGGAAAAACAATTCCTTGTATATCCTTAAAAGGCCAAAAAGTTTTCCATTCAGGTTATGAATTAAGAGATAAAGATAAGCATGATATTTCAATTCTTGAAAGTTTATCAAAATAACATTGCTGTAATTTCTAAGATAAATTCCACTTTATCGCTTTGAAATTTTAACTGAATAAGTATAGCACCAACCGCTGCTACATGGAAGCCAACAAACCATGCAACAGCGGTTTTTCTTTACCGTTTTTTCCTCTGGCTGATAGGCGTTCCTGTTTTCTTTGATTTTTGTAGAATCCGAATGAGCCAGCGAAATTCTTCGTCTGACAGATTTTTATAGTTGATACCGAGCTGCTTGCAGTAAAGAACAACCAGCTTTTCATCCCGGCTACCCTTGAAATTTTCGACCGCTTCCAGCTTTTCTTTCAGTTCATCGGCAACGGTGGTCTGGGGCGCACTCTCACTGTCCTTTTTATGGGCTTCCCGAATATCCCGGATAATGAGGTTGAGGTCGTCCAGCACCATGTGACTGAAATATTCATCATCGCTGATATGGGCGGCTTGCAACACTTTCAAATGCGGGTCATCTTCGCCGGGGCGATACCGTTCAATGATTTCATGCCGGACGGTATCGACAAGGGCGTTGAGGTTTTGAATCTGCATGGTGGCAATCCCATCCACATAAATCTCAATGTCCGCAAGAAACTTGATAAAATCTTTATGTGTGGCAAGCTCATAGAGCAGACGGTTGTTAATCCGACCGCTTTTCAGGAGAGCAACCATCTCATCATTCAAATGCAGCTCTGTTAGTGGCGTGTTGATCTGCTCCCGGTTCTCTGTCCGGCACAGCAGATAATCAATGGAAACCCCATAGAAGTCTGCCAGCGTGATAAGGTTGCCATGATTGATTTCCTTATAATCCTCTTTCTCATAACTGCCAAGAGCTGATTTGGAAATACCCGTCAACTCTGACAACTCTTCCAGATTTAAGCCTTTGTCCTTGCGGAGTTCCCAAAGGCGTTCCTGTATGCTTGTCGCTCCTTTCATGGGCGCACGCTCCTTTCCGGCGGTTTCATTGCTTCCGCTTAACTGGATTATATCACACTTTCCGCAATCGTGGAAATTTCTGATTTTTACCCCTAATTCCTACTTTGTGGACATACGGCACAGGGCACAAAAATGTTCTATGATACAGGTAGTTCATCGATGGATTATTCCAATCGAATGACCAGCCTGTGTGGGATATGCTTCCCCGGCGATGTAGTGCCATGACTTTTGGCAGGGATGTGGAGGAACCCTGACCGAAACGAGCGTACCAACGGGAGCGATACGCCGCTGTGAGATTCAGGGGAGGAACGACACCGGGGAGAACTGGCGAACTGACACCGAAATGATACCGAAACACGACAATCTGATAGGGGGATAGTCTACCCTATCGATGATACTTCGGGAGATTTTAGGCGGCTCTATGGCTGTAATTTTGCCGAAAATCGCCCCGAAACCATACACGAAAACGGAAGGAAACACAATATGCCGAGAATGAGCAAAAAGAGGAAGCATGAGCTTTCCTTTTACCTCAATGACCGGGGGCGTGTCACTTACAACGAATTATGCCGGAAATGCCAGCATGGGTGCAGGCAGAGCTTCCGGGCGGTTGTGATTGACTGCCCCCGTTATTTATCCAAACGAGCAAAGAAAAAGGAGGAACACACAGAATGAATTTTGAATTTATGACGATAGACACACCCTTGCCGCCCTGTATGCCATTTCCCAGAGCGTTGACAGGATTTCCAGTCAGCAGCACCGCAAAGGTCATGTACTGCCGGATGCTGGACGCTATGCTCTCCAAAGGACAGGAGGACGAGAACGGAATCCTGTTTGTCTGCTTCCCTGTCACAGCCATTGCCGCAGTCCTGTCCCGCAGTCCCATGACGGTCAAGCGTTCTCTGAATGAACTGGAAACTGCCGGACTTATCATGCGGGTGCGTCAGGGCGTTGGAGAACCAAACAGGATTTATGTGCTGATACCGGGAAAGGAGGACGCTGCCCTTGCCTGATACCTCAAAGCTGGAAAAGCTAAACCGGGAGCTGGAGAAAAGCGAAAAGAAACTGCGGAAAGCCATCAATGATGAAAAGGCATTGCAGCACCAGCTAAAGCAGCTTACCCGAAAGGAACGGACGCACCGGCTCTGTACCCGTGGCGGTATGCTGGAAAGTTTTCTGCAAGAGCCGGAACGCCTGACAGATGATGATGTCATGCTGTTGTTGAAACTCATTTTTCACAGGCAGGACACGCAGGAACTATTGAAAAAACTGCTGGAACGTGAGAAGCCAGCTACCCCTTTACGAATATGCCGCCCGCAAAGTTTGCACAGAAAACTTTGCACAATCTATTGACAAGTAAACTTGTTAATGCTATTCTGAAGATACCAAGTACACTTGGCGATAACAAGTAAGGAGATGAATTTATGAAAAAAGAAGATATTTTGTCAAAGGCGCAAAAAGAAGGTATGCTTGGCATTGATGAGGGAACGAAACAGATGAAAAATCAAGGGAGATTGATTGGTCAAGCAATGTTCAGTTTCGTGTTTGTCATAATTGCGCTTCTTGCTATAATTACCAAGAGCGAGATTGACTATGGGGTGCGTGCAATGTTTTTGGGATATCTTGCAGGAGAAACATTTATAGAATGGAGATTCAAAAAGAGTAAGGTGTTTTTGCTTTTATCGATTGCTGCGAGCTTTACGACTATTTTAGCTTTAATTGGGGTTGCTTGCAGTATGTTTGGAGTAGCTCTATGAATGGTGAATTGACACTTAAAAATCATCTCAAAGAAGCCCGTGTTGAAAAAAATCTATCGCAGGCGGCATTGGCAGAAATGGTAGGTGTCTCCCGCAACACCATTAGTTCGATTGAAACAGGTCAGTTCAACCCTACCGCCAAACTTGCACTCATTTTATGTATTGCCCTTGACAAGAAGTTTGAAGAACTATTCTATTTTGATTAACTAAACATTAGCCGCCCACCGGCACCACCGAGCAGGAAATCATTGAACGGTTTCCTGCTTTTCTCTTGCCCAAAATGCGGTGGCAAACCACCACCTCATCCAATCACCCACAGGAAGGAGGAAGCGACACTTCTTCCCAATCTTCTGATGAAATATATGGAGATACGAAAGGACTGGACAAGGGCTGGGCAGAACCGGGGGACTTCCAAAGACTTAAAGGCAGTCAGAGAAGCCCTGTCCTATCTCCGGCAAAAGGGGCTTTCCACTGTGGAGGACTTAGAAGCCTTTCTGGAATCTTCCGGGAAATCAGCAGCCGATTACCGCAGTCAGATGAAGCCAAAGGAAGCCCGCAGCAAAGTAATTGACTGGATTCTTGCCAGCCGGACAGACTGCAAGGAATGTAAGCCTGTCTATGAGAAGTACCAGAAGATATTTTTTAAGAAAACGAAGGAGAAATTCAAACAGGAACACCCGGAGGTTGCCCGGTATGAGAAAGCCGCCGCCTACCTTGCCAAGCACCCGGACGATAAGGATAAAACCAAAAAGGAGCTGCAACAGGAGCAGGAAATACTTCTCAGCGAAATCGCAGAGCTGAAAGTACCGTTAACCGATGTACAGGAGGATTTGAAAAAGCTGCGGGACATCCGTTACTGGGTACGGAAAGCCACTCCCGGCACAGAGGAAAGCAAGGAGCCGCCCAAGAAGCAGCCTATCAAGGAAGTCTTGCAGGATAAGGCGGACGAGAAAAAAGCACAAAGAACTGCCCCGGCACAGATAAAACACAGACAACAGGATATGGAACTTTAACAGGCACTTGCCATTTTCAATCAGAGAATGTCAGGTGCTTTTTTTTAAGGAGGGATAGATTTGAATGTATTTGAAGCTGTGAAGCAGTCCGTCACAACAAGACAGGCTGCGGAGCATTACGGAATCCATGCAAACAGGAACGGGATGGCTTGCTGCCCGCTCCATAATGATAAAACCCCAAGTATGAAACTGGATCGACGTTACCACTGCTTCGGCTGCGGTGCGGATGGGGATGTGATTGATTTTGCTGCCGCCCTGTATGGGCTGGGAAAGAAAGAAGCCGCCGTACAACTGGCAAATGACTTTGGGCTTTCCTATGAGGACTGGAAGCCGCCGGGAAAGGCAAAAAAGCCCAAGCCCCGGCAGAAATCCCCGGAGGAGCAGTTTCAGGAAGCAAAGAGCCGCTGCTTCCGTATTCTTGCCGATTATTTTCACTTGCTTATGGCATGGAGAACAAACTATGCCCCGCACTCCCCGGAGGAAGCCTTTTATCCCCGGTTTGTGGAAGTCTTACAGAACCAAGCACAAGTGGAATATCTGCTGGATGTGCTGCTGTTCGGGGAGACAGAGGAAAAAGCGGTTTTGATTACGGACTACGGAAAGGATGTGATACAGCTTGAACAGCGAATGGCAGAGCTTGCAGCCGCAGACGCAGCAAGAACTAAAAACCACCATGAACGCCATGCAGCCGCCCCAGAGCATTGAGGAAATCAAGTCATTTTTAAGCCGGCAGAAAGAGGTTTACAAGATACCCTATGAAACCCACCCGGCAGACCGCCCCAGACAATGCGTGTTTGGCGGCACTTCCAATGCCCTCGACTTCCTTCCCCTTGACCGTTCCGGCAACCGCCGCTTTATCCCGGTCATGGTGTACCCGGAGCAAGCCGAGGTTCACATTTTGGAGGATGAAGCCGCTTCCAGAGCCTATATCGGGCAGATGTGGGCAGAAGCGATGGAGATTTACCGAAGCGGCAGTTTCAAGCTGGCGTTCAGCCCCGCCATGCAGCGGTATCTCAAAGAACACCAGCGGGATTTCATGCCGGAGGACACCAAAGCCGGGATGATACAGGCGTATCTTGATAAGTACACCGGGAACATGGTTTGTTCCAAGCAGCTCTACAAGGAAGCCTTGAACCATGCCTTTGACGAACCGAAGCAATGGGAAATCCGGGAAATCAACGAGATAATGAACCAGTGCATTACCGGCTGGCGGTACTTCCCGAACCCAAGAATGTTTTCCGAATATGGCAGACAAAAGGGCTGGGAGCGTGAAAACCCGGCAACGGACTTATGCAACCCGCCTGAAAAAACGATGGACGGTTTTGTGGAGGTCACAGAACAGATGGAGCTTCCATTCTGAAAATGACAGCCCGTTGCACCCCCTGTTGCTATTCCGTTGCCGAGCCGGTTGCAGGGCATTAGCCGGGGAAAATCCCTTATTTCCGGGATTTTCCCTTATAACAACCAAAACAACAGAAAAATAAAAGAAAAGCATAAATAGTAAGTAGTGCCAGATTGAGATTGTTTGCAAGGTCTTTTGAAGCCCGTTGCCGGACTTCGTTGCCGACACCCTCTGTCTGGTTATTTTCATGTGCGCAGGCAATGAGCCAAGCGGATACGCTTGCGTATCTATTTGGCGAATGCTGCGACAACGATAGTTATGGAGGATAACTGCCTATGGCGAATAATAAGATGAATGTTGAAGAAAAAAATTACTCAGATATTCCGGTATGGCGTAGATATACGCTTACCATTGAAGAAGCTGCCAGATATTATCATATCGGCGAAGGAAAACTGAGAACGCTTATTGACACACATCCCAATGAGGATTTTTATGTGATGAACGGCAATCGTGCCCTCATTAAGCGTGAGAAATTTGAGAGGTATCTGGATCAGGCTACTGCTGTGTAAAAAGAGCTGACAGATTTACCGATTTCACATGATATAACTATGCGGAGAGCTGGATTTGTGCTATGATAAGAGTGCAAGTCTGGCTCTCTTTTTTTGAAAGGAGAGTTCACGATGAGTGAGAAAAGACGAGATAACCGTAATCGGATTTTACGAGAGGGCGAGTACCAGCGTAAAGATGGGAGGTATCGGTTCCGCTATATTGATGAGGACGGAAAAGAGAAAAATGTATACAGTTGGCGTTTGGACAAGAATGACCCAATGCCAAAAGGGAAGAAGCGGGAGCCTTCCCTGCGTGAGAAAGAAAAACAGATTGAAGCGGATTTGTTTGACCGTATCGTGACAAACGGTGGCAACTATACTGTTTTGGAACTGGTACAAAAGTATGTTTCATTGAAAACAGGAGTTCGTCACAATACGGTTGCCGGATATAAAACGGTCATAAATATGCTGAAAAAAGAGAGTTTTGGGAATCTGCGAATTGATAAGGTGCGTTTGTCAGACGCAAAGGCATGGTTGATTAAGCTCCAACAGATTGATGGGCGGGGATACAGTTCCATTCATTCTATCCGGGGAGTTCTCAGACCAGCATTTCAGATGGCGGTAGACGATGATCTGCTTCGTAAAAATCCATTTGAATTTGAGCTTGCATCCGTCATTGTCAATGACTCTGTTACTAGAGAAGCGATTACCCGAAAGCAGCAGAGAGATTTGTTAAAGTTTATTCAGGAAGATAAGCATTTCAGCAGATACTATGATGCAATCTATATTCTTTTTCACACAGGGCTTCGTATTTCAGAGTTCTGTGGGCTGACGGTTTCAGAAATCGAGTTTGGAGAAATGCGTATCAAGGTAGACCATCAGTTACAGCGTACTGCACAGATGCAGTATGTGATTGAAGAACCAAAAACAGACAAAGGTATCCGCTATGTGCCGATGAGCGAGGAAGTTGTGGCGTGTTTCCGCCGTATTCTTGCCAAGCGTGTAGCACCGAAGGTAGAGCCGATGGTGGATGGACACGCCGGATTCCTGTTCCTGGACAAGAACGACAGACCGATGGTTGCACTGCACTGGGAGAAATACCTGCAGCACATTGTCGAGAAGTACAACAAGATCTACCGCATCCAGATGCCCAAAGTAACCCCTCATGTATGCAGACACACCTTCTGTTCCAATATGGCAAAGTCCGGGATGAATCCGAAGCACCTGCAGTATATCATGGGTCATTCGGATATCAGCGTAACGCTGAATGTTTACACCCATGTGCAGTTCGATGACGCACAGGC